>JANRKN010000126.1:0-6289 GCA_033763435.1 Planctomycetota bacterium
CACGAAACGGATGCGGCCTCAGCTTGGGAAACTCATTCTCAGGCATGCCACACTCCCTCAGGCCCACACCCCTTCACGCCCATACCCCATGCACAAACCACCGCCCCGTCCCCGCCTGACGGAACACCCACACCCAGCGTCCGCTCTCCAGCTCCGCCGCGAAGTACTCCCGGTCCGGCGGCGGCGTCTCCCATCGCCACCACTCCGCCCCCAGCCGCTCGGGCCCCATGCACCGCCTCACGCGTAAAACCTCGCCCCGCCAATCGATCTGCACGATCGGCCCCTCGGGGCTCATCGCCGTCACCCGCGCGCGCTCGGGCCTGGGAAGCAGCAGCGTCGGGCGCGGGTCGTCCGCCAGCGCGTTCTCAGGCCGCGCCCGCCTCGGCTCGGACGCAGGCACAAGCCGCGACGTCCGCTCGGGCAGATGGCTCGCGCACAGTTCGGGCCTCAGCACGCGCTCATGGCCCAGGCGCGCGATCAGCGTGTCGAGCAGCTCGGCCGCGCGGTCGTCGTCGGAAAGCCCCAGCGCGTCCACGCCCGGCGCGCCCAGGTCCGGGCTGAGCATCTGCGCGGGCCTGAGCCGTTCGCAGCGCACCCCGACAAGCTCCACCGCCTCGATGCCCTCGCCGCGCTCGGTGTCCACGCGCTCCAGCCGTGTCGCGAGCAGCGACCACAGATGCCGCTCGCTCGCGCTCGGGCGGCTCAGCACGATCGTCAGCTCCTGCGCCTCCGCCCGCGCACGCACAAGCCTCAGCGTCAGCTGCCGCACCCCCAGCGAGCGCGCCCGCAGCAGCGCCGCGAAGCGTTCCAGCGTGCGCCGCGCCGCGCTCGCGATCGATTCGGCGTGCGTCGTGGGCCCCGCAAACTCGAGCCGCTCGCGCACGGGCTCCGCAGGCCTGAGAAACTCGAGGGTTTCAGGCTCGAGCCCCAGCGCCCGATCAAGCGTGCGGAGCAGCGTCAGCCCCAGCCTGCCCGCGCGGCTTGCGCGCGGAATCGCCAGAATCTGCCCGATGGTTCGGATGTTCAGCGCCTCCAGCGTCGCTCGGGTCGGCTCATCCAACCCCAGCACCTCGGGCGAGAGCTCACTTACCGCCCGGCATTCCTCCCCGCGCGGCACAACGACCCCGCCCGGCACGGCCATGGTGCCCACACCCGCGCCGCGCGAGATCGCCCGCGCCGCGCCGAACGTCCCCGCGCTCGCCAGCCGCGCACGCAGCCCAAGCCTCTGCAGCGCACGCCGGAGCGACCGAATCAGCCGAGCCTCGCTCCGATACAGATGCTCCGTCCCCGTGATGTCCGCCAAGAGCCCGTCCGGCGGATCGACCGCGACCCTCGGCGAAACCCGCAGCATCCACCGCCCCAGTGACACCAGCGCCCGCGCCTCGCGCGCCGGTTCCGCCGCTGCAACCATCGGCACACACCCCGCGGGCAGCAGCGCGCGCGCCTGCGCAAGGTCCATCCCGAGCCTCACACCCGCCGCGAGCGACAGCCCGCAGCACCGCGCGATCGTCTCACGCCCTCCGACGGCGCGCGTCAGCATCACCGGCCCGCCCGCCGACTCGCCCATCCCCGTACCCATCCGCCGCCGATGCAGATCCGTCGAGAACTCGGGCAGCCACACGGCCAGGGCACGCTTCATGGTCCAGCTCCACGCTCCAGCGCCGGGGCAGCCCCGCCTCCGGCTGCGCTCCCTTGCACCGCACCAGCTCCACGCTCCACCGCCGCGCGTGCGAAGCGTCGCTCTCGCCCGAGGCCTCGCGCATGCCGTGGGCCAGCGGCTCGATGCTCCACCTCGTCGCCGCGGCCGAGGGCGTCCGCAGGTCCGACCGCGTCAGCAGCGCCAGCGCGCCCGAGCTCTCCGCCGCGAGCTGCAGCCGGCGCGTCAGAAACAGATCCAGCCCCGACGCATCGCCCAGCACGAGCGCGCCCGCGCGGAGCGCAACGTCCATCGCCCACGCGCGGTCCTGAGCCGCGTCGATCACCAGACAGCGCGAAACATCCAGCCCCGCCGCGGCCAGCGCGTGAGGCCAGACGCCCGGCAGCCCCACGCACACCGTCAGCATGGGCCGAAGCCGCTCCCGCGCCGAGTTCGCCAGCCGCAGCATCGCCGTCATCGGCGGCCACGCGCCCTCCCGCCCCGACGTCAACTCATGAATCGCCCCCGCGCACAGCCCCCGCGCGGGCAACGTCCGATCGATCGCCTCCAAGCCCCACGGCACAGCCACCGGCCCGCCCACCCCACCCGTCAGTCCCACCCGCGAACTCAGCACCGATCTCGTCCGCTCCGCCAAGGCCTCAAGCTGCGCACGCCGATCCTCGCCGCTCCGCGGACTGGCCGACCTCCCGGGCGAAAGGACCGTCTGTTGCTCGGTCGAAAGGCGCATTCTGTCAGGATACTGTACGGACACTGCCCGTCAAGGGCGCATCCAAACAAAATCCGATCAATGTGCACGCAAATCCATGTCCTGCCTTTGATTGTGCATAGGTCTGTCCTCGGTAGGTCGCCCCTCCGAGCCGACCCGCCCGCTCCCCTTTCTTCTCCCTCGCCTTGGGTGCCACCATGCCCCGAGGGAGCGTGGTGCTCACGCCGTGCCCCGCTCTCCCAACCGCGCCTCACACCACCCGACCTCTCATCTTCCGTTACACTCTCCCACATGGTTGCCCCGGCCCGGGCCAGCACGCGCCACGCCCACGCGCGGACGTCGCTTCGCTCCGCGAACGGGTGGCACGGCTTGAGCGGGCTTTGGCGCTCAAGCCGTGGTTGGACGCGGATCGCACGGCTGGGCGCTTGGGCCAAGCCGTGGCACCAAAGGTGCGGTACCCGGCGAGTTGCTGCGAGAAGAGAGATCGCATGCTTCGGAAACAGTCTCAATTAGTGGGCGTGGCTGCGGCGGGTGTCGTCGTCTTAGTATTTGTGCTATTTGTTAATGTGCGAAGCAATCGCAGTCGATTTACGATGAACCAGCGGCTCGAGATCATTAGGCCGGAGCGATTAATTGACGTTTTGGATGCGATCAATTGCTATATACGTCGCGAGTCTTCCTGGCCATCAAGCACTGGTGGGCTGGTAGGCTCAAAGTGCCTAGATTTGGTCGGTTTGGGGGGTGGCGCAGGGCGTGTAATCGCGCCTGAGAGTTTTGATTTCTACGATGGTTGGGAGAGAAGTTTTGACGTCATGATTTTAGTCGGCGGCAATTTATCTTTGCCTCCTGACGCGATCGTTGCCGTCGCTTTGCCTACTGTCGCCATTCCTAATATTGCAATTACAATAACACGCGATGGTGCTGTTGAGGCAGTTTCAAGATCTCAGTGGGCACAAGATCGCGAGGCTTGGAGTCGGAAACTTCGGGGCCTAGAGATTTGGGCCAAGCCTTGATCTTGGGGTCGGGTGGCTCGGCTTGAGCGGGCTCGGGCGCTCAAGCCGTGGTTGGACGCGGATCGCACGGCATGGCCCGAGCGCCAAGCCGTGGCACCCAAGGTAGGCGAACAGGACCGTCGGCTCGGAGAGCCGACCTACCCGAACGCGCCGCCTCACCGCCCGTTGCGCATGTCCGCCAGCTCACCCGCGCGCAAAAGCGCCTCCAGGTACGCCCGGTCGTGTTCATCCGCGGCACCCGAACCGTCCAGATCCGTCGGCGTCGCGTGGATCGCGTGCAGGTCTTCGATGTCCACCCGGCCATCGCTGTTGACATCAAAGCTCGGGCGCGTCGGCGGCGCAAAGGGCGCGAGCATATCAAGCTCCGCGCACGTCACAAACGTGTTGCTCCCGCCCGCGGGGCCGCTGAGCCGCACCGCCGTGACCGTCGCGGGCGCGCTCAGCACAAAGTCCATCGTCTGAAAGGGTCGTGCCGCGTCGAGCGGTTCGGACCATGCGCCGGTGGCGGGCGTCCACACGCCGCCGATCAGCAGTTGTACGCTCACGGACGTGAACCATCCGCCGTTCGGCGCGGGCGTGGTGGGGGAGGGATAGTGATCGCCCTCGATAAACCGCACGGCGCTCGCCTGGACCGCGCGGTCGTACGTCACGGTGAGCGTCGCGGTGCTGCCGGTGCCGAAGCTCGTGTAGAACGTCAGATCCGCGTTCGACGGCTCGCGCCCGCGGCCGTCGAGCTCGACAGCGTTGGCGTAATAGCCCGGCCAGCCCGCGCCGGAATCTCCGGGCGGCGGTGAGCCGAACGCGCCCGAGGCCGTCACTGTGCCGCCCTCGTCGCGCACGCGCCGATTCGCCGAGCGAACGTTGCGCTGCCACGTCGGGTTGTGCAGCACCGCCGGTCCGCCCGCGGGCCGGGGCAGAACCCAGCGTCGCGTGTCAGCGTCGGCGCGCCCGCCCGCCTCGAGAATCGTCTGCTCAACCCGCGGCAACATCCGCTGAGCCATCAGCGTGAACGTGTCCTCCGCGCCCGCGTCCGCCGGCAGATAGTCGGGCAGGTTGTCGCGCGTGCGCGTGACCCAGAAGCGATCAGAGAGCGTCTGCGTCGGGAACGCATCGCGAACCCACTGCGTGCCGTGCATCAGGCCCAGCAGCCCGCCGAGCGTCGCGGTCGCGTTGTCGCTGTCCCATCCCCAGAGCGTGCCGATCTGGATCGTGCGCTTGAGGTCGCACGCGCCATACAGCAGCGCCGCGATGCCGCCCGCGAAGTTGACGGTGGACTCGTACCAATCGCGATAGACGAACCCGTTGGCCGCGGCGTTGAGCTGATAGCGCTGGTACACCTTGTCGCGCGTGGATTCCCAGTCGTTCGCGTCGGGGTTCGCGAGGTAATCCGCGAGCACAAAGTCCACAACGTCGGCGCTCTTGGAAGTGTTGGGAAGATACTCACGCGCGCGCTGCACGAGCCACAGCGCGCGGTCGCGCCCCGAGAGCCCCGCGGGCACCTGCGTCGCGAGGCTGTAGAGAACGACGAAGTACTCCGCCGCGTGGGCCGCGTAGCCGGTCGCGGTGGTGGAGATCGCCAGGTCCGCAAGGTCAAGCGCGACCTCGGGCATGCCGGGCGCGAGCGCGCCGAAGAGCTCGGTGGTGAGCTGCGCGTCGATGCGCAGCGCGTCGCGATTGGCAACGAGCATGCCGGTGGAGGGCGGGCGCACGCCCCGGTCCATGAGCGCCCGCGCGCGGGCGTTGGAGACCCAGATGAAGCGGTTGATGTGCGTGATCCAGCCCGAGGCAAGCTGCGCCGACGTCAGGCGGTTCGTCGCGTGCTGGTTCCAGAGGTGCAAGTAGACATACTCAATGTCCGTGTCGTCGTCCGCGCCGAAGGGATCCTGAAACACGAACGTGATCTGCGGCGAGCCCGTCCCCCAGCTCGCATCCGTGTAGAACGGCGGGTTCTGGCGCTGCCCCTCAGTCCGCAGGCCCGTCCAGTTCGCGACGCACTGCGCAAGCCACATCGCTCGCAAGCGATCGGCATACTCATCCTGACGCAGCACCCGCGAAGGCTGCGCGATCGCCGCCCCGGCGCACACCGACAGAGCCACGAGAGCGAGACTCCGCCGGGCCGCTGACAATCGTGCGATCATCTGCTCAGCATATCGCAAATCCCCTGTCGAACGACAGGGTTTACGCAGCATTCTCACTCCGCCCGACAGATCGTCCTCAGCGCGCCTCCGTGGCCAGCACCACGCTGGCGCCCGCGCCCCTCTGGTACACTCGGCGCATGCCCACCCCGCCCCCGGACGACACGCGGACGACCGGCAGCCAGCCCCCCAACGACGACACACCAACCGCCAGCCAGCCTGCGCCGTCGGACATTGCTTCGCGAGGCAGGCGATTCGCCGAAGGCACGGGCGACCGCATCGGACCGTTCACGCTCGTGCGTGTGCTGGGCGAGGGCGGCTTCGGCACGGTCTGGCTCGCCGAGCGCCGCGAGCCGATGCTGCAGCAGGTTGCGCTGAAGATCATCAAGCCCGGGATGGACTCCGCGGCCGTCGTCGCGCGCTTCGAGCAGGAGCGCCAGGCCCTCGCGGTGATGGACCACCCCAACGTCGCGCGCGTGTTCGACGGCGGCGTGACGAGTTCGGGTCGGCCGTACTTCGTGATGGAGTACGTGCAGGGCGCGCCGATCACGAGCTTCGCCGACGAACGTAAGCTCACCTTGCGTCAGAGGCTGGAGTTATTCGTCCCCGTGTGCGAAGCCGTCCAGCACGCCCACCACAAGGGCCTGATCCACCGCGATTTGAAGCCTTCGAACGTGCTCGTCGCCGAGATCGAGGGCAAACCGGTGCCGAAGGTGATCGACTTCGGCGTGGCGAAAGCGATCGCGAGCTCGGGCTGGGAGGACACCGCGCACACGCA
>JANRKN010000127.1:0-41621 GCA_033763435.1 Planctomycetota bacterium
ACGCCCTGTTAACCCCTCCGCCCGTCAACCCGAGACTCCGAGAGTTCGAGAGGATTTCGACGCACCCATGACGAGACACCCGGTGTCCTGACCGGTTGGCTCTGAATCGGTCTCGAACCGAGAGCGCGGCGGGCCAAGCCCGGCAATCGCCAAACCGCTTGGATTGTGCGGGCTTTCTGGCCAACCCGCCGCGAAGGGCGAAACGGGCCGCCTGTAAACCAAACGACCCCGCCGTGAGGCGGGGTCGGAAGGAAGCTCCCCGACTAGGACTCGAACCTAGAACCTAGCGGTTAACAGCCGCTCGCTCTACCATTGAGCTATCGGGGAATCCACCGAGACGCCGTGGCCGGCATCCGACGGGCAGGGAGCAAAGGGTACCGGACAGAGGCCAGCGGTCAAGTGCCGCCCCGCGAACCCTTGCGGACCTCCGTCATCGGCTCGGCGGGGGCCGGACTTGGGACGGAGTTCGCGGATGAAGCCCGCGGGTGGATGTCCCGCCCGATGCCGCACGATGAGCCTGAGGCGGGGCGAAACGCTTGCCCCGGGCGGGGTGTCGCCTACCATCCTCTCCCTCACCGCGGCCTGCCCGGCGATGACCGCCCGGCTTCCGCCCCCTGAGGACGGAGATCTGGTCATGAAGGACGGCATCCACCCCAAGTACTTCCACAACTGCAAGGTCTACCACAACGGTCAGGTCGTCTTCGAGACCGGCGCGACCGTCCCCGAGTTGCACGTGGAAGTCTGGTCGGGCTCGCACCCGTTCTTCACGGGCAAGCAGACGTTCGTGGACGCTGCGGGCCGGGTTGAGAAGTTCCAGCGCAAGTACGCCGGCGACTACTTCAAGAAGGGCGCCAAGAAGGCCTGAGCCCCTCGGGTTCATTCGAAAACCTCACGCGGGCTCGGCATGCCGGGCCCGTGTTTGTTTTTGCACCCGCATCGCTTCCGGAGCCGTGCTCATGACCACTCCCACCCCCACCCCCGACTCCCCCGCCGCGATCTCAGCCCCCCTGGGCGGGTTCGCGCCTGATCTGCTTGCCGGGCGCATCGCGCTTGTGACCGGTGCGGCGCGCGGCATCGGTCGCGCGTGTGCCGAGGCGCTGGCCCGCGCGGGAGCCTCGGTGGTGCTGTCGGATCTGCACGCCGGCGCCGCGGAGCGCGAGGCGCGCGAGCTCGCGTCGGCGGGCCTGAAGGTCCGGGGCCTCGCGCTCGATGTGCGCGAGGAATCGGCCTGGCGCTCGGCGATCGCGGACATCGTCGCGCGCGAGGGCCGGCTGGACATCCTCGTGAACAACGCGGGCATCACGGGCTTTGAGCCGTATCTCGGGCCTCAGGATCCGGTCGCCTGCTCGCTCGAAACCTTCCGCATGGTGCACGCGACGAACCTCGAGGGGGTGTTCCTGGGCTGCAAGCACGCGATCCCCGCGATGAGGCGCGGGGGTGATGGCGGGGGCGGGAGCATCATCAACATGTCGTCGCGGTCGGGCGTCGTGGGCATCCCCGCGGCGTGCGCGTAAGCATCGAGCAAGGCCGCGGTGCGCAATCACACCAAGTCCGTCGCACTCTACTGCGCTCAGGCGGGCCTGAAGATCCGCTGCAACAGCCTGCACCCGGCGACGATCCTGACGCCGATGTGGGAGCCCGTGCTGGGCACCGGGCCCGAGCGCGAGGCAGCGCTCGCGGAGCTGGCGCGAGAGGTGCCGCTCGGGCGCGTCGGCACGCCCGCGGACGTGGCGCCGATGGTCGTGTTCCTGGCGAGCGATCTGAGCGCGTACATCACGGGGGCGGAGTTCACGCTCGACGGCGGGATCCTCGCGGGCGCGGCCGCGGCTCCCAAGCAACCGGCGGAGTGATCGGCTCGCCCACCGGTCGCCCTGTCGGACCATTCAATCCGTATATGCGGATGAATGGATAATGCTGGCCCGAAGGGTCTACAGTTGGGCCTCATGAGCAGCCGCTTTGCCCAGGAAGTGTCCCGCCGGGTCGTCGTGTTCGATGGCGCGATGGGCACCGCAATCCATCAGGTGCCGTTGGCGGTCGACACAGACTACTGCGGCTGCGAGAACTGCACGGACATCCTCGCGCAGACGCGGCCCGACGTGATTCAGACGATCCACGAGTCGTTCCTCGCGGCGGGCGTGGACGCGGTCGAGACCGATTCTTTCGGGGCGAGCGAGCTGGTGCTCGCGGAGTTCGGGATTGCGGACCGGACGAGGGCGCTGAACAAGGCCGCGGCGGAGGTCGCGCGCGCCGCGTGCGAGAAGTATCACTCGTCCGACAAGCCGCGGTTCGTCGTGGGCTCGATGGGCCCGGGCACGCGGCTGATCACGCTGGGCAACACCGACTGGGCGTCGATGTTCGCGAGCTATCGCGAGCAGGCGCGCGGGCTGCTCGACGGCGGCGTGGACGCCTTCATCATCGAAACCTGCCAGGACCTCTTGCAGGTCAAGTGCGCGATCAACGCGGTGCTCGCGGCGCTGGACGAGCGCGGGCGCTCGGCGCTCGATGTCCCGATCCTCGCGTCGGTCACGATCGAGTCGACAGGCACGATGCTGCTGGGGACGGAGATTGCGGCGGCGGCGACGGCGCTGGAGGATTATCCGATCCTGTCGCTGGGGCTCAACTGCGCGACGGGGCCCGTGGAGATGGCCGAGCACGTCCAGTGGCTCGGCAAGCACTGGGCCAGGCGCGATGGCAGTCCGCGTCCGATCAGCGTGATGCCCAACGCGGGGCTGCCCGTGCTCGTCGAAGGACGCACTGAGTACCCGCTCAAGCCGGGGCCGTTCGTCGAGGCGATGCTGAAGTTCATCGAGCGCGACGGCGTGGGGATCGTCGGCGGGTGCTGCGGCACGACGCCCGAACATCTGCGGCTTCTGGTGGAGGCGGTGGGCCGTCGGCCCGCGCCGATTTCGCCCCGGAGCAGGCCCCGCAAGTCATGCGCATCGCTGTACACGCCCGTGGAGTATCGGCAGGACAACTCGTTCCTGATCGTGGGCGAGCGGATGAACGCGTCGGGCTCGCGGGCGTTCAAGAAGCTGCTGGAGGCCGAGGACTGGGACGGGATCGTGTCGCTGGCCAAGGAACAGACGCGCGAGGGCGCGCACGTGCTCGACCTGAACGTCGACTACGCGGGCCGGGACAACGTCCGGGACATGACGGAGGTGGTCCGGCGTGTGGTGAGGCAGGTCGACGCGCCGCTGATGATCGACTCGACGCAGATTGCGACGATCGAGGCGGGGCTCAAGCACGCGGGCGGCAAGTGCATCATCAACTCGGCGAACTTCGAGGACGGGGAAGAGAAGTTTGACCGGGTGCTGCACCTTGCTCGCACGTATGGCGCGGGCGTGGTGATCGGCACGATCGACGAGGACAAGCAGGCCGCGATGGCCCGCACCGCCGAGCGCAAGGTCGCGATTGCCCGCCGGGCGATCGAGCGCGCGATGAACGTCCACGGGCTGGACCCGGCGGACATTCTGATCGATCCGCTGGTGCTTCCCATCTCGACGGGCATGGAAGAAGACCGGCGCAGCGCGCTGGAGCTCGTCGAGGGCGTCAGGCGCATCAGCGCGGAGTTCCCCGCGGTGCAGACGGTCGTCGGGCTCTCGAACGTCTCGTTCGGGCTCTCGCCCGCGGCGCGCGTTGTGCTCAATTCGGCGCTGCTGCACGAGCTGCGCGAGGCCGGGCTCACGGGCGCGATCGTGCACGCGAGCAAGATCCTGCCCCGCACCAAGATCACCGACGAGCAGTGGGCTCTGGCGACGGACCTGATCTACGACCGTCGAACGAACGGCGACCCGTTGCAGAAGTTCATCGACCTCTTCGCGTCGCAGACGCAGGCGGCAAAGCCCGCCGAGGAGCGCGCGGCGGCCAGGACGATCGAGGAGCGGCTGCGGGCGCACATCATCGACGGCGAGAAGCGCGGACTTGACGCAACGATCGCGGAGGCGCTCAAGAAGTATCGCCCGCTGGACATCATCAACGACCACCTGCTGGACGGGATGAAGACCGTCGGCGAGCTGTTCGGCTCGGGGCGGATGCAGCTGCCGTTCGTGCTGCAGTCGGCCGAGGTGATGAAGATGGCGGTCGCGCAGCTCGAGCCGCTGATGGACCGTGTGCAGGGGCAGACCAAGGGCACGCTGGTGCTCGCGACGGTCAAGGGCGACGTGCACGACATCGGGAAGAACCTCGTCGACATCATCCTGACCAACAACGGGTACAAGGTCGTCAACCTCGGCATCAAGCAGCCGCTGAGCGCGATGATCCAGGCCTGGCAGGAGCACAAGGCCGACGCGATCGGCATGTCGGGCCTGCTCGTCAAGAGCGTAAACGTGATGGAGGAGAACCTGCGCGAGCTGAACGCGGCGGGCCTGCGCCCGAGCGTGATCCTGGGCGGCGCGGCGCTCACGCGGCACTACTGCGAAGGGCACCTGCGCGAGGTGTATCAGGGCGCGTGCATCTACGGCAAGGACGCGTTCGACGGGCTGCGGATCATGGACCTGCTCACCACGGGCAAGGGCGAGACGCTGCTCGCCGAGGCCAAGCTGCGGATGACCAAGCGCACCGCGGCGGAGGATCTCATCAACGAGAACCGCAAGCGGAAGATGGCGGTGGTGCCGGCGGGTGAGTCGAGCGCGCGGGACGAAGCGGGCGACGCGCCGCGGGTCCGGAGTGATGTGGCGCTCGATGTGCCCGTGCCGCGGGCGCCGTTCTTCGGCTCGCGCGTGGTGACGGATCTGGACCTGGATGAGATCTACAACTTCATCAACCCGGTCGCGCTGTTCCGCGGGCAGTGGCAGTTCAAGAAGGGCGCACTGAGCGATGCGGAGTATGAGCGTGTGCTCGAGGACGATGTGAGGCCGATCTTCGAGCGGCTCAAGGCGCGCTGCCGAGACGAGAAGATCCTCGAGCCTCGCGTGGTGTACGGCTATTTCCCGTGCAACAGCGACGGCGACGACCTGGTGATCTTCGACGCGGCGGATCATGGGCGCGAGATTCAGCGCCTGAAGTTCCCGCGCCAGCCCGACAAGCGCCGGCTGTGCATCAGCGACTTCTTCAGGCCCATCGAGAGCGGCGAGCTCGACGTGCTCGGGCTGCACTGCGTGACGATGGGGCGGCGTGTGAGCGAAGAGGCCAAGAAACTCTTCGAGCGCAACGACTACACGGAGTATCTGTATCTGCACGGGATGGGCGTGGAGTGCGCCGAGGCGCTGGCGGAGCTCTGGCACAAGCGGATGCGCCAGGAGCTGGGGATTTCGGGCGAGGACGCGCCGCGGGTGAGGGATCTGTTCACGCAGAAGTACCGCGGCTCGCGGTACAGCTTCGGCTATCCGGCGTGCCCGGACATGTCGATGCAGGAGACGCTGTGGGCGCTGATCGAGCCGGGACGGATCGGGTGCGAGCTGACGGAGAACTGGCAGATCGACCCTGAGCAGAGCACGAGCGCGATCATCGTGCACCACCCCGAGGCGAAGTACTTCAACGTGTGAGCCTGTCAGTCGCGCACGCCGCGGCGGAGCATCGCGATCAGCACGGGGCCGCCGATGAGCGCGGTGATGACGCCGATCGGCAGTCGGCCGGCGTCCAGGGGCAGGAGCTTGACGAGCGCGTCGGCGCCGACCAGCAGCGCCGCGCCCGCGAGCATTGCCGCGGGGATCAGCGTGCGGTGCCGGGGCCCGGCGAGGATCCGCGCCATGTGCGGGCAGACGAGGCCCACGAAGCCGATCGGGCCCGCGAGCACCACGGCGCCCGCGGCGAGGATGCCCGACGCGATGAACAGAAACGCCCGCACGCGCGCCAGCGGCACGCCCACGGACCGGGCCTCTTCGTCGCTCAGGCTGCTCGCGTCGAGTGAGCGCGCGATGCCGAGCCCCGCGGCCGCGGCGGCCAGCGTGAGCGCCCCCACCGGCACGACGTGCGCGAGGGTGAGTTCGTCGGAGATCGAACCCAGCAGCCAGCGCGAGGCGGCAAAGCCGCGGTCGGGCATGAGGTGCTTGACGAGCAGCGTGCCGGCGGAGCAGATGATCGAGACGATCACGCCCGTGAGGATGAGCGTGACGGGCTGGAGGATGCCTCGCCGACGCGAGAGGACGAAGACGAGCGCGAGCGCCGCGCCCGCGCCAAGGACCGCGGCCGGGCCCGCGACGGCGATCGAGGGCATCGAGACGGCGGCGAGTGTGAGGGCGGGCGCCGCGACGGCGCTGATGTATGCCGAGAGCATGACGCCCAGCCCCGCGCCCGAGGCCAGGCCCAGCAGGTCGGGTGAGGCGAGGGGATTGCGGAGGAGGGTCTGGAGGTAGACGCCCGCGAGGGCGAGGGCGGCGCCGACGACCGCGCCCGCGGCGATTCTCTGGACGCGAAGATCCAGAACATCCGCCGAGGCCGGCCAGCCCCAGAGGCCCGTGACGGTTCGGCCGTCGCCCCCGGCCAGCAGCCGGACCGCCACGGCCGCGGCGAGCAGCAGCGCGAGCAGCCCGAGGGCCAAGGCGGGATGGAGTCGGCGGGCGGTCATGGGGAGCCTGTCAGGAGGGTGAGGCGTCGTCGGGCGGATGGGGAGCGTATCATCCGCCCCGCGGACCGGACCCGGGTTCTGAGTGATCGGAACCGGCCTGCGCAGGCCGCATTGCGAGGACTTTGCCTTGGCTCAGAAGACCTTCCACTGCCGCGTCGTCACCCCCACCGCCAAGCTCGTGGACGAGGAAGTCACGTACGCCTCGCTGCCGGCGTGGGACGGCCTCATGGGCGTGCTGCCGGGTCGGGCGCCGATCGTTGCGCGGCTTGGGCTGGGCGAGCTTCGGCTGGACTTCCCCGAGACGACCAAGGGCGGCAGCAAGGCCGGCGGGTCGCGCGGTTTCCTGGTCGAGGGCGGCTTCGTCCAGATGTCCAGCGCGGGGATGATGATCCTCGCGGAGAAGGCGACGCCGGTGGAAGAGATCAGCTCGCAGAAGGCCGAGGAAGAGCTGCGGGCGCTGACGAGCAAGTCGATCCCGGCGAACACGCCTAACCGCCTCGCGGAAGTCGCGAAGCTTCAGAAGCAGGTCGAGGTCGCGCGGGCGAAGGTCGGCGTCTCGCGCCGTGGCGGCGGGATCTGACCCGGTATCCAATCACAGAACACGACACCGCTGGCGCCCGAGGCCGGCGGTGTGTTGCCTTTGGGGATGAAGGGCGGGCGCGTGAGACGCCCAGATTCAAAGCTCCGGCGCGAAGCCCCGGCGCATGGTGTTCTCGGCGATGGCTCGCGGGAGCGTGAAGTGGTGCAGGTAGTCGGCGCCGCCGGCCTTGGAGCCCGCGCCCGACATGCCGAACCCGCCGAAGGGATGGCGGGCGACGAGCGCGCCGGTGATGCCGCGGTTGAGGTACAGGTTGCCGACGCGGTATTCGCGCTTGGCGCGCTCGATGTTGGTGGGCTTGCGGGAGTAGACGCCGCCGGTGAGCTTGTACGCCGAGCTGTTGGCGATCCGAAGCGCCTCCGAGAAATCTCTCGCGTGCATGATGGCGAGGACGGGGCCGAAGATCTCTTCGCGCGCGAGCTCGTGGCTCTCGGGGACAGTCCAGAAGATGTGCGGCGCGACGAAGCGCCGGCCCGTGCGCGCCTCGAGCCCTTCGGGGACGTCCAGCGCGGCGAACTTCAGGCCGCTGGACTTGGCGCGCTCGATGAAGCCCAGGACTTTGGCCTGCGCCTCGGCATCGATCACGGGGCCGACGTCGGTGCCGGGCAGGGCCGGGTCGCCGATCGTCAGCGCGCGCGTCGCTTCCACGAGGCGCTCGCGGACGTGCGAGATCGCGGGGCCGTCGGGGCCTTCGGGGTCGACGACGATGAGGCGCGAGAGCGCTGAGCACTTCTGGCCCTGGAAGGCAAAGGCCGAGTGGCGTGCGGCGAGCACGGCCTCGTCGAGGTCGGCGGAGGTGTCGAGGATCAGCGCGTTCTTGCCACCCATCTCGCAGACGACGTGCTTGACGTGCGTGAGCGCGCTCGCGCCCGCGCGGTCGGCAAAGGGCGAGACAGGCGCGGCGGCGTGCAGGATGTCGAGGCCCACATCGCGCGAGCCCGTGAACGCCACCAGCGCGATGCGCGGATCGCGCACCAGCGCGGCGCCCGTGGTCTCGCCCGGCGCGGGGCAGAACTGCAACACGCCACGCTTGTGCTCGGCGCTCAGGCCCGGCACCGCCTCGAGCGCGCGGTGCAGGATATCGATCATGATCTTCGCGATGCCCGGGGTCTGCTCGGCGGGCTTGACGATCACGGGGTTGCCCGTCACCATCGCGGCAACGGTCATGCCGCAGCAGATCGCGAGCGGGAAGTTCCAGGGCGCGATGACCACGGCGATGCCGCGGGGCTCGTGGAGGACTTCGTCGAGCTCGCCGATGAACTTGCCCAGGCGCGAGCGCTCAAACATCGGGACGGCCAGGCGCGCGTAGTACTCGCAGAAGTCGATCGCCTCGCAGGTGTCCGCGTCGGCCTCGCGCCAGGTCTTGCCGGCTTCCTTGATCATCACGGCGCTGAGCTCGTCGCGGCGAGCGCGCATCTCGGATGCCGCGGCGAGCAGCACGCGCGCGCGGTCCACCGCCGGGACATCGCGCCAGGCTTCGAACGCGGCGCTCGCGCGCGTCACCATCTCGCGCGCCTGTTCGGGCGTGCGGTCGTTGGCGACGCTGGGCACCTGCGCACGCGCGACGGCGGCGGCGAAGGCCTCGCGCTGCGAAGCCTCCGCAAAGTCCCGGAAGGCCTCGTTGTAGAAGGGACCAACACCCAGCGCAGGCACGCCCGGCGTCAGGCGATGGCGCTCGGGCGCGCGGGCGAGGTTGCTCGCGGTCGGCTCGGCGGTGCCGATGGTGTTCGCGTCGCCGGTGGTTGCGCGCTGGGCGAACTTCGCCGCGGGGCTCGCCAGGAGCGCGGACGGGTCGGCGTTGTCGAGGAACCCGGCCTTGAGCCAGGACTCGTTGCTGGTGTTCTCGAGCAGGCGGCGCACGAGGTACGCCATGCCGGGGATCATCTCGCCGACGGGGACGTACTCGCGGATCCGCAGGCCCATCTCGGCGGCGGCGGCCTTGAGCTGGTCGGCCATGCCGTGGAGCATCTGGAGTTCGAGCGCTTCGCGCGGCAGATTGCGGGCCTCGAGTGCC
Source organism: Planctomycetota bacterium (assembly GCA_033763435.1). Taxonomy (GTDB): domain Bacteria; phylum Planctomycetota; class Phycisphaerae; order Phycisphaerales; family UBA1924; genus JANRKN01. Next base: position 9,118 of record JANRKN010000127.1, read on the forward strand.
GCCAGCGCCGCGGCGATGGATCGCGCGTTGTGCGAGCCCAGCGCGAGCTTCACGCCGCCGGACTTCGCGTCGCGCGGGCAGGCATCGAGGAAGAACTCGGCCATGCGCTCAAAGCACGCGTCGGTCTGGGGCTTGGTGGGCCAGACGGGGCAGGGCCAGCCGCGCTGCTCGGCGTTGATCGTCTCGGCGTCCCAGTACGCGCCCTTGACCAGCCGCACCGTCACGACGCGTCCGGTGCGCTTGGCCCAGTCGCAGATGCGCTGCGCATCGCTGACGCCCGAGACCAGGTACGCCTGCATCGCCAGGCCCGCCTGGAAGTCGACCTCTTCGCAGCAGCGCATGAAGAGCTCAAGCGTGAAGTCCTTGAGCCCGTGGTGCTCCATGTCGAAGTTGATGAAGACGCCCTTGTCGCGGGCGACCTTCAGCAGCGGCACGAGACGCTTCATCAGGTCGCGCATCGCGCCGACGGAATCGATCGGGTCGCAGCGCGCGCTGAGCGAGCTGATCTTGATCGACACATTGGTCCGCGGGATCGGGCCCAGGTGGTCGCGCTCGAGCCGCGCCGACGCGGGCCAGGAGGCGACCTGCCCGGGCAGATTGGTCACCAGGTCCATGTACTTGCCGAGATACGCGTCGGCCTCGGCATCGGAAACGCAGGCCTCGCCCAGCAGGTCGACCGAGAAGGCGATCCCTTGGTCCCACATCGCGCGCAGGCCGGGCAGCGCGCCCGCCGCGTCGGTGCCCGCGATGAACTTGCTGGCCATGCCCGTGATCTGCGACGAGATCTGGCCCGCAGCAAAGCCCTTCATGAGGTTGCCGGCCTTGAGCGCGGTTTCGATCACGCCCGGCACCGTGACGCCCGGCTGGCCCAGATAGTCCTGCAGGTGATCGAAGACCGCCTCGGGCGTGCGGAGCATCGGGAACGCGTCGACGAAGCGGAAGAGCTGGACCTTGAAGTTGGGGTCCTTCATGCTCCAGTTCATGAGCGCGTCGGAGTAGAACTTGGCGCTCAGAACACCCGACTTGTTGCCCCGGGCGCGCTCGAGGAACTCGCGGCCGATCTCAAAGATCCGCGCCTCGCGCGCGGCGTCGGCGGGACTCAGCGCGATGGGCGCGGTGCGGGAAGCGTGCGGAACGGGGGCGGATAAACCGTTGCCCGTCGTCGGCGCGGCCGAGGCCGGCGCAGTCTTCTTCGAACGCGAGAACAGACCCATGCGGCGCACTCCAGGGGGACCTCGCTCCCACTGTAGAAGTGGTCCGCCCGCCCGGATTTCGCCCGCACGCTCCGACAGGATGCCCCACCTGCCCGCCCGGTCAGCCCGAGCGCTTGCGGGCGCGGGGGCGCGCGGGCGCGGCCTGGTGGTCGGACGGCGCCTCGATGAACTCCACGCGCCGCTGCTCGATGTACCCGTCGCGCTGGAGGGGCTCGTCGACAAGCGTCAGGGCGCTGGCGAACGCGGGGCCCTCGGGGGCTTCGACGGGCTGAGCCGCGGCGGGCCCGTAGACCTGTACGAGGCGAGCTTCGATCGACGCGATCACCCGCTCGCGCTCGTCGCGCGGGACGAGCATGAGGGCCGCGAGCCATCGGCGGGCCAGTTCCGGGCCCGCGGGCTGCATGAGCTCAACCAGCAGCCGGAGGTGGTCGTTCGGGGACAGCATCTTTCAGGAGCTCCTCCAGCAGCGAAACACGCCCACCCCGCGCGGCCTGCGACGCAGGACCGGCCAGCCCACCACCACTCGCCCCACCACTCGGCCCCGCGGCAGCAGGCCCTGCGACGGCTACCGCGGCGCGAAGTCGCGTTTCCATCGTCTGCATGTACACCTCGACGCGCTCGAGCCGCGACTGGACAGATTCCACCGTCGCGGCGAACGCGCCCAGCAGCTCGCCCGTGTCGGCGCCGCGGAGCGCCTCGGTCCGGATGTCATCCGAGAGCATGGGCCCCCGGCCCGTCAGCATCCACTGAGCGTTCACGCGGAGCGCGACGCAGAGCGCGGCGACGAACTCGACGCTCGGCGATTGGCCGCTGAGATACCGCCGGACAGTCTCGGGGTGATGGCGGGTGAGTTCGGCGACCTCTCGGATCGTCCGTCGGCCGACGGCCGCGAGGATGCGCTCGTGCAGGGGCGATGTCGCCGTCTCGCTCATGACCACTCCACGGTTCCCCGCCCGCGAACCAGTGTACCACCCGAGGGGAGGGGCGAGGTGATCCCTGCGGAGGGGATTCAATCGGGGGTTGACAACACGGGGCAAACTCGCTCAGCCAACATCGCCGAGCCCGAACGTCGCACCGTACTGCTTGAGCAATCGACGCTTCAGCAGGGATTCCTCGAATCGTGCGAGGGTCGGCGAGCGGGCGATCCATGCCGCGGCATCGGAGCGGGCAAGCAACAACAGTTCTGTGTCCTTTGCGAGGTCCGCGACACGGAACGGTGGAAGACCCGACTGGCGCGTGCCGAAGAGATCGCCGATGCCGCGGAGCGCGAGGTCCTTCTCGGCCAGCGCAAAGCCATCGTTCGTCGAGGCGACGCCCTTGAGCCGGGCGATGGAGGTTTCGTCGAGGGTCTCGGGGTCCTTGGAGGCGATCAGCACGCAGGCGGAGGCTTTGCTTCCCCGGCCCACGCGCCCGCGCAGCTGGTGAAGCTGGGCCATGCCAAAGCGCTCAGCGTTTTCGATCACCATGAGCGTCGAATTGGGCACATCGACGCCGACCTCGATGACGGTGGTCGCGACAAGCACGTCGATCATGCCCGCCCGAAACCGTTCCATGATCTCATCGCGCGCGGCGGGCTTGAGCCGGCCGTGGATGGCCGCGAGCTTCAGCCCCGCGAGCGGGCCCTCTTCGAGCTCTTTCATCAGGCCGCGGACGCTGGCGAGGTCTTTCTTGCCCTCGCCCGTCGCTGGATGGGCGGCTGATTGGGCGGCAGGTTGGGGCGTGCCCTCGTCGGCGTCCGCGAGTTCCATCTGCGCATCGCTCTCGTCGATCGCGGGCGCGACGACGTAGGCCTGCTCGCCCGCTTCGACGCGGGTGCGGAGATACGCGTAGACGTCGGGCCTTTGCGCGGGGCCGACGAGGCGGGTGCGGACGGGCGTTCGGCCCGGGGGCAGGCCGCGGACGGTGGAGATGTCCAGGTCGCCGAAGAGCGAGATCGCGAGCGTCCGCGGGATGGGCGTCGCCGTCATGACCAGCACGTGCGGCGCAAGCTCGCCCGACTGGCCTTTCTCGCGCAATGTCGCGCGCTGCGAAACGCCGAAGCGGTGCTGTTCGTCGATCACCGCGACCGCGAGCGAGGCGAACTTCACTCGCTCGGTGAGGATCGCGTGCGTGCCGACGACGATCGTCGGTTCACCCGCGGCGAGCCTGGCCAGCAGCGCCTCGCGCTCGGGGGCGGGCGTCGAGCCGGTCAGCAGCGCGGGAGCGATGCCCGTGCCTGCGAGGATCCGCGTGATGTTCCGCGCGTGCTGCTCGGCGAGCAGTTCCGTCGGCGCCATGAGCGCGGCCTGCTTGCCCGACTGCGCCGCGAGCATCATCGCGTAGAGCGCGAGGATCGTCTTGCCCGAGCCGACGTCGCCCTGGATGAGGCGGTTGGCCGGGATCGGGCGCGTGAGGTCGGCCACGATCTCGCGCACGACGGCGTTCTGCGCGGGCGTGAGCGCAAAGGGAAACCTTCCGCGGATCGTGCGGTCGAGCGAGTCGCTCCACTCCAGCGCGGGAGCCGCGAGCGTGCCCCGAAGGTGCTGACGCTTCATGTGCACCGCGAGCTGGAGCAGCAGCAGCTCGTCGAAGGCCAGACGCCTGCGTGCGGACTGCGCGTCGTGCTCGCTGCGCGGGTCGTGGATCATCCGGTACGCCTCGGCGAGCGGCGGCAGCTCGCGCGCCGCGCGGTACTCGGGCGGCAAATGATCCTCGATCAGCCCGACCGCCTCGGGCAGGATCGCCCGCACACAGTGTTCGATCAGCTTGGAGTAGACGTCGCCCCCGGCGGGATAGACGGGCCTCCAGCGCGCGTCGCGCAGCGCGGGGTCGTCCTCGCCCAGGACTTCGAACGTCGGATTCGCAAGTTGCAGCGTGCCCGAGGCCTTGCCCCCCGGCCCCGCGCGGGCCTTGCCCTGCACGCGGAGCCGGTCGCCCACGCGGATCTTCTCGCGGAGATAGAGCGCGTTGAACCAGACCAGGTCCAGGCGCGCGGTGCCGTCGTGCAGCACGGCCTCGAAGCGGGGCCTGGGACGCTTGAGCACCGCGCGGCAGGCGGTGACTTGGCCCCGCGCAGAGACGAGACCGTCGGGCTTGAGCTGCGCGATGGGCGTCTCGGCCTCGAGAAACTCGTGGCGCATCGGAAGGTGCGCGAGCAGTCGGCCCACGTTGGTCAGGCCGAGGTACGCGAGCTTCTCGGCCGAGCGCGGGCCGATGCCCGGGACGCTCGCCAAAGGTGTCGTCAGGTCCAGCGCCACGGGCTCAGCGTACCCCGCCTGTTACGCGTAGGCGTGCAGGCCCGGGAGCAGGAGGTTGACGCCGAAGTAGGTCCAGAGCATCACGATGAAGCCGATGACCGAGAGCCACGCGGTGGTCAGGCCCTTGTCCTTGAGGCCCGCCATGCGGACGTGGATCACGATGAGATACACGATCCAGGTGATGAGGGCCCAGGTCTCCTTCGGGTCAAAGGCCCACCAGCGGCCCCAGGAGTGGTCGGCCCACCACGCGCCGAGCAGGATGCCCACGCCCAGCGTCCAGAAGGCCAGCTGCAGCACGGTCATCTGCGCCGTGTCAAGGTCGCGCAGCAGCGCCGAGCGGCTCGTGGTGGTGGCAAAGGGCGAGGCGGATTCGGCCCTCACGGCCTCGGCAGCGCCCAGCGCGGTCGAGGCGACGCGGAGCAGTTCGGCGTCGGCGACTCCGCCCGCGAGGGCGGGAATCGCGCCGCCCCCACCGCCGGAGGGTCCGTTGTTCTGCGCGGGTCTGGGGGCGCTGCGGTCCTGATTCCGATCTTGGTTCTGGGCGCGGGCGATATAGTGGGCCGCGAGGTAGAGGAGCGAAATCAGGAAGCCCAGCGCGATGAGGCCGTAGGACACGAGCACGGTGGTCACGTGGTACTTCAGCAGCACGGAGGTGTTGAGGATCGCGGCCTCGCGCTCGATGTTGACGCCGGGGATGCCGGTCTGGGTCGCGGCGATGAGGATCATGAACCCGACGCCCGCGGCGGCCGCCCCGAACAGCAGCTTGCGCCCCGTCAGCGTCATGACGAGCCCGACGATCGCCGCAAAGAGCGAAATGCCCGTCATGCTCTCGAACTGGTTCTGGATCGCAAATCGCTCGGCGATGAAGCAGCGCGCGACAAAGCCGAACCCGTGGAGCAGGATCGAGGCGATCAGCAGCACAATGCCAACCGTCCCCAGCCAGCGCCGGCCCGTGCCGAAGCCGAGCAAGAGCGTGAGGAACGTCAGCAGATAGGCCCACGCGCCCCATTCGAAGGCGTTGACCTTGTTGTATGTGATTTCGAGCTCGCGCTTGGCCGTGGGATAGACGTCCGCGTTGATCTTGGGGAGCTCCAAGGCGAGCTTCGAGGCGGCGGCATTGACCTTGGCCGCATCGCCCGCGCGCCATGCCGCGCCGAGCTCCAGCGCCGCAACGCGGGCCGGATGGTCCGCCGCGAGGCTGGAGATGTGCTGCCAGGGCTGATCAGGCCTCGCGGGCGCAATGAGCAGGAAGTTCGCGCCCGTCTGCGACCAGATGCCCAGCTGGTCCTGCAGTCGCCCGAGGGCCTCGCGATAGCCCGATTCGGTGCCGTGGGCATCGGCGATCTCGGGCACGTAACGCTCGACCATCGCGGGCGTCACGCGCTGCAGGCGCATCCACCGTTCCTGAACGTTGGCATTGCCCGCACTCTCACGCAGCGGGAACGCGGCCTCGAGCACCGCGCGGCGCAGGGGCAGGTAGTTGATGTGCAGCAGCGGGCGCTCGGTGTACGCCATCGGATCGATCGCCAGGTCCAGCAGCGTGAACATCGCGTCGTACGACTCGGTGCGGACCAGCGCCTCGCCTGCGGCGGCGTCGATCTTCTTCACCGGCTCCGTGTAGTCGCGCCGGCCCGAGAGCTTGCGGACGGTTTCACGCGCGAGCGTGTCGAGCACCTTCACGCGCCCGTTGTGGAACACCGCCAAGGACCGCAGGGGCTCAAGGTTCACCTGCGCGGCGAACTGATGGCGCGCGACCGGATCCAGCAGCGCGGGGTTTGCCGGCTGGTAGACGCCGAAGGGAGGCGCCTGGCCCTTACCCTGCTCGTCGACCGACTTGGACTCGGGATGCTCGTTGCCGGCCGGGGCATACTGCCCGCGCGCGAGCGGCGCGAAGGCGAGAAGCATCAAGAGCGAGAGCAACCACCCGAGCACGTTGTTTCGCGTGTTCATTGCGCCACCTCGGAAACCGCGGCCTTGGGCGCCGCGTCGCTGGAACGGGCCGGGCGGACGAACGTGCCAGCCGCGACCTGAGCCTGGATGCGGGCCTTTTCGCGCCGCACGAGCCAGGGCTTGATGTAGAACGCCCACGGAATGCCCATCCCCATCAGAATGCCCCCGAGCGCCACGACGTGGATGCCCGGGTTGTTGCCCACGCCCAAGATCGTGAAGCTCACGCTCGGCTTCTCGGCCAAGCCCTGATCGACCTGTGCCTGCGACTGATTCCAGCCCTGCTGATCCCAGCCGGCCTGCGAGAACTTGAACTGGCGCGGGTTGAGGCCCGCGGCCAGGCGCCCGCCGAGGTTCTCCCACCACGGGCGCTCCTCCGTCCATTGGAAGGGCGCGTTCAGGGGCGCGTTCAGGCTCGCGACGTGGACGTACGGATCGAAGGCGGGCACCTCGACCGTCGGCTCCGGGGCCGCGTTGCCGAAGCCCAGCGACGTGCGAGGCTGAGGCGTGACGCGCACGACCGACTGGAAATCCCGCGGCGCGCCGCGGTGGTCGTACGAGAGCATCTCAAACTCGACGAGCTGGAGCTGGAACCCGGGCAGGCGGTGCTGTGCGCGCCCGAAGGAGAGCTTGACCAGCGTGCCGTCGGGCAGCGTGACGCCCCGGTCGGTCTCGGAACCGAGCGACTGATACTTGACGAACGGCACCCAGACGATCTCGCTCCAGCCCGGGAAGTTGCGGTGCGCGACCTGCAGGCCCAGCAGCGCCTTCATGTGGTTGCCGACGTTGTCTCGCTCCTGCTCGAGTTCGGGCGTGGGGATGGGCCTCTCAACCTTTCGGGCGTTCTCCCACGAGGCGGCGCGGACCAGATCCAGCAGCGGGACAAAGTCCGCGATCTTGACCTTGCCGTTCCCCGCGTCGCCCTTGCCCGCATCGATCGCGGCGATCTCGCGCACGCCGCCCGGGACCTGTCCGCCCTGATCGGAGCTGGCGGGCAAACGCACAAGCGCCCGCAGCTCGCCGCTGGCGGACTCGCGGAGGTACACGTGCAGCTTCGCGGCATCAATGTAGCCCACGCGGATCGCGGCGCTCGCGCCCCGGCGGTTGGGCCGCCCGTCGTCCTTGGGCTTGTCGAGAATGTCCTGGTTCAGTTCCGGGAAGCGGTGATACACCCAGCGCTCGAAGGGCTCGGCTTCCGAGGCGCCCGCGGGGGGCTCAACACGCACGATCGCGACGCTCGAGGTCGCGCCCTGATACCCGGGCGTGATGATCGGGAACGGCGGCTCGGGGTTGAGCTCCTTGACCGTCAGGCGCCAGCCCTCGACGAGGAACTGCTCGCCCGGCGCGACGGGGCGCACGACGCGCCGGAGTGTGCCGTCGGGCTTGGGAACTTCCACGACCAGCGCGTGCTCCGTGCCCGCGGGCAGAGGCTCGGCCAAGTCGCGCCAGCGCGAAGCAAGCAGCTCCGAGGCCTTCTGGTCCCCGGCCTGCTGGTCGGAGGTGTTGGGCGCGTCGAGCAGCATCTCGACGTTCATCAGCGCGTTCTCAGCGCCCCGGAAGCGCGGCGTCGCGGGCAGCAGCACAAAGCTGAACGCCCGGCCCGGATTCACCTTGCCCGTCTCGTCGGGCACGCGCGAGTGCAGCTCGATCAGACGCAGCGGCTGGTTGCCCTCGGGCAAAGGCGCGGCGCGGACCCAGTCGTCACGCAGCTCGCCGTAGGCGCAGTAGCCCACGACGCGCAGCGAGAGAGGGTCGTCGCTCCCACGGATCGGGCTCTGGGGCACGGTCACCGAAAGAGGCCGGCGCGAATCCTTGCCCGTGGCCTGCGGCATCCAGGGCCTGACCCAGCCGGCGACCTCCCACGCGCTCGGCTCCGCGGGCGTGGCCTGCTCGGGGAGCATCGAGCCAATGAGATGCAGGTTGTAATCGTTGTACCGCGGCACGCCGCCCGGGCCGCCCCGCATCGGGCGCTGCTCCCAGCCGAAGCCTTCGTTGACGTAGAGCGCGACGTCGGTGTTGTCGTAGAACACGCGCTGGATCGGGCCGACGGTCCGACCGTCCTCGGTCTTGCCCGAGAGCTGCGGCGCGGCGTTCGCCGACAGCAGCACCGTGTCGCCCTCCATCTTCAGGCCCGAGTAGTAGATGCTGCCGAGCGAAATGATCACGATGCCGGTGTGCACCGTGAGCACGCCCAGGTTCTTGACGTTGAAGTCGATGCGACGGACCGTCGCGGTGATCATGTTCAGCACGAACAGAAACAGAATGATCCGCAGAGGCCACCACGAATAGAACTGGAGCTCGGACATCTCGAGCCCGGGGAGCCTTCTGAGCGTGACGGACTTGTACGCGTTGGTGAACTCGGCAAAGAAGCGCACGCCCCGGCCCGTCGCCGGGTCAAAGTGCAGCCCGGGCCAGAGGAACGTATACCACGCGAAGGCCGCCAGGGGCACGAGCACGACGACCGAAACGAGCGTGACTACGAAGCGAGCGACCGCGCCGTTGCCCGCGCGCTTCATCGCGACGCGAAGTCCCCAGATCGGCAGCCCCGCGAGCACAGCGACGACCGCAAGCAGAGTGAGCACATAGAAGAGTTGGGTCGGGATGATCGCCAGCATGCCGATGGGCACACTCGCGAGCACGCCGTAGAGCGAGACGAGGATCAGCAGCACGACGGCCATGCTGATCGAACTGAACGCGCGGAGCACCCAGCGGACGGGCGTCAGCGCGCCGACGAGGTGCTCATCATCCCAACGCTTCACACGATGCCACTTGGCGCTCATGAACGATGCAACCCTCGGCCCACCCGAACCATGCCGCCCCCGGCCCTCTGCCGGTGCGCCGATTCTCGCCGAGTTGGGCGAGAAATGCACACCGCAACGTCCGATGGCCCCGGGCGCGGTCGCCCGCGCTGCTGCCAATCGGCCCGCGGATTCCTGAGCCCGGGGTCGGCAGCTACGCCGGTTCTCGGAGTGTAGTTCGTCCCACGGTTGGGGTAGTTTCTTGTCCCACAAGATTCCTTGCGGGCCTGCAAAACCCCCGGGCGGGTTTCGACCCTTCGATCAGGCCCGGCCGAGGGCGACCGGCATCGGGTCGGCCGTGCTGGAGAAAATCGCCGAGGGGGACTCGGGCGGCTCATCGCAGGCGATCGCGCAGATCCCCGCGAGCGCGCCCCCCTCGCGGAAGACGAACCGGGCCGGATCGAGACCCAGCGCCCGCGCGCCCATCGTGGTCGCCATGGCCAGCAGGCCCGACGCGTCCGCGCCATCGCGCGCGCGGAGCAGCCGAAGGTCGTGAAGCGTCGAGAGCGAAGCGCGCCCGTGCGCGTCCGGCGGAAGGTTGATGATCGAGTCTGAGCCGACCGCGACGGGCACGCCCGCTGACAGCAGGTCCCGGTAGCGGTGGGCGCCGAAGGACTCGGAGGCGTGGAAGTACGCGCTGGCGCGGGGGCAATAGACCGCGACGATGTTCAGCCGCGCAAGCCGGTCGATGTCGGCGTCCGAAAGCTGATTCAGATGCACCAGCGACACGGCGCCCCGGTGTTCGGCCTCGCGTTCGAGCCACGTCGCGGCCAGATGTTCGACCGGCGAGCGACCCGCGCCGATCGCGTCGGGCCCGGGCGCGATAAGAGCGTCGTCCCAGGCTTTGACTTCGCGGAGAAAGTCGGCGAAGGAGCCGTCGCCGTGCGCGATGAACCGCGCTTCCTCGTGCGTCTCCGCGGCGTGGGTCGAGACCGCGAGGTTGTGGGCCCGCGCCAGGTCCGAAGCCCAGCGGTACATCGCGGGCGGAACGGTGTAGGGCGCGTGCGGGCTCAGCCCCGCGCGGACCGACGAGCCCGCGCAGTCCTGCGCGAGGCGTTCGAGCGCCGCGGGGACCTGCACGCGGGCCAGGTCGGCGAGGCGTCCCATCGCGAAGAACTCGACGAACGAGACGCCCGCGAGTCCCGCGGCGGCCATCGCGCGCACGGGTGCAGTCTGAGGCCGGCCCTTGGGCGCGCCAGCGATGTCGCCCGCAGCGACCACGCCCCCCGCGAGCAGGTTGAAGGCGCCCACGCGGACGGAGGCTTCGATCGCGGACTCGTCTTCGAGTCGCTGGGCACGAACAAGGTCGGTGAAGGCACGGAAGTCGGCGGGGGCGCCGGGGACGGACTTGACGAGCCCGGGTCGGGGTCCGATGTGCGTCAGGTCCAGGTGCGTGTGAGCGTTCACCAGGCCGGGAATGAGGACAGCCTGTCCCAAGCCGGTCCGGCCTGCGACGGCCGAGGCCGGGTGGTGGTCGATCTCTGCAGATCGGCCCAGGGCCAGGAGCTTGAGATCGCCCGTCGGAAGATCGCGGAGCGCGGCCGGCGCCTCGCTTGGCGGGGTGCCCCGGCTCGGCCAGAGTTCGATGATCGCCGAGACCGGGCCCGGCAGGAAACGTCCGGCATCCTGGGCGGCGGCGGCATCGAGGCGGAGAATCACGGGCCGATCGGTCACGCGGGGATTGAAGGCGGGGGCGGCGTCAGCGGCGCCCAGTTTTCCGGGCGGGCTTTGATCCCCGGCAACGCCGGGCCCCGATAGGGAAGCGGTGCGGAATCGTGCCCGGGGCCCGCGGGTGGGACGGTCCGAGAAGCGTGTGCGGGGTACGATCGGGCGAATCAGATCCGCGGGCCGAACGACTCGGCCTGGCGTTGCTCGAGCGGGGCCTCGGGCGGGAGTTTGGAAGGTACGGAGTTTCCCATGCCGCGAATCATGACGATGCTGGTGCTTGTGCTGTCGCTGATCGGGACGATCGGCCTGACGGGCTGCACGACGCAGGACGAGTACGACCGTCTCTATGAGACCAACCGCTCGCTGGAGCAGCAGATCCGCGAGCTGCGCAAGCAGCTCGACGAGGTGACGGGCCAGCGCGACGCGCTGCAGGCACGCCTGACCGCGACCGAGCAGACCCTCGCCGCGCTTCAGCGCCAGAACGCCGACCTGATGGCGCAGCTCGACGCGGCCAACCGTCAGCTCGCGGCGCTGGGCGGGGAGCTGGGCAACATCCGCCTCCGCGAGCTCGACCCGGACACCGACCGCCTGCTCAGCGAGCTGGCGCGTCAGTTCCCTGACCTCCTCGAGTATGACCCGGCGACCGGCATGATCCGCTTCAAGAGCGACGTGCTCTTCGATTCGGGCTCGGACGTGGTCAAGGAGGCCGCCAAGCCCGCGCTGGGCGCGCTCGCCCGGATCATGCAGTCCCCCTCGGCCTCGGCGTATGAGGTCTACGTCGTGGGCCACACCGATGCGCAGCGCATCAGCGCGAACACGGCGCAGCGTCACCCGACCAACCGCCACCTCTCCGCGCACCGTTCGATCTCGGTGATCCGCGAGCTGGCGAGCCTTGGCGCGAGCAACGAGAAGCTGATGATCGCAGGCTGGGGCGAGTTCAAGCCCCGCGTGCCCAACGCCTCGTCGAACGGCAACACGCCTGAGAACCGCCGCGTGGAGTTCTACTTCACTCGCCCGCGGATGGGTGCGGCCGCGGCGTCGGGCTCGGTGACGCCCGCGTCGACCAGCGTCCCGGCCGAGCGCTCGGGCACGCCGACGCGCCAGCCGGACATCTCGAAGTAAGGCTTCGCTTCAGAACGATCGCTCAGACGCCCCGGCCTTCCGGGGCGTTTTTCTTTGGCCCTCGGGGCGGGTACGCTGGGACATCGGGCACGCCCGACTGGCACGCCCCGCACCGAAGGAGGCTTCGATGGCCCGCAAGGCTTCTGCGTCCGCCGCCGGCAAAGCACGCCCGATGAAGAAGGCTGGCGGCAAATCGCCCGCGCGGAAGTCTCGCTCAGGGACGTCCCCAGCGCGAAAGTCCGCCACCAAGAAGTCCCGCGTCGCGACGCCCGCGAGCCTTGCGCCCGCGCCTCGGGATTTCCTGCCGATGTTCCAGGTCGATGCGTTCACGACGCGTGTCTTCAAGGGCAACCCCGCGGCGGTCGTGCCCATGCCCGAGTGGCTGAGCGACGAAACGATGCAGGCGATCGCCGCGGAGAACAACCTCGCGGAGACGGCGTTTTTCAGGCCTCGGGTGGTGAAGAAGGGCGTGCCGCACGTCGAGCTGCGCTGGTTCACGCCCGAGATGGAGATGGACCTGTGCGGGCACGCGACGCTCGCATCGGCGCATGTGCTGTGGGAGGAGCTGGGCGTCGGGGGCGAGGAGATTGTGTTCCACTCGCGCTCGGGCCCGCTGCCCGTGCGGCGCGAGCAGAATGCCGCGGGCACGCTGATCGAGCTGGATTTCCCGGCGCGCCCGGGGCGGAAGGTGAACGTCACGAACGAGATGTCCGAGGCGATCGGCCGGCCCGTGAGCGAGGCGTATCGCGCGCGCGACCTGATGCTGGTGCTCGAGAATCGGCGCGACGTGTACGAGCTTCGGCCTGACATGGAAAAGCTCCGCGCGCTCGGGGGCCTGGGCGTCATTGTGACTGCGCCGGGCTCGGGGCATGACTTTGTGAGCCGATTCTTTGCCCCGGGCGCGGGCGTGCCGGAGGATCCGGTGACGGGCTCGGCGCACTGCACGCTCGTTCCATATTGGGCGGCGCGGCTGGGCAAGCCCGGCCTCAGCGCGCATCAGGTGTCCAAGCGAGGCGGCGAGCTGCGCTGCCAATTCGCGGGCGAGCGCGTCAAGATCGCCGGGTTCTGCGTGACGTTCTTCGAGGGTGTGATCCGCGTGCGGTGAGGCTCGCCTCAGGCCCGCTCGGCCTCGTCCTTGAGCTTGCGGAGCATGTCGAAGGCCTGCATGGGGCTCAGGGTTTCGAGCTTCACCTCGCGGAGCAGGTTCATCGCGGGGTGCGGGACGAACTCGGTGAACAGCGGGATCTGCGAGGCGTCCGAGCCGCGCGGCGGAACCTGGACCTTCTTCCCGCGCTTGCCGGAGGGGCTTGAGGCATCGGACGCGGGCGTTTGGTTGCCCGCACTGCTGGCCCCATCACTCGCCCCACTACTGCCGCCCAGCCCGTGCGAGACCGAGAGGCTCGCGAGGACTTCGCGCGCGCGTTCGACGACCCGCGGCGGGATGCCCGCGAGGCGCGCGACGTGCACGCCGTAGCTCTGGTCGGTCCGGCCCGGCAGGATTCGGTGCAGGAAGATGATCTCGGGGTGTGCAGCGTCCGCGCGGCTCCACTCGCGCACGGCCACGTGCAGATTGCGCACGCGCCCGGGGAGCATGTCCTCGAGCTCGGTCAGCTCGTGATAGTGCGTGGCAAAGAGCGTGCGTGGGCCGGCGTGCTCGCCCTGGCCCGCGAGAAACTCGGCGATGGACCAGGCGAGCGAGAGGCCGTCGAGCGTGCTCGTGCCGCGCCCGATCTCGTCGAGGATCACGAGCGAGCGGGGCGTCGCGTGGTGCAGGATGTTGGCCGTCTCGGTCATCTCGACCATGAAGGTCGATTGGCCGGCGTGGAGCGCGTCGTCGGCGCCGATGCGGGTGAAAATACGGTCGGTGAGGCCGACGGTTGCGCTCTCAGCGGGGACAAACGATCCCACGTGCGCGAGCACCGTGATGAGCGCGACCTGTCGGATGAACGTGCTCTTGCCGGCCATGTTCGGGCCGGTGATGAGCGCGAGGCGGGCGCGGTCGGCGGGGTTGTCGCTGGCTTCGCGCCCGAGGTCGAGGTCGTTGGGCACAAAGTCGCTACCGCGGAGTTCTTCGAGCACGGGGTGCCGGCCCTGAACGATGCGGAGCGTGCCGTCCTGCGTGAGCTCGGGCCTGTTCCAGCCCTTTGCGCTCGCGCGGTCGGCGAGGGCGAGGAGCGTGTCGAGGCGCGCGACGCTTTCGGCGAAGCGGTTCATCGCGGGGCAGGCGCGGCTCAGGCGGTCGCACATCGCCTGGAAGAGCACGCGCTCGCGCTCGAGCGCGCGCGCCTCGGCGGTCATGACCTTGCCCTCAAACTCGCGGAGCTCGGGCGTCGTGAAGCGCTCGGCGTTGCGGAGGGTCTGCTTGCGGATGAGCGTCGCGGGCGCCGAGCGGGCCTGCGCGGCCGGGAGCTCGATGTAGTACCCAAAGACCTTGTTGAATCCGACCTTCAGGTGCGGCAGGTTGTGTTCGGCGATGAGCTTGGTCTGGTAGTCCGAGAGCCACGCGCCCGCGTCGCGCTGCAGCAGGCGCGCCTCGTCGAGCTCGGCGTCGACGCCCTCGCGGAACAGGCCCCCCTCGCGCAGGTGCGCGGGCGGGTGTTCCACGCACGTTCGGCGGACGATCTCGCCCAAGGGCTCCAGCTCGGCCCGGCAGGACTCCAGCCCCATACGCACGCCCGAAAGCCCCGGCGCGTTCGCGAGGCTGTCGATCAGCGCGGGAAGGCGCCCGATCGAGACGCCCAGCGCGACGATGTCCCGCGGCGTGGCGCGCGCGAGCGCGACGCGGGCGCTCAGGCGCGCGACGTCCTGCACGAGATCGAGCGCTTCGCCGATCTCGCGCGCGACCCGACGGTCGGAGACGAGCGTCGCGACGCCGTCGTGGCGCGTGCGGATCTCGGCGAGGTCGGCGCTGGGCTGGCAGAGCCAGTCGCGGAGCAGGCGCCGGCCCATCGCGGTGCGGGGCGTGCCCTTGCCGGGGCCTGCGCTCAGGAATACGCCCAGCAGCGAGCCATCGGCCCCCCCCACGCTGCCCGAGCTGCCGAGCGCCGCGCGGACGGTGCGCTCGATCTCCAGGGCGCGGAGGCTGACGGCATCGATCTCGCAGCGCGTGCCGCGCGTTTCGCGGCGCGGGGGTGCGAGGTGGCGCAGCGTCGGGCGCGTCAGCGTGTGGTCGGCCTTGCCCGAGACGTTGTCCGGGTCGTCCAGCGCGGTCTGCGTGTCGGCGAGATAGCGCACGAGCACCGCGGCGGCGATGAGCGCGGCGTCGTCATCGCGCAGCCCGAAGCCCGCGAGCGTCGCGACGCCATAGTGCTTGCGGAGCGTCTCGGGGGCCTCCTGAGGACGGAAGTGCCACTGCGGGCGCGAGGTGCCCGCGATGCGCAGGCCCTCGATCGCGCGCGCGATCCGCGGAGGAACGGCCGGGCCGTCGGTGTGGGCGTAGAGCAGTTCGGTCACGCTCCGGCGCGCGAGTTCGTCCATCAGCGCGCCGGGGGCAACGTCAACGAGCACCATCTCGCCCGTCGACGCGTCGGCGACCGCGAGCGCGGCGGGCGCGTCCTCGCCCGTGCCCAGGAACGCGACCGCGCCGATGCGTGCGGCGCCCGCGCCCGATTGGCCCGATTCGAGAAGCTGCTCGTCCACGATCGTGCCGGGCGTGATGACGCGCGTCACCGCGCGCGCGACCAGCCCCTTGGCCTGCGAGGCGTCCTCGATCTGATCGCAGACCGCGACGCGGAAGCCCGCGGCGATCAGCTTGCGCAGGTACGTGTCGAGCTGGTGGAAGGGCATCCCGGCCATCGGGACCCCGGCCGAGCGCTGCGTGAGCGTGAGCCCGATGGCCTTGGAGACGCGCACCGCGTCCTCGTCGAACATCTCGTAGAAATCGCCCATGCGAAAGAGCAGCACGCAGTCGGGGTGCTTCGCCTTGAAGCGGGCGTACTGCTGCATCGCGGGCGTGGAACGCGGGTCGGCCATAGAAGGCCCGATCGTAGTTCCGCGGGCTGGGCGCCGTCGTCAGAACAGCCAGCGCACCCCGGCCGTCAGCACAAGCTTGGCGCGCGGGCGGTCATCGACGCGGTGGAGCACCGGCAGGCCGACGCCCAGCTCCGCCGCGAAGCGCGTGGCCTCGTAGAGGATCCCGGGTTGGAGCAGCACCTCGTGCATGCCGGTGGTTTCGATGCGCGCGTTGACCTCGCCCACGAGGTACCACGCGGCCGTCGTGTCCGCCGACCAGGCCTCGGGCGAGAGGCGGTAGAGGTACGACCCGTCGAGGCGGAGCAGGTCGGCCAGCGTTTCGCCGAGCATCTTCGCATCGGACTTGGCGCGGGTGGTGAAGGTGTAGCGTGCGGCGGCGCCGAAGCCGTGGCGCCCGGAGATCGCGGTGAACGCCAGCCCCACGCCCGGATCGAACGAGCGGTTGCTGAAGGCCTTGGTGCCCAGGGGCAAGTCGGTACCCACGAGCAGCGACAGGCGTGCGGTGTCGACCGCGCCCGAATCATTCTGCCAGAAGCGCCACTTCACGACGAGCGAAGGGTCGCTGAGGCCTGAATCAGAGTCGCTCGGGCGGTGCGCGGCGCGGGTGCCCTGCCACACGATCGGCAACTTGAACTCGGCCGAGACGTTGCCGGAGAGGCCTGTCGCGAGCGTCTGCTCGAACTCAAGCCGGTCGACCTTGCGGTCGTGAGGCGACGGGTCCGAGCCCCGGCGCTCCCAGATGAGCTTCTGATTCAGCTTGAAGGCGCCCAGCGCGGGCTGGGTCGCGGCGGGCGAGGTGATGGCTTCCTGCGCGAGCGCCGTGCCGGCGAAGACCGCGGCGCCCGCGAACGACGCAAGAAGGTGTCGGGCGCTCATGGCTCGCGGATCTCCGAGAGCGTGAAGCCCGAGTCGCGGACGGCCTTGGCCAGTTCCGCGCGCGTGGGCTTGCGGTCCGGGGCGAGCGTGAGGCGGACCTCACCGCGCGAGAGATCCACGGCCGCGGCCTGAACGCCGGGCACGCGGGTGAGGGTCTTGTCGATGTTCGTCGCGCACAGCGGGCACGAAAGGCCCTGCACAACCAGCGTCGCCGAGGCGCCGGTGAGCGGGCGGCCCTGGTCGACCATCGAGGCCGCGGAGGGCGCGCCGGACTGGCAGCCGGCAATCGAGAAGACCAGCGAGAGAACAGGCAGGACGACGGGCGCAACAGGCCCGGTCGGGCCCGAGGTCGTGGATTGGGGCATGGTTCACCTGAAGATGGAGGGGTGCCCGCGCGGCGAACGCGCGCGGCACACACATGCGAATGGGTCAGCCAGCAACGTCTGTTGGGGAATGATCTCGCGGTGGGCGCTCCACACACCGAGCGCGCAATGGCCGCGGAAATCGAGTCGCGGGAACGGCGGAGCCCGTTGGTGGCTAGGTGAGCCGCACGGAGGTGAACTCGGCGATCGAACGGCCCACGGCGAGCGGCGGGCCCTGAGACTCTGGTCGAGGCGACCAGACGCGAGCGAGCGCCGTCCAGCCCGTCAGCCGCACCGGCAGCACATCGGCGGCGGGCTGCGAAGCGGCACCCGATGCGACGGCCGGATCGATCCGCCTTGACTCTTCGTGGCTCGACCGCGCGCCGCAGCCGCAGTCGCAGGGTTCGTGCGCGAATGGGATCGCCGGTGCGCCGGGCGGAGCTTTGGAAGCTCCTGCGAGAACGCAGCACGCGTCGGCCTTGGGTTGCGCGGGCACGATCGGGAACGCCGGGCCGCAGAAGCAGCGCGTCCAGCCCATCGCCACGGCCGGTGAACCAAGCACCAGCGCAAGAACGATCAGGATGGACCAAACGCGTTGCACGGGCAGGTCACCTCGGAGAAAAGTCTACGCCGGGGCGGCGGGTCAGTCCTCCGCGTGGCGCATGAGCTTCTTGAGCACGGGGGTGAGGATCAGGATCACCACGCCCGCGCCGATGCTGCTGAGGACGAACAGGAAGAAGAAGTCCGCCTGGATCGTACCCGTGCCCGCGCTGAAGTTCCAGGGGAGCGTGAGCTGGCCCTTCTCGATCTTCTCGACCTGCGCCGCGATCAGACCGCCGCCCAGGTTCGCGATGAAGCTCGAGATGAACCAGATGCCCATCAGCAGCGAGACGAACCGGACCGGCGCGGCCTTGGTCACGTACGACAGGCCCGTCGGCGAGAGGCAGAGCTCGCCCATCGTGTGCATGAAGTACGTCGCGAGGATGAAGAACACCGCGGCCTTCTTCACCACGGCGGCGGGATCCTCGGGCGAGCCGATCTGGATCGTCCGCGCCCCCAGCACCAGCACGGCAAAGCCCAGGCCCAGCAGGATCAGGCCCAGCGCGATCTTCACCGGCTGCGACGGATTGAGCTTGCGCCGGCCCAGCGACGTCCACAGCCCCGCGAACACCGGCGCGAAGATGAAGATCAGCAGCGGGTTCACCGACTGGAACCACGTCGTGGGCATCTCCCACGAGCCGATCCGCGTGTCGGTGTAGCGGTCGGTGAAGAGCGTCATGCTGCTGCCCGCCTGCTCGAAGGCGATCCAGAAGAAGGCGTTGAAGAACATGAAGATGAAGATCGAGGCGACGGGGCCGCGGTCTTCGGGGCGCTGGATGACGACGAACCAGACGGCCGCGGCGAGCGTGACGACACCCAGCACGCCCGCGACGGTGGGCGTCAGCAGCTTGCCGACGTGCCCAACCATGCCGAAGTGGTACGCGACCGCAAACAGCGCCGAGAGCACAATTCCAACGACGAGGAACACGCTCGCGCGGCCCGTGGCGGTCGCGGCCGGCGTCTCGGGCTTGCCGGGCGCCGGAGTCACCTCGCCGATGCCCTTGAGGAACATGGGCCGGCAGAGCAGGTACAGCCCCAGGCCCAGCGCCATGCCGACGGCGGCGGAGCCGAAGCCCCAGTGCCAGCCGACCTTCTCGCCGAGCGTGCCGCAGACGAAGGCGCAAAGGAACGCGCCCATGTTGATGCCCATGTAGAAGATGCTGAAGGCGCCGTCGCGGCGCGGGTCGCCTTCCTTGTAGAGCTGCCCGACCATGACGCTGACGCTGGGCTTGAAGTGTCCGGTGCCGATCACGATGAGCGCGAGGCCCCCGATGAAGATGGTCATCGCGGCATCGGTGCCGTGGAACGCGCCCAGGCCGCTGACCGCGAGCGCGATGTGCCCGGCCATGATGAGCAGACCGCCGACGACCATCGAGCGGTGCGTGCCGATGAGTTTGTCGGCGATGATGCCGCCGATCACGGGCAGGAGATACGCGAGGCCCGTGTACCAGCCGTAGAGGGTGCTGGCGGCCTCGTCGGTCCAGCCGGGGCCGGGGTTGAAGCCTTCGGGCGCGCCCTCGGGAGGCTTGCGCATGCCGGTGAGGGGGCTCGTGAGATACAGCACGAGCAGGGCGCGCATGCCGTAGTAGCTGAAGCGCTCCCACATTTCGACGAGGAAGAGCAGGAACAGGCCGGTCGGATGGCCGAGGAACGTGCCCGGGCCGCTGGGGCCAGAATCGCCGCCCGATGCCCCGCCCATCGCCCCGCCAGGAAAGAGTCGAATGCTCATGCGCAAGTTCTCGCTGCCCCGGAAGAGCGCAGCCTAGCAGAATCGCGCGCGTTCTGCAGCGTCGTCGGTGCTCGCGCGCTACTGCCCGAGCGCGCGGAGCAGGACCGTCGCGTACGCGCCGCGGGGCAGGTCAAAGCGCAGCGTCCGGCGGAGGTTCTTGGGCGAGCGGGGCGAGGCGAACTCGTCGTACGCGAGGTCAAGCGCTTCGACGTTGCGGGCGCGCACGAAGATCGGGCGGTCGACCGCGCCGAACTCAGGCCGGCGCAGGCCCGGGATCCGCAGCTCGTCCATCGTCAGCCCGCGCGAGGCAAGCTCCAGCCTCAGGAACTCCCCGGCCCGGCCCGACGTTTCCAGCCCGGCCGCAGGCATCGGCATCGCGCGCTCGCGGAGATCATCAGGCACCGCGGAAGCGGGAACGAACGCGAGCGGGCCGAAGTCGTCGGGCGCGTCGAATGTCGGAGCTTCGAGCGCGCGGATGAGCCGCACGACCGCGCCGTTCCACACGTGCGACTGAAACGACTCGACCGCCATCTGCTGATCGAAGTACGGCAGCGCCTGGAACGCGGCCTTGAACCCTTCGCCGCGCTCGAGAGCCTCCACCGCGGCGCGCTCGGCGCACTTGGGAATATCGCGCAGCGCGTGCTTCCACGCTCCCCAGTGCGCGGCGCACGCACGCGTCAGCTCTCGCCGGGGGCCCGAGTCCTTGCGGTCGGGCGTCCCGATGAGCAGCTTCAGCGCGCCCTCAAAGTCGCCTCGCACGAGGCGCTCAGCCGCGAAGCCCGCGCCGTGGCGCGCCGAGGCAAAGCGCTGGTCGCCGAAGTAGTTGGTCACGAGCAGCTCGCCCGCACCGACCTCGAGCGCCGCCGCGTGCTCGCCCATGCGCCGATCTTCGGGCCGCGAGAGCCCGCGGACGGTGATCGTGAACCGATTGCCCTCGATCAACTCGGCGCGAGCCTCGCGCTCGGCAAAGCCCAGTCGCTCGGCGCTCCAGTTCGGCCCTTCGACTCTCTCGGGGCGCTCGGGCCGCGCGCCCTCGCTGCCCGCATGCTCGGGGTCGCGCTCGTCGCTGGGCGCGACGGTCACATGCTGCACGGTGACGGCGTGCTTGTCCTTCAGACCCGCCGAGGCGACGAGCCCCGGGCGCACCTTCAGCGCCTGCGCGAGCCGCTGGCAGACTTCGGGCGTCGAGAGGCTCTTCTTCGTCACGCGGTAGACGCCATACGCCGCACGGTCGGTGGGCACGGGCGACAGCGCCGCGAGCCAATCGGCGCTGGCGAGCTCCTCGACCTGAAAATCCTCGGGCGTGCGGCGAAGCGTCATCCGCCGGAACCCGCCTTGGGTGTGTGGGCGGGCGTGCGGGGCGCGGGCGCGTCGAGGGGAATCAGCCGCACGTCCTTGAAGTGAATCTCGGCGCCCTCGCTCTGCAGCGCGATCCACCCCGAGATCTCTTCGACGTCGTCGGCGCGGTTGAGCAGCTGGCCGTTGACGTACAGCGCAACCACGCCCTTGTTCACGATGATCTCGTACTCGTTCCACTCGCCGACCGGGCGCTCGGCCATCGCGAGCTTCTTGGTGTTGCGGCCCTTGGTCCGCGCGGGGTCGGCCTTCATCCTGAACTCGTCGATGTTCCAGAAGTCGCCCGCGTTCTCCGACATGAGCTGCGCTTCGACGCTGCGGGGCCAGACCTTGTCCGGCCCCTGCACGCGCAGCAGCACGCCCGAGTTGCCGGCCTTCTTCGTGACGGGGTTGAAGCGCCACTTGAGCCTCAGCACATAGTTCGTGTGCATCGCGCTCGTGCGGATGTAGCCGACGGGGGAGCCCGTGCAGATCAGGACGCCGTCGCGAACGCTCCAGACGTCTTCGGGCTTGCCGCCGCTGGGCAGGACGGGCGTCCAGCCGGTGAGGTCGGCGCCGTTGAAGAGTGCAACTTCGCCCGGTCCCTTGGCGCCCAGGTCGCGCACGCGGATCGAGCGGAAGGCGATCTCGTCGCCGTGGTCCTGGATCGCGAGATGGCCCTTGGGCAGAACGCCGAAGCCGGCGTAGTCCTTGAACTTGCTGCCGGCGATCTTCGCAAGCCACTCGGGCGTGGGCGCGCCGGTGTCATCGAACATGCGCTGCGAGACGACGAGCGTGCCGTTGAGCCAGTGCTCGACGACGCCGTCGCGCAGACGGATGCGGGCCGAGTTCCACTCGCCCGGGCCCTTGAGGGGCTTGGTCTCCGGGCCGCCGGCGATGTCGTAGAGCCCGCCCGCGGCGTGGGTGTTGCCGGGCTTGAGGTCATGGCCCGCGTCGTCGAGCACCTGATACTCGGGGCCGGTCATCCACGTCGCGCCGAGCGTTTCGCCCACGCGGTACATGAGACCCGAGTTGCCCTTGGGTGTGGTGCGGAACTCAAGCTCGAGCTCAAAGTCGGAGAACTGGTCTTTGGTGACGAGGTCGCCCCCACCGCCGCCCTTGGCGCTGGTGAGGATGCCGTTCTCGAAGGTCCAGCCCTTGGCGGGGAAGGCGTCTTTCTTGTAGCCGCGGAAGTCATCGCGCGTGAGCGTGCGCCAGCCCAACGTCGAGTCAAGTGCAGCGTCCGGGGCGGCCTGCGCGCCGGAGTCGGGCCCTGCCGCGCACGCGACGTGCGCCGGGTTTGTCACGGCCAGCATCGTCGTGGCCATCATCACCGCCGTCATGCCGATCGATCGCATCGCTGTACCTCCGCGTTTGTGCGCGCTCCAGTGTACCGTGCCGCCTCTACGCTTGCGGCGCGATGCTCCGGCCTTTCTCACTCACGCTCCTGCTCAGCTGTGCGCTCGTGCTCATGCTCGCGTCCTGCGCCGCGACATCCACCGGCGCGGCACGCACGCCCGACCCTGAGCTGCCCGCCTCGGTGTACGAACTGAACATCACCGTCTTCCCGCCCTCGACGGCGCTGGATTTCTCGACCCCCGCGACGCTCGTCTACTCCGCCTTCCAAGCCAAGCAGCACGCCTCAGACGTGCGCTCGAGCACCAAGTCGGCCCCGGCGCACGAGGTCGGGCACACGCTGGTCGAACTCCGGCGCGGCGACGCGCCCCCGATCTTCGCCGCCGTCAGCGACGAGGACGACGACGAGGAAGATCGCCGCGTCTTTGACGACGGCGTCGGGTTCGCCCTGCTCTTTGAGGGCGTGAAGGGGCACATCCAGTCCGAGCGCGATGTCCGCGGCACGCTGCGCCAGCCGCGATTCTTCGGCACGCGCGCGGCGCGGCTCCGCGTCCTGCTCTCGCGCGAGATGGCCGAGCACCTGACCCTGTTCTTCGAGCGCTTTGAGAAGGGCCGGATCGCCGAGCGATTCGCCCTCGCCGCCGACCCGCTCACGGGAACCGGCGCTGGGTGCGCGTCGTTCGCGATCGCGTTTCTCGAAGCCGGCGATCTGATGATCCCCGAGTGGCGCGGCTTCAACACGCCCGACGGCTGGCGCCTGCGGCTTCGCGTGCCCGAGGCGCTGATCGGCGGCGCAACCACGGGCCGGCGGATCGACCCCTATGCGCTCATCGCCGCACCCATCGCCCAGCGCTGGGCCGAACCGCGCGAGCCCGGGCGCGAGCTGGTCTTCTACGAAACAGGCCTGATGCACGCGTGGCTCGTCCGCGCGGTCGAGTCCGCCGACGTCCGCGCACGCTTTGGTCTTCGCCTGGGCGCCGAAGAGCGCACGATCGCCGATCTGGTCAACATCCCCACCGTCACGCTCGATCGGCGCGAGGCCCGGCCGCCCGCAGCGCCCCGCTGGCGCTTTGAGTGAGCCCGATCAGCCGATGATCTTCCGGCGGTGGTTCACATAGTCCCACAGCACGAAGCGGTCCAGATCCTTGCCCGCGGTGAAGAACACGCGCCCGCGGGTTTCCTCCGCGATGCGGTGCGCGAACTGGATGTCCTCGCTCGACTGCCACCAGTTGGGCAGCAGGAAGATGTTGATAGTGATGCCTTCGCGCGCGCACAGGCGCGCCTCGCGCATGGTGGCTTCCTCGGTGAGCGGATCGGGCGGATAGAGCAGATACAGGACCGATCCCTCAAAGTGCGCCGTGGGCAGCCCGTCGGTGATGAGCATCACCTGACGGTTGGGCGTGTCCTGCACCGCGAGCTGCTGGCGCGCGAGCTGGAGGCCCCGCTGCAGATTGGTAAAGTGCGGCGGGATCAGCGCCTCGCTCACCTCGGGCTTGCTGAGATCGACCTTCATCCGCACGACCGGCGAGCGGAGCGTGACCGGCTTGGGCATCAACGAGGCGATCTCGGAAATGTGCCGACGCTTGGCGAGCGAGTAGACCTCGACGAACGACAGAAAATCGCCCGGATACTCGCGGCGGACGAGGCCGTCGAGCGCGAGCGCCATGCGCTTGGCGTTGATGTACTGCCCGTCCTGGCGCATCGAGCCGGACATGTCGAGCACGACCATCGTCGCGCACTTGGGCGCTTTTTTCGTGCGGTGGACCTCGATATCCCGCACGCCGAAGCTGAGCTTGCCGCCCAACCCCTCGCGCGGTGCACCGCCCTGGCGGATCAGCGCGTTGACGAAGCTGCCCGGCACGTCCATCGACGCGACAGGATCGCCGAACTCGTAGGGCTTGGTCGAGGCGGTCTCCTGCACGCCATCGTCGGTCGCGACGCTCTCGTGCCGGCCCGAGCGCGAGGCCTGGAGATTGGTGAAGATCTCGGTGAGCAGTCGGCCCTGAAAGAGCCGCATGGCCGCGGGGGTGAGACGAAACGCGCCGCGGTCGCCCTCGGCCTGCTCGATGCCCTGCCTTGCGGCCTCCTGCCGCATATAGTCCTCGACCTGCTCGCGCAGCGCCTGCAGCCCCTCGATGTCCGCCTCGCTCACAAAGTCCTTCAGCGCGTCGAGATCGATGATGCCGATCTGCGCGTTCTTCCGCGCTTCCTTGATCTGCTCCAGCAGCCGCTCGATCTCTTCAAGCTCGCGCTTGATCTCCAGCGCCTCTTCGACGCTCATCGGTTCGCGCCCGGTGAACTCCCAGCGACTGGCGAGCTCCTCGATCTGATACTTGTCGCCCAAGCGGTCGATCAACTTCAGCAGCGCGCGTGACGCGGGGCTCTGCTCGCTCCGCTGCTTGTACCACAGTCGCTCCAGATCCGGCACCTGCTCGGAGCGCACCGCCCGCTCGAACTCCTCGCGCCAGTTCTTCTCAGGGCGCACGTCCCGCGCGGCATCGCGATACGCGCGGTCCGCCAGCGTCTGCGCCGCCTGGGTTTCGTAGGTCTCGAGGATCTTCCGCCGACGCTCCTCGAGCATCGCGCCGATCGCGTCGAGGCTGGGCCCGAGATTGCCGAACATCGACGGATCGATCTTGACCGCCCGCGCGAGCTCCTCGGGCGTGAGGTCGCGCATCGAGCCGTACATCAGCATGTGTTCCATCGCGGCGCCCGCAAAGTCAGGCGGCTCGGCCGTCGGAGGCGGAAACTCCTTCGGATCGAACTTCTGATAGGCGTGCACGAGCCCGGGCGGAGTCGCCGCGGGTGGGCCCGACTCAGGTTGCCGATTCAGCTCCGTCACGCGATGCTCCTTGGCTCCCGCAGCACGATCCGCACGCGCGACGCTTGCGCTCGGCCGCCATCAACGGAACGCTTGAGGCGATCACGCCCGCGCCCAGCGCTATCAGCGCGGCCTGATTCTCTCCGGTGAGCGCCAGCGCGATCATCACCGCACCGGTCGTCCACATCAACGCCGCGATCAACCACACGCCTCGATTCTGCCGCATCGCTCAGACTCCTTCGCACTTCACCCCCATCTTCGACGCGGCGCGGCACAGAACGCAACCACTCATCGGTAAAGTTTGTCGCGATTTCAGTTCGGCTCCGGTTTGGTTTACCCGTCACGGCTCATAGCTGATCCGCCCGTGGCGCGTCGCGCGCGAGATCCGGTCCGTCGCATACAGCCCCGCGAGCACGAACTCCACGCAGCTCGCCCGCACGGCGGGGTCGGTCGCGGCGTTGACCTCAAACGCCTTGTCCCACACCGCGGGCACGCGCTTGAGCAGCTTCTCGTAGTGCGCGCTGGGCAGCATGTCGCCCACTTCGATCTTCACGCCCTTGGCGAACACCTCGCCGATCTCCGCGAGGCCGTGCTCCTGCACGTACTCCTCGAAGACCGCCTTGGTCGCCTCAGCGAGAATCGCCTCGAGCACCTGGCGCTCGCTCATCTGGTGCGAGCCCATCATGTCCAGCTCGACCTTGCCGACGCTTGACGCGTGGAAGTGCGCGAGGTCCGACATCCGCGGCACCGCGGGCCCCTCGCCCAGCCTGATCGCCCGCTGACGCGCCGACGCCACCATGGTCTTGTAATTGGCAATGCTCAGCCGCGCCGACACGCCCGACTGCTGATCGACGTACTTGCTCTTGCGCGCGCAGGCCGACATCTGCTCGACGATCTCCTTCATGAACCGCGGCACAACCACCGGCAGATCCATGTCGTTGCCCGCCTCGCCCGCGCCCTTCTCAAGCTCGCGCAGGTCCGACAGCGCTTCCTGCTCCATGATCTGGATGCCCATGTCGCGCTCTTTCGGATAGTGCGTCTGGATCGTCGCGCCGATGCGGTCCTTGAGCTGCGGGATCACCTTGCCCGAGCGGTTGTACGTGCTCGGGTTGGCGCTGAACAGCACCATGACGTCGAGGTCGAAGGTGATCGGATAGCCGCGGATCTGCACGTCCCGCTCTTCGAGGATGTTGAAGAGGCCCACCTGCACCGCGTCGTCGAGGTCGGGCAGCTCGTTCATCGCGAACAAGCCCCGGTGCATACGGGGAATAAGCCCGAAATGCAGCGTCTCTTCCGCCGACATGCTCTGCCCCATCGCGAGCTTCGCAGGGTCGATCTCGCCGATCAGGTCCGCGAACTTGGTCCCGGGCGCGAGCCGCTCGGCATAGCGCTCCTGGCGGGGCCACCACGCGATCTTCACCGCCTCGGGCGCCATCGACGCGACGTACTCCTTGCCCATGCGCGTGATCGGCCGCTCGGGGTCCTCATGCACCGGACAGCCCGGCAGATCAAGGTACGGCAGCTCGTCATCCAGGAACCGCGTCAGCATCCGCATCAGCTTGCTCTTGCCCTGGCCCTTCTCACCCAGGAAGAGCATGTCGTGCCCCGCGAGGATCGCGTTGACGATCTCGGGCACCACCGTGCTCTCATAGCCCACCATGCCCGGAAAGAGCTCGCGCCCCGCGCGGAGCATCGCGATCGTGTTCGCGCGCAGCTCCGCCTTCACGCTCCGCGAGCGCCAGCCCGACGCCCGTAGTTCCGCCAACGTTTCGGCACGCTTCATCGCATCCGGCTCCTCGCACGCACAGATCTGCCGTGCGCTGTGTGCTGTTGAGTCTCACCCGGTCAATCTTCGTCGCTGTCCTGCGCTTCGCCGCCCGCAGCTTCCGCCCCCTCGGCAATGCCCGCCGCAATTTTGAAGGCCTTGAGCACGCGCTCGCGCGCCTTGCTGTGGTCCACGATCGGCGGCGGATACTCCAGCTTCGCGCGTTCCAAAGGCGCGAGGCCCTTCTTCGGGTCGTAGGGCTGGTGCACCGCCGCGCCGCGCACGCCGCGGAGCTCGGGCACCCATGCTCTGATGAAGGAACCGTCCGGATCGAAACGCTCGGACTGCGAAAACGGGTTGAATATGCGGAAATATGGCTGCGCGTCGGTGCCCGTAGAGGCCGACCACTGCCACCCGCCGTTGTTGCTGGGCAGGAACCCATCGACGAGGTTCTGCATGAAGAACCGCTCGCCCAGACGCCAGTCGATCAGCAGATCTTTGGTCAGGAACATCGCCGAGATCATCCGCAGGCGGTTGTGCATCCAGCCCAGCGCGCGGAGCTGCCTCATCGCGGCATCGACGATCGGAAAACCGGTCCGACCCTCCTGCCACGCGAGCAGTTGGGCCTCATCGGTGCGCCATGCGACACGCTCGGCCGCGGGCTTGAACGCGCGGTGCATGCAGACGCGCGGGAACGCATCGACCACGTGAATGTAGAACTCGCGCCAGACCAGCTCGGTGATCCAGCCGGCCAACCCCGCGCTCCCACCATCGAGCGCGCCCGCGTTCGCCTCGGCCGCCGCGCGCACGCACACGCGAGGCGAGACCGCGCCGATCGCGAGATAGGGCGAGAGAGTGCTCGTGCCGTCGACCGCCGGGAAATCGCGCCGGTCCTTATACGCCCGGCCTCGCTCCGCGACGAACACGCGCAGACGCCTGAGCGCCTCGCTCTCGCCCGCGGGCCAGCGCTCGGGCGCGATGTCCGACCCGAATCCGGGCACGCGGCCGGGCACTTCGTCGGGCGCGAGATCGATCTTCTTCTGGACTTCGGGCGTGCCGAGGTCCTTCACGCCCCCGCGCTCGGCGCTTACGCGCAGCCAAGCGCGCCGGAAGGGCGTGAACACCGTGAACGGCCCGCCCGCGCCGGTGCGGACGCACCCGGGCTCGAGCACGCACTGATCGTGCCACGCGAACACCCGCACGCCAAGCTTCTCGAGCTCGCGCGTCACGGCCTCATCGCGCCGACGCTCGTTGACCTCGTACTCGCGGTTGAAGTCCACGCGCGCCGCGCCGACCTCGCGCGCCGCCTTCGCCACGACCGCCGGAACATCGCCCGGGCCCTTGGCCGAGCGGATCAGCAGCGGGATGTTGAGCTTCGCGAGCGCCGCGGAGAGCTCTCGGAGCGTCCGCAGCACGAACTCGACCTTGACGCACGCCCAGTCGTGCGCGCGCCATTCCCCGGGCGAGAGCACGAACAGCCCCACGACGCCACCCGGCGTGACGCCCCGCTCGCGCTGCGCGGCGCACGCGTGCGCCAGCGCCGCGTGATCGTGCGTCCGAAGGTCCGTCCGGAACCAGACCAGCGACCGCGTCCCGAGTTCTGTTCCGCCCGCCTTGCTCACGCTCGCGTCCTCCGCCGGCCTGCCGCGCCCTCGGGCGATTCTTCGCCCCCCGCCCGCTCGATTCCCACCTGCTCGATTCCCACCCGCTCGCGCACGCGCCGGGCCGTGATCGTGATCTGCGTCAGCTCCTCCGCGCTGTATCGGTCGAGCGACCGCAGCACCGGCCCCACGCGCGGGTTGCGGCTCAGGCGCTCGCGATGGCGCGCGAGAAAGTCCCAGTACATCGCCGTGAACGGGCACGCCCGCTCGCCCGTGCGCTTGGTCGGGTCGTACTTGCACCCGGCGCAGTAGTTGCTCATCTTCGACAGATAGTTCCCGCCCGAGATGTACGGCTTGGTCCCCACCACGCCCTGGCGCTCGCCGGGCCTCGCGTCGGCATGCTGCGACATGCCCAGCACGTTGGGCAGCGTCGCCCACTCGACGCCATCGACATACATCCCGAGAAACCAGTCGCTGAGCTTCTTCGCGTGCACGCCCGCGAGCAGCGCAAAGTTTCCCACGACCATCAGCCGCTGGATGTGGTGCCCAAAGCCGTGCTCCACGACCTGCCCGACGCACTCACGCAGGCAGTTCATGTCCGCCTTGCCCGTCCACAGAAACTCGGGCAGCGGGCGCGTGTGCTCCATCGAGTTGCGCTCGCCGTACGCGGGCCCCTCGAGGAAGTACACGCCTCGGACGAACTCGCGCCAGCCGATGATCTGCCGAATGAATCCTTCAACGCTCCGCAGTTCCGCCCGCCCGCGCTCGTAGGCCCGCAGCGCCGCGTCGACGCACTCGCGCGGGTCCAGCAGTTTCAAGTTCAGCGGCGCGCTCAGCGTCGAGTGATACAGCACAGGCTCGCCCGTCCACATTGCGTCCTCGAACTGGCCGAACTTCGCAAGCCGGTGCGCGATGAAGTCCTCCAGCAGCTCCAGCGCCTGCGTGCGCGTGACGGGCCACGCGAACGACTCTACCCGTCCCGGCAGCCCCCGGCCATACTCAAACGTCTCGCCCCGCTCGCTCTGCACACCAAGCCTCTGGCGCACGTCCGCGATCACCGCGCGCGTGATCGCGTCGGGCTCGAACCGCACGGGCGGGCGCGGCTTAGGCGATGGACCGGCCTTGCCGAAGCTCTCGCGGTTGTCCTTGTCAAAGTTCCACGCGCCGCCGACGGGCTTGCCTTTGCCCTTGCCCTCCCCCTCCATCAAAATCCCGAGCCGCTCGCGCTGCCAGCGATAGAAGTTCTCCATCACCAGCGGCGCCTTGCGCCCCTTGGCCCACGCCGCAAACTCCTCGCGCGTGGTCAGAAAGTGCCGATCCTCAACGATCTCCAGCGCCGTGCCCGTCTCACGCGCGACGCGCTCGAAGATCGCACGCACGCGATGCTCCCCCGGCTCGACAACCCGCACCACCGCGGGCCTCAGGGCGCCGATCGCGCGCGCCAGCTCGCCCGCGAAGCTGCCTGTATTATCCGCGTCCGCGAGACTCACATAGCGCACCCGCAGCCCGCGCCCACGCAGCGCATCGGCAAAGTGGCGCATCGCCGAGAGGAACAGCACCGTCCGCTGCACATGGCTCGGCACATGCTCGGACTCTTCAGCCACCTCCATCATCAGCACCGTGTCGCGCGCAGGATCGATCCCCTCAAGCGCCCGCGAGCGCGCGTCGAGCTGATCGCCCAGAACGACCACCAGCGCGCCGCCGGGAGGGGCTTCGCCGCCAGGCTTCACGGTGTCCTTGCTCTGCTTTCCCGCCGCTCGCGCCATGCGGGAAGTGTTCGCCCGCCGCCCGACGCCGGATGCCCGACCGGAATCCCCTACTCCACCTGCACCACGCGCCCCTCGGCCACCACCCACACGCGCTGGTCGGCAAGGCTCGGCGCGGGCCCAGCGGTAAACGTGCAGAAGGCCGGCAGAATCCCCGCCGCGCGCCCCATCGCAAAGCACGGCAGCCTCAGCGCATCACCCCCGCCCCGCAGAGTCCACGTCGGGTGCACGTGCCCGCCGATCGCCAGCCGCCCCGCCACCGGCTTGGGCTCGTGCCGCCACGCGAACATCCCCTCGTGCACCACCTCGTCGAGCACCGCGATGCGCCACGCCTCCGCGACGCGCTTGAGCCCCCGGCGATCGTGATTGCCCGGCACCAGCTCCATGTGCACGTCCTGCCGCGCGCGCCACGCCTCGACGCTCTCGATCATCGACTCGGTAAGCCCCGCGGGCGCGTGCAGCAGATCGCCCAGCACCAGCACGCGGTGGGCCCTGGTCCGCTTCACGAGCCGGTCCAGCCGCGCGAGCGTCTCATCGTGCTGCCCCCGCGGCACGGGCACGCCGCTCTTGCGGAACGTCTCGCCCTTGCCCAGGTGCAGGTCGGCGACGACGAGCGTTGCCATCGCGGGCCAGAACATCGCGCGCTCGGGCAGCAGGCTGACGCGCTCGCCGCCCCCGCTGCCATCCGGACGCCGAAGATCGACTTCTACCGCCAGGTCTGCCATTGCGCTCTCATCTTCTCCACGCGTTCAAGGATCGATTCGCTGCTGAGGCGCGCGCCGACGCGCTCGATGACCAGCGGGAAGCCCAGGGGCGTCGGGCGTTCGACCGCGCGGAGGGTCATCGCGCCGCGCGAGGCGAGCGAGGCCAGACGCCCCATCGCGCGCGCCAGGCGCGAACGCTCGAACTGGCGCTCGAGCACCTCGCGCCGGGCCTGTTCCACGAGCAGGTTGCCGGGGTCAAACTCGCTGAGCACATCGTACAGCAGCCCGGCCGAAGCCTGCAGCTGGCGCCCGCTCTTGCTCTGGCCCGGATGATTCTGCACCACCAGCCCCGCGACGCGCGCGACCTCGCGGAACTGTCGGCGCGCGAGCTCCGACATGTTCAGGCTCGCGAGCGTGTCGTCGAACAGCCCGTCCAGCGTGAAGACCTCGGGCGCGAGGAGCTCCGCCGCGCCCGTGCCGCGGGCGCTGAGCAGCTCAAAGCCGTAGTCGTTGCTCGCGATCGCGAACGTCGCGGGCCGGATCCGCCCGAGCCGCAGCGCGAGAATCGCCGCGATCCCCGCGTGCACAAGCCGGCCCTCGAAGGGATACACAAACACATGCTCGCCCTCGGCGGTCGTGGTCGTCTCGACCAGCAGCTCCTCCGCGCCCGGGATCTTGGACATCCCGCGCTGGGCCCGCAGGATCGGCACGGCCGCGGCCGACTCCGCATCCAGCGACGACTCTTCACCACGCTCAAGCGCCCGTCCCACGCGCTCGAGCTCCGCCCGCACCGCGCGCCCGAGGCTCTCCGAGATCGGCAGGCGCGTGCCGCCCCAGACCGGCGTGAGCGTGGGCTTCTTCTTCGCAGGTCGAACCAGCGCGGTCATGTCGCGCACGCGCGCGAGCTCGAGGTTCTTCCCCGCGAACGTGAACACGTCGCCCGGCTCGAGGTTGGCGATAAAGCTCTCTTCGATCGAGCCCAGGCGCTTGCCCGAAACGTACTGCACCGACACCGACACATCGCTGGTAATCGTGCCGACATTGAGCCGGTGCAGCGCGGCATGCCGCGGCGTCGCGATCATGCAGCGCCCGAGCGCCTCATCGCGCACGACCTTGCGATACTCGGGGTACGCGCGCAGGGCCGATCCGCCGTGCTCGACCAGCGCAAGGGTCCAGTCGAACTCGGCGCGTTCGAGGTCGCGATAGCTATAGGCACTGCGGACTTCTTCGAAGAGGTCGCCGGGGTCAAAGCCGCCGCCGATGGCGCACGTGACCATGTGCTGCGCGAGCACGTCCAGCGGCTTGCGCAGCGCCTCGCGCGGCTCGCTCTCGCCGCTCGCCACCGCCCGCCGAACCGCTGCGATCTCGAGCAGCTCCAGCCCGTGCGTCGGCACGCACAGCACCCGGCACGCCGCGCCGGGCCGATGCCCGCTGCGCCCCGCGCGCTGCACCGTCCGCGCGATGCCCTTGACCGACCCGATCTGAATCACGCGCTCGACGGGCGCAAAGTCCACGCCGAGGTCGAGGCTGCTGGTCGCGACACACAGGCGCATGCTGCCGTCCTTGAGCCCCGCCTCGACGCGCTCGCGCATCGCGCGGTCGACCGAGCCGTGGTGCAGGCCCAGGATTGGC
>JANRKN010000128.1:0-109608 GCA_033763435.1 Planctomycetota bacterium
CGCTCGAGCGCGGGCTTCTTGCACGCGGGGCACTTCTTGAGCCTCGGCGCGGTCATCGACTGGAATTCTTCGAACTCGTGCCCGCACGCCCCGCAGCGGTACTCATACGTCGGCATCGGTGGATCCTCTCCTGCCCGGAGCCCCTTGCGTTCTCTTACCCGTTCGGCGCGACCATCACCTTCGCGGGCCGGAGCACGCGGTCGCCCGTCGGGCCCGCGAGCGTGTAGCCGGCCTGCAGCGTCTGGACGATCCGCCCGGGCTCGACGCCCTCCGCGGCCTGCTGCACGACGGCCTCGTGCCGGCCGGGCACGAACTCGTCGTTGCGCGACGGGCTGAGCGTCGCGACGCCCAGCGACTGGAGCACACGCATGAGCTCATCGCGGATCACGCGGAGCCCTGCGACGGCCTGCTCCGCGGTCATCTTCGTCGCGTCCTGCTGCAGCGCGATGTCGAAGTGGTCCATCACGGCGACGACCTGCTGGATCACCGCGCCCTTGCCGTGGTCCTTCGCGACGGCCTCGTTCTGCACGGCCCGGCGCTGGGAGTTCTGGTAGTCGGCCAGCGTCATCAGGTACTTGCCGCGGACGTCGGCAAGCTCGGTCTCGAGCGCCGCGAGCCGCTCTTCGAGGCCGCCGGTGGACCGTGGATCGGAGCCCTCGGCCTGATCGGCCGGCCCCGCGCTGTTGGTGTTGGTTTCGCTCATACGCGCCTCGGAATCATGCTTGTCTCTCCGCCACCACGCCGTCACGACAGGAGGTCCTTGATCTTCTTCAGGAACCCGTGCGACTCGGGGAGCACCCGCTCATCCTCGGTCGCGGCGAAGTCGCGAAGGAGCTTCTCCTGCTTGTCGCTCAGTTTCTTGGGAATCTCGACCGCGACGCCGACGATCAGGTCGCCGCGGCGGCCCGAGCGCAGGTTGGGCAATCCGGCCTCGCTCACGCGGAAGATCGAGCCGTGCTGCGTGCCGCGGGGGATCCGCAGCTCGCGCTCGGAGTCGAGCG
Source organism: Planctomycetota bacterium (assembly GCA_033763435.1). Classification (GTDB taxonomy): domain Bacteria; phylum Planctomycetota; class Phycisphaerae; order Phycisphaerales; family UBA1924; genus JANRKN01. Next base: position 1,002 of record JANRKN010000128.1, read on the forward strand.
TCGGGACCTTTACGTCCGCGCCGAGCGCGGCCTGGGTGAAGGAGATCGGCATCTCCATGACGAGATGGTCGCCCTCGCGGCGGAAGACCTCGTGCTCCTGGACGCGGACGACGACGTGGAGATCGCCGCGGACGCCTTCGCCCGAGGGTGAGGCTTCGGGCGGGGGCGGTTCGCCTTCGCCCGGGACGCGGACGATCTGGCCGTCGCGGATGCCGGGCGGGATGCGCACGGCGAGCTTGCGTTCGCGGGGTGTGCGTCCCTTGCCTCGGCACGTGTCGCAGGGGTCTTTGATCATGGTGCCGCGGCCGCCGCAGTCGGGGCAGCCGACGACCATGCGGAAGAGCCCGCCCATGCCGGTTTGTTGGACTTTGCCGTGCCCGCCGCAGGTGCTGCACTTGACGGGCTTGCTGCCGGGCTTGGCGCCGGTGCCGGTGCACTTGTCGCAGACATCGAGGCGTGCGAACTTGACGTCGCGCTCGGCGCCTGAGAGCACCTCGTTGAGGTCGATGACGACTTCGGTTTCAAGGTCAAAGCCGCGTGCGGGCCCGCGGGAGCGCCCGCCGCCGCCACCAGGGGCGCCGCCCATACCCGCGAAGATGTCGTGGAACATCGAGAAGATGTCCGACACGTCCATCCGCGAGAAGTCGTGCGCCGCGGCGCCCTGACCCTTGACGCCCTCAAAGCCAAACTGGTCGTAGCGCTGACGCTTCTGCGCGTCAGAGAGGATCTCGTACGCCTCGGCGGCTTCCTTGAACCTGGCTTCGGCCTCGGCATCGCCCGGGTTGCGGTCCGGGTGATACTTCATCGCGAGGCGTCGGTAGGCCCGCTTGATCTCCTCGCCGTCGGCGCCCTTCTCCACGCCGAGGATCTCGTAGTAGTCACGCTGTGCGGGCATGGGTCAATCCAGTGGGGCAGCGAGGCGGTGGATCAAACAAATCAACCCGCCGGGCTTTCGACCGGCGGGCTGGAGCAAACTCAGTTCACCGCGCCCGTCTCGACCTTGGCCTCGTCCTTGAGGTCGGTCACGAGCACATCGGTGGTCAGCATCAGGCCCGACACCGACGCGGCGTTGATCAGCGCGGTCTTGGCGACCAGCGCGGGATCGATGATCCCGATCTTCACCATGTCGGTGTAGTCGCCCGTCGCGGCGTTGAAGCCGAACGAGCCCTTGCCTTCCTTGACCTTCTCGACGACGAGGTCGCCGTCGAACCCGCCGTTCTCGGCGATCTGCCGGAGGCAGGCCTCGACCGCGCGGGTGACGATGTCAAAGCCCAGAGCCTCATCGCCCTTGGCCTTCTTCTTCGCGGCCTGGATGGCCTCCTGCGTGCGGATCAGCGCGACGCCGCCGCCCGGGACGTAGCCCTCCTTCGCCGCGCAGCGCGTGGCGTGGAGCGCATCGTCGACGAGGTCCTTGGTCGCCTTCATCGCGGCCTCGGAGACGCCGCCGACGGAGATGATCGCGACGCCGCTGGTCAGCTTCGCGAGGCGCTCCATGAGCTTCTCGCGGTCGTAGTCGCTGGTGCTCTTGTCGTGCTGCGACTTGATCTGCGCGGCGCGGGCCTGGATGTCGGCCTTCTTGCCCGCGCCCTCGATGACCGTCGTGTCGTCCTTGGTGACGACGATCTTCTTGGCCCGGCCCAACTCCGAGAGCTCGATCGAATCGAGGCTCCGGCCCAGGTCCTCGGCGAAGAACGTGCCGCCGGTGAGCACTGCGATGTCGCCCAGCATCGCCTTGCGGCGGTCGCCGAAGCCCGGGGCCTTGACGGCGCAGATCTTCAGCGTGCCGCGGAGACGGTTGACGACCAGCGTCGCGAGCGCTTCGTTCTCGACTTCTTCGGCGATCAGCAGCACGGGGCGGCCCGCGGTCGCGACCTTGTTCAGCAGCGGCAGCAGGTCGACGAGGTTCGAGATCTTCTTCTCGTAGATGAGGATGTACGCGTCCTCGAGCACGCACTCGGCGGTCTTCGGGTCGGTCATGAAGTAGGGCGACAGGTAGCCCTTGTCGAACTGCATGCCCTCGACGTACTCGAGCGTGGTGGTCGCGCCCTTACCGTCCTCGATCTCGCAGACGCCCTCGGCGCCGACCTTGGCGATCGCCTCGGCGATCAGCTCGCCGACGGCCGAGTCGTGGTTGGCCGAGACCGTCGCGATCTTCTTGTAGTCGTCCTTGCCCTTGCACTTGACGGCCATGGCGTCGATCGCTTCGGCGGCGACCTCGGCGGCGCGGTTGATGCCGCGCTGGAGCTGCACGGGGTTCGCGCCCGCGGTGACGTGGCGCAGGCCCTCACCGAAGATCGCCTGGGCGAGCACCGTGGCGGCGGTGGTGCCGTCGCCGGCCTTGTCGGCGGTCTTCTTCGCGACCTCGTTGACCATCTTCGCGCCCATCGACTGGAAGGGCTCGGGGAGCGAAATCTCCTTCGAGACCGAGACGCCGTCCTTGGTGACGTGCGGCCCGCCGTAGGACTTCTCGATCACGACATGGCTCCCGGCCGGGCCCATCGTCACTTTGACCGCGTCGGCCAGCCGGTCCACGCCCTTCTTGAGCTCGAGGAGCGCGCCGTCGTGAAACATCAACTGCTTGGTGGACATGTGTTCGATTCCTTGTGCCTGAAGTGACCGTACGAGCCGCTGGGCAGGGCCTTAGCCGCCGACGACGCCGAGCAGTTCGCTCTCGCGGAGGATCAGGTGCTTGACGCCCTTGATCTCGACCTCGGTGCCCGCGTACTTGCCGTAGACCACCGTGTCGCCCTTACCGACCGACATCTCGGCGCGCTTGCCGTTGTCCAGGCGCTTGCCGGGGCCGACGGCCACGACTTCGCCCTTCACCGGCTTCTCTTTGCTCGTCTCGGGCAGGTACAGGCCTGACGCGGTCTTGGTCTCAGGCTCGATCGGCTTGACGAGAACGCGATCCTCAAGCGGCTTGACGTGCATGTTCATGCTCCTCTGTCTTTCTGTGGTTGGTTCTGTGCTTCTCTGCCCGGGTCACCGGCGGACGATCGCGCCGTCGGCAACCCGCAAACTCTCACGCTTCCCCGCCCCCACCCAAACGCCCTCAAACCTGCCCCCCCGCACGCCATTCCCCGACGATTGCTCCCGACCCTCAAGGCGCATCGCTCACTCGCTCGTGCCGGCGTGCCCCGAGTTCGGCGGAGACTCCGGCGCAGGCGTGCGCTTCTTCAGGCGCGCCCGCACGATCTCAAACACGATCGGCACGAGCGAGACGACGACGATGCCGATCACCATCGCGCCGAAGTTTTTCTTCACGAACTCCAGGTGCCCGAACGCATAGCCCGCGCCGACGCAGACGCTGATCCAGAGCACGCCGCCCACGATGTTGAAGAGCGCAAAGCGCGCATAGGTCATCTCCGCGGCGCCCGCGACGAAGGGGACGAAGGTCCGCACGATCGGCACAAAGCGACCGAGGACGATCGCCTTGCCGCCGTGCTTCTCGTAGAAGGCGTGGGCCTGATCGAAGTACTTGCGCTTGACCCAACGCGTGCCGACGATGCGATGCCCGAAGAATTTGCCGATCGAGTAGTTGACGGCATCGCCCGCGACGGCCGCGGCGATGAGCAGGCCGAGCACGAGCCAGACGTTCAACGTGCCCGAGCCGCTGAGCGCGCCCACGGCAAAGAGCAGCGAATCGCCCGGCAGGAACGGGAAGACCACCAGCCCCGTCTCCGCAAAGATGATGACGAACAGCAGCCCGTACACCCAGGCCCCGTGCTGCTGCACGAACTGCCCCAGGTGCTGATCGACGTGAAGAAAGATGTCGAGCAATTGCTGCATGCATCATCGCCGAAGCCTCCGCGGAGGCCGACCGGCTTACACCTTGGGCCGGACGTTGGACAGCGTGCTCTTGCTCGCGCCCGAGGAGCCGTGGCTCACCGAGCCCGCGCCCTGTGTTCCATGCTGGTGCACGGCGGTCTTGCCCGTGTCGGGCGCGGCGGTGTTGGCGGCGGGCGCGATGGGCGAGGGCTTGAGGCCCCCGCCGACGAGCCCTGCGCCGCCCGTGCGGCCGAGCAGATCCTTGGCTTTGCTCATGGACAACTTCCTTTCTGTCTGCGTGCGGATGAGGTGATCGCGTGGTTGGTTGCCAGGCTCAGAAGCCCATGCCGCCCATGCCACCCATCCCGCCCATGCCACCCATGCCACCCATTCCGCCCATGCCTCCGCCGCCCGCGGGGGCCGCTTCCTTGGGCTCGGGCTTGCTGGTGACGATGCAGTCGGCGGCAAGGAGGACCGTCGCGACCGACGCAGCGTTCTGCAGCGCGGAGCGATCGACCTTGGCGGGCGTGATGACGCCCATCTGGATCATGTCGCCGTACTCGTCGGTGAGGGCGTTGTAACCGAAGGTGTCCTTCGTGGACTCGGCGACCTTCGAGACGACGACCGAGCCCTTAGCGCCGGCGTTGTCGGCGATGGTGGTCGTGGGCACCGCGAGGGCCTTGTAGACCACGTCCATGCCCGCGGCCAGGTCGTACTTGAAGCGGCCGACGTCCTCGGCGTCGGCGTGACCGCCGGCCTTGCCGAAGACACTCTTCCACTCCTTGGCCTTCTCGATCGCCCGGCGCCCGCGGACGAAGCTCACGCCGCCGCCGGGGACGATGCCCTCGGCGACCGCCGCACGCGTCGCGTGCAGCGCGTCTTCGATGCGGGCCTTCTTTTCCTTCAGCTCGGCCTCGCTCGCGGCACCGACCTTGACCACCGCGACGCCGCCCGCGAGCTTCGCCAGACGCTCCTGGAGCTTCTCGCGGTCGTAATCGCTGGTCGTCGAGTCGATCTCGCGGCGGATCTGCTCGATCCGGCCCTGGATCTTCTTGGTGTCGCCCGCGCCCTCGATCACCGTTGTGTTGTCGGCGTCGATTTCGATGCGCTTGGCCATGCCCAGGTGCCCGATCTCGAGCTTCTCGAGCTCGATGCCCAGGTCCTTCATGACGGCCGTCGCGCCGGTGAGGATCGCGATGTCCTCGAGCATCGCCTTGCGGCGGTCGCCGTAGCCCGGCGCCTTCACTGCCGCGACGTTCAGCGTGCCGCGGAGCTTGTTGATGACCAGGGTGCTCAGCGCCTCGCCCGTCACGTCCTCGGCGATGATGAGCAGGGGCTTCTTGGCCTGCATCACCTTCTCGAGCAGCGGGATCAGCTTCTGGACGGACTCGATCTTGTCCTCGTGCACCAGCACGAAGCACTTGTCGAGCTCGACCTTCATCTCGTCGGCGTTGGTCACGAAGTTGGGCGAGAGGAACCCGCGGTCGAACTGCATGCCCTCAACGACCGTAACTTCGGTCTCGAGGCCCTTGCCCTCTTCGACGGTGATGACGCCGTCCTTGCCGACCTTCTCGAACGCGTCGGCCATGATCTTGCCGATCGCCGCGTCGTTGTTCGCGGAGATGGTCGCGACGTTCTGGATGTCGCCTTTGCCTTTGATGGGCGTGGCCATGTCGTCGATTTCCTTGCCGACGAGCTCGACGGCCTGCTTCATGCCGCGGACGAGCGCGTTGGCGTCGACGCCCGAGGCGATGTACTTGAGCCCCTCACGGAAGAGCGCCTCGGCGAGCACGGTGGCGGTGGTGGTGCCGTCGCCCGCGTCATCGCTGGTCTTGCTGGCGGCCTCCTTCACGAGCTTGGCGCCCATGTTCTCGGCCTTGTTGCGCAGCTCGATCTCTTCCGCGACCGACACGCCATCCTTGGTCACGGTCGGGCCGCCCCAGCTCTTGTCGAGCACGGCATTGCGCCCGCGCGGGCCGAGCGTCGCTTTCACCGCTCGGGCCAGCTTCTCAACGCCGGCCAGAAGAGCCTGACGAGCTTCGACATCAAACACCAGTTCCTTGGCTGCCATAGCTTCTCGACTCCCGAGGTTCGTGCTGCGAGATTCCGCCACCCACCCGCGGCGAACGACGAAACGCCCTCCCCCGCCGCCACACAGGCAACGGCCGTGCCAGACCGCACAGACCGCCCAGGCCCGTACGTTGCCCCGCGCGCCAACCTCGGCGCGAGTCAAACCCTTCGGACCCGCGGGCCAAACCCCGCCCGAGGCACCTGGGGGCCCGATTCTCGCTGGCGCAGTCCGTTTCGGATCTGTCAGGCCCCCGGCGTGCAGTCCGGAAACCCTGCCGGATTGGCAGACGATCCGCTCCCACGGTCGAGGCGGGCGCGAGCGAGCCCGAACCCCGGCCCCGGACCGGCCCCACTGGTCGGGATCCGGGAGGGTGGTCTACACTCGTCCCGCATGATGCTGCTCGCCGAGACGGACCTGAAGTCCTACTTGCCCGTGTTCCTCATTCTGATGATGGCGATCACGTTCGCGGTCGCCAACGTCGTGCTGTCGCGCGTGTTCGGTCCCAACCGCGCAGGCAAGGTAAAGAGCAAGTCGTACGAGTCGGGCATGGACCCGGTCGGCACGGCCCGCAAGCGCTTCAACGTGCGGTTCTACCTGATCGCGATGGTCTTCCTCGTCTTCGACGTCGAGATCATCTTCCTCTATCCGTGGGCGGTGACGTTCCCGTCGCTGACGCCCCAGAGCAGCGAGGGCTTGGTGTGGCTCGGGCGCATTCTGTTCTTCCTCGCGACCACGGTCGTCGCGTACCTCTACGGCTTCCGCAAGGGCGTGTTCAAGTTCGACTGACAGCCGCGAAGCCCGCAGAATTCGAGTGATTTCCCCCAACCCGCGCGGCGCCGCGGGTTGTTTTTTCGCATCATCGCGCCCCGGCACACTCGGCACACGCCGAACGTCCTCCGCGGCGTGGGCGTTGCGTGCGTGCGACGGTCCGGAGAAGCGGCCCGCACAGCCCGACCCTCCGGCACGACCGTGCCCGTGGGCGTCCTGCGCGACGTTTGCGCACCATCGACGCTCGACAGTCGCCGATCCTTCTCCGTCGCCGCGGACTTGAGGAGGGAGGCGGCGACTCGCTCGAGAGGGCGGGGGGTGGGTTTCAGGACGGGAGAGGGGCCCGGCGTTGAGAGCGCCACGGCCCGGTTCGGACACACGAGGAAGAGACGAGACATGAGCCACACGCCCCGCCCCGCGCACGCGCGGCCCAGCGAACAGCCCGGCGACACCTCGGCCCAGCGCCTCGAGCGGACCATCCGCGAGGGGCTCGTCCGAACCGTCTTCCAGCCGATCGTCGACCTGCAGCACGGCGAGATCGCGGCCTTTGAGAGCCTCACGCGTCCGGTCGCCGAGAGCGGCTTTCCGGACCCGGGCGAACTGTTCAATGCCGCGGAGGCCCACGGCCAGCTTTGGTCACTCGAAGAGATCACCCGCACTAGCTCGCTCAACGCCTCGGCGGGCTGGCCGGACGGTGTGCTGCTATTCCTGAACACGACGCCGCAGGTCTTTGCTGACCCGCGCTTTGCCCACGACGTCGCCCGCGCGGTCCGCGAAGTTGAAGGCCTTACGCCCGGTCGCGTGGTGCTCGAGGTCACGGAAAAGAGCGAGCAGCAGCTCGTCGAGGGCCTCGACGAACAGGTGCGCCTGGTCAAGCAGTACGGGTTTCAGGTCGCGATCGATGACGTCGGCGCCGGCGCGAGCGGCATGAACCGGATCATGAATCTCAGGCCGCACTGGCTGAAGCTCGACCGCCAGCTCGTGGCCGACATCGACCGCGATCGCGTCCGTCAGAACCTGATCCGGTTCTTCGTCCACTTCGCACGCCTCTCGGGCGTCAAGCTGGTCGCGGAGGGGATCGAGCGCAGCGAAGAGCTTTCGACGCTGATCTCGCTGGGTGTGCCGTTCGGTCAGGGCTACTACCTCGCCAAGCCCGGCTCGCGCGAGCAGACGATCGATACCGAACTCGCGACGTGGATGCGGCGGGCGTGGGAGAACTCGACGCGCGCCTGCTATCGCGATCCGAACGCGGCGACCGTCGCGAGGCTTGCGCGCGAGGTCCGCACCGTCGACAGCGCGTCACGCGTCGCCGACATCGCGGGCATGCTGCTCCGCGAACCGACGCTGCCGGGCGTGGCGGTGGTCGACAAGAGCCGCTTCGTCGGCTTCTGCGACCGAGACTCTGTGCTGCGCGCCGCGGGCGACCACCGCGCGGGGCAGGCGCTGGGATTCCTGGTCGTGCCCGATCCGGTGACGCTCACGCCCACGACGAGCGTGAGTGAGGCACTTGTGCTGGCCAGCTCGCGCGACGACCGCGCGTCGGCGCAGCCGGTGATCGTGCTCGAAGAAGCCTCGCCCGGCACGCGGGCGGTGCGCGTCGCGGGGATGATCCCCGTGCGCGACCTGCTGCACGCCGCGGCGGACCTTGCCAACGAAGCGCGCGCCCGCACGGCGCCTCTCACGGGCCTGCCCGGGCGCGTTCGCGCGGATGAGCATCTGCGCACGCTGCTGGGCGCGGGCGCGGTGCGTGAACAGGCCGCGGGGCGCGCGCCCGACATCGCGTTCATCGACATCCGCCGCTTCACGGACTTCAACGGCGCGTTCGGCTACGACCTGGGCGATCAGATGCTCCGTCAGCTCGTGGGCATGGTCCAGCGACTGGTCGTGCGCAACGAGCCCGACGTGTTCTTTGCGCACCTGGGCGACGATCGGTTCCTGGTCACGGCGCCCGCCGACGTGCTGGACGATCGGCTCCAGGAACTGGCGGCGACGTTCGACCGCGAGATGGGGCTTCAGTTCCCGCTCGAGGCGCAGATGGCGGAAGAAGAAACTTCGGCGTCGGACGCGGTGGGCGTGAGCCTGCGGGTGTTGCTGGTGCGCAACGCGGCGCTCGTCGCGTCGGCGCCTCGCGACGTGTATCGCCTGGCCGACCGCATCCGTCGGGGCGCCGCGGAGCCCGAGCATGCGCCTGATCAGGCCCATCGCGCCGCGTGGATCACGGTCCACGACGCGTCGCTGGCAGGCCAGATCTTCCGTTTGCGCAATCGCTCGGCCTGATCGGCGCCCGCCGTACCCTTTCGGCGTGACCGCGCCCGCCCCGGCCATTCGCGCCGAGCCATCCTCTGAGCGTGAGCCCAGTCCGCCCTCGCCGCCGACGCGAGCACGCGCTGCACGCGCTGCACGCGCGACCTTCGGTGAGCGACTGGCCGGGCTCCTGATCGCGCTGGGCCTGATGGCGGTGCTGATCGCCGCGGCCTCGGTCGAACCCGCGCGTCAGGGATTCGGCACGCACACGCGGCTCGGCCTGCCTCAGTGCGGTTGGGTCGTCGCGTTCAACAAGCCGTGTTTCACGTGCGGGATGACCACCGCGTTTGCGCATGCGGTCCGGCTTCAGTTCATCTCGGCGTTTCTCGCGCAGCCCATGGGCCTGCTCGCGGCGCTGCTGACGGCCGCCGGGCTCTGGCCTGCGCTGCACGTGGCGCTCACGGGCTCGCGGCTGGGCCCGACCATCGCCCGGCTGATCACCGGGCGGGTGCTGATTGTTCTGGGCGTCCTGACGCTCGTAGCCTGGGGCTACAAGCTGGCGACCTGGCCCGCTGCGCCTTCCGGGAGGCCTTCGCCCACTCCCACGACCACACTTCCGCCCTCGAAGGCCGCTTCGGGCGTGCCGACTCCTTAGACTTGGTGACCATGCTCAGGCGCGTGTCCACGCCCGTCATTCTCCTCGGCCTTGCCGCGTCGATCGGCGCGCTGGCCTCATGCAACCCGTTCACGCCCATCGCCGCGATGGCCGAGAGCTACAAGCGCAACAGCACGCACACCGTGCCGCGCGAGTACACGGGCCTCGACGGCAAGAGCTTTGCCGTACTCGTCGCGGCGGACCGGTTCATCGAGAGTGAGCACCCGGGGCTCGTCGCGCGGCTCGTGAGCGAAGTCACCGCGCGCCTCGAGCAGAACGTCAACGCCTCCGGGCGCGTCACGGCCGATCAGGTTCTTCAGTACATGTACGGCAACCCGGGCTGGCAGACCAAGAGCATGTCCACGCTCGCGGCCGAGCTGGGGGGCGTCGAGCGCATCGTGTTCGTCGACCTGCGCGAGTACCGCCTGAACGACCCCGGCAATCAGTTCCTGTGGGAGGGCGTCGCGCAGGGCGAGGTGTCGGTCGCTGAGGTCGACACGTCCGTGCCCGATTTGTTCGCGTTCACCAAGCCGATCAACGTGACGTTCCCCGACAAGAAGGGCGTGAGCGCGCAGCAGCTGGACCGCAGCGTTGTGACCAGCGAACTCTCGAGGCGGTTCATCGACCGCGCGAGCTGGCCGTTCTACGACCATGAAGAGCCGTACTACCCCACGTACTGATCGACGACTGCGAGCCTGCCACGCATGAACACGCCCCTCGATTCTCAACGTGGTTTCTGCCGCAAGCGCTGGCACCGGTTCGCCCTCGCGGGCGTGCTCGCGCTGCTCCCCGCCCTGGCAGCGGGTTGCAACGTCGTCACGGCGGGCATGTACATCGTCGAGGGTCCGCCCTCGATCGACCCGGCGTACGAGCTGGACACCGAGCGGCTCTCGATGGTGTTTGTCGATGATCCGGGCAACACGCTCCCCCGGCGCGAGATGCGCCTGACGATCGCGAGCGAAGTGCAGCGGCGGCTGCTGGAGATCGTCAAGCTCACGAACGTGATCGAGACGCGCGACGCGATCAACATCGCCGACGCTTCGCGATCGAGCAAGCTCCGCAGCGTCGTCAGCATCGGGCGCGAGGCCTCACGCAACCGCCCGGGGCCCGTCGAGCAGCTGATCTACGCGCGGATCGACGGCTTCGCGCTGGGCGCGGTCGACGGCGCTTCGATGCCCACCGCGGCCGTGACGGTCATGGTGTTCGATGCCAAGCTCGACGCGCGGATCTGGCCCGATCCGCAGCGCGTGCCCGAGGGTTTCCAGTTCCGCGTCGCGATCCCCCAGCGTGTGAACCGTGCGCCGACCAACCGCGCGGACCTTGAGGCGGCGCAGAACGCCTTCGCGCTGAAGATCGGCGAGGCGATCGCACAGTGCTTCTACAAGCACGACCGGACCGAGTCGCTCATCCAGGGCGGTCGTCGGTGAGCGGGGCCGAGCTGCTGCACATCCTCGTGCCGCACTCGGCTTGGTCGCCCGATGCGGACGACGCGTCGACGCTCGCGTGCGCCCACGCGCAGAGCGGCGTGCATCATGGCTCGCCCGTCATGATCGTGGGTAACGCGGACGCTGAGCGTCGGGCGCACCTGCTGGGCGTGAGGTCGTGGGACCGCGTCTGTCCGGCAGGACACTCGACGACACTTCGCAGCCCGAGCAACGAGCACGGCGCCGCGGCGATCGTTCGCGCTCGCGGACCGCGCCGGCTCGTCGCGTGGGGGCCCCAAGCGACGCAGCTCGCCCGGCGCCTCTCGGCGCGCTTTGACCTGCCCATGTCGGAGATCTCGCTCGCGCCCAGCGCCGAGTTCCCCGGGTTCCCGGCCCGCGCGCCCACGCCGCTGGGGCCGCGCGAGGACCTGCGCGCGGAGCTTGGGCTCGAGGAGTCTGACGTGTCGCTTGCGATGGCCGACGACCCGCCCGTGGCGGGGAACGCCACTCGGCTTGCGTTTCTGGCAGGCCTGCTCGGACTGGCGGACGGCTCGCGGCGAACCATCGCGCTTGCGCCCCGAAACGCCGGTCTCGAGGATCGCGCGCGCCGGTTCCACGCGGGCGCAAGGCCCGAGGCGCCGATGCTCCTGCTCGATGCGCCCACCGCGGTGCTCTGGCCCGCGATGGATCTGGCGATCATCACCGCCGAGCCGCCCCTGCCCGCGCCGACGCTGGCGCACGTGTCGATGCTTCTCGCGGCCGGCGTGCCCGTGGTGGGCCCGCGCGACGCAGGGCTCACGCTGCTCATGGGCGCTGAAGCGAGTCGCGTGCTGTGCGCGCCAGCGACGGGGCCACAGGCGATCGCGTCGCTGCTGCGCCGAACGAGCCTGACGGAGCTGCAACAGGCCACGGCCAGCCTCGCGCCTCGCCTCGAGCGGTTCCGCGCGGCGTTCTTCGACACGCTGCCTCAGCCACCCGCCAAGGCACCGCGACCTGTCACGACCGCATGACGATGCCGAACGTTCAGATCCTGCCGAGCCATCTCCGCGAGTCGCGGGCGCGCGTGTCGCTGCTGTTCGTGTGTCTGGGCAATATCTGCCGGAGCCCACTCGCGGCGCTGATTGTCGCGGAGCGCGCCCGTGCGATGGGCCGGCTAGCGCAGTTTGAAATCGAGTCTGCTGGCACGGGCGATTGGCACGCTGGCGAGCCCGCCGACCCGCGCTCGGTGCAGATCGCAGGCGTGCATGGGATGGATCTCCGGCCACACCGGGCGCGCCAGGTCATCGCCGCGGACTTTGAGCGCTTTGACCTTCTCGTGGCGATGGACAAGTCCAACGCGCGGAACCTCTTGGCGCTCGGCGCCCAGGCCGACCGAGTTCGGCTGATGCGAGCCTTTGACCCGACCTTCGAACCCGACCACGCCCCCGACGTGCCCGACCCCTACTACGGCGGAACCGAGGGCTTCGCACGGGTTTTCGAGATGCTCGATACGGCGGCCCACGGCCTGCTGCGGTCGCTTCCCGAGGGCTAAACGTCCGGGAAATATCGTGATTTCCCAGCTTTGCGCGAAATCGGCAGCGATTTCGCCGCATCCGTGGACTTCCGGGCATCGAAGCTCAATCATGTGTTTGAATCATCTGATTCAAACGCTCGATTGACACGTATGCCTCCGGAATTCACTCCCAACATCGCCCCTGATCAGCCCGTACCGGACGCCGACGTCACTCGGCAGGCCGAGGCGGGGGCGGACCCGGTCGCGCTCACACGGCAGCGGCTTTTGGACGCGGCGGGGCCGGTGTTCGCCGAGCACGGGTTCCGTGCCGCGACGATCCGGGACATCTGCGCGAAGGCGGGCGCGAACATCGCGGCGGTTCACTATCACTTCGGTGACAAGGCGGGGCTGTACCGGGCGGTGTTGGAGTACGCGCACTGCGCGGCTCGCGAGGCGTTCCCGGCGCACGAGCTGCTCAACGCGGCGATCCCGGCCGAGGACCGGCTCCGGTTCTACGTGCACGGGTTCATCCGGCAGATTCTGGACCAGGGCCGGCCCGCGTGGCATGGGCAGCTGATGGCGCGCGAGATGGTCGAGCCGTCCGAGGCGCTCGACCACATTGTCGAGACGGGGATCCGGCCCAAGTGGGACGTGCTGGTCGCGATCTGCGGGGAGCTGCTGGCCCCCCACCGCGATCCTGATCTGATCGAGCATGCCGCGGCCAGCGTGATCGGCCAGTGTTTGCTCTTTAAGCAGTCGTCGGCGGTCATCGAGCGCCTGTTTGACCGCAGGGGCTACTCGTCGGCCGAGCTGGACAACATCGCCCGGCGCATCAGCATGTTCAGCCTTCACGCGCTGCGCGGGCTCCGCGCTGAGCGCTCCGATTCCGTGTCCGGAGGCTCTGTATGAACCTTGTCGCGCTTCGCATGCTCGTGGGCGACCGCGCCCGCTACATCGGCATCCTGATCGGCCTGACGTTCGCGTCGCTGCTGATCACGCAGCAGGGATCGATCTTCGTTGGGCTCATGACGCGCGCAACAAGCTTCGTGCGCGACGCTCAGGTTGCGGACATCTGGGTGATGGACCCGAGCCGGGACTCGGTGGTCGAGTTCAAGAACCTGCAATCGACGATGCCCCAGCGCGTGCGGAGCGTCGAGGGCGTGCAGTGGGCGGTGCCGATGTTCCGTTCGGACATTCCGGCGCGCCTTCCCGATGGGCGGCTCACGACGATCACGCTCGTGGGCGTCGACGATGCGACGCTGATCGGCCTTCCCGCGCGGATCGTGTCGGGATCGCCCCTGGCGCTGCGGAACGCCGACAGCGTGCTGGTGGACGACGACGAACTGGGCAAGAAGCTGGGCGTCTCGCTGGGCGAGGGGCTGGGCAAGCGCCCGCTCGCGCTGGGCGACCGGATCGAGATCAACGACCGCGTCGCGACGATCGCGGGCACGTTCAAGGTGAACCGTCAGTTCTTCTTCAACCCCAACGTGTACACGACGTTCTCGCGTGCGAAGCTGTACGCGCCACGGACGCTGCGCTCGACGAGCTATGTGCTGGTGAAGGTCGCGCCCGGGCAGGACGCTTCGGTGGTCGCGCAGCGCATCCGCGACGCGACGGGACAGCGCGTGCTGACCAGCGGGCAGTGGGCCTGGCAGAACATCTCGTACGTGCTCGAGAACACCGGGATCGGGATCAACTTTGGCATCGCTGTAGGGCTGGGCTTCATCGTCGGCATGGTGATCACGGGCCAGACCTTCTACAACTTCACCGTCGACAACCTGCGTTACTTCGGCACGCTGAAGGCCATGGGCACCGGCAACTGGACCCTCGTCCGCATGGTCGTGCTTCAGGCGCTGCTGGTGGGCGCGATCGGCTACGGGCTGGGCGTGGGCGCGGCGACGCTGTTCGGCAAAGTCACGGGCGGCGGTCAGGGCCAGCTCGCGTTTGCAACGCCCTGGCAGCTGCTCGCCATTACCGCAGGCGCGGTCACGTTCGTCTGCCTGATCTCCGCACTGCTCAGCGTCCGCAAGGTGATCGCGCTCGAACCGGCCGTCGTCTTCAAGGGGTAATCCTCCACGACGCCGCGGCCTGTGGGGCAGATACTCGCCCATGCTGACCATCGCACTCAAGATGCTCTTCAACGACAAAGCCAAGTACTTCGGCATCATTCTGGGCGTGTCGCTCGCCTCGATGGTCATCACGTGGCAGGGCTCGATTTTCATCGGCATCATGACGCGCACGGTCGCGATGGTCAACGACATGGCCGTCGCCGACCTCTGGGTGATGGACCCGAAGGTGCAGTACACCGAGGACATCAAGCCCCTGCAGGACACCGAGCTCAACCGCGTCCGCGGCGTGCCGGGCGTCGAATGGGCGATGCCGCTCTTCAAGGGCACGGTCCGCGTGCGCTTGGCGGACGGAACGTTCCAGAACTGCAATCTGCTGGGCCTTGACGACGCGACGCTGACCGGCGGCCCGCCCTCGATGGTCGAAGGGCGCATGGAGGACCTCCGGCGCGCCGATGCCGTGGTTCTCGACTTCGTCGGCGCGCGCGACCGCCTCGCCCGGCGCAACCCGGACGGCAGCATCCAGCGCCCGGTGCAGATCGGCGATGAGCTGGAGATCAACGACCGGCGCGGGGTGATCGTGGGCTTCGGGCGCACAAGCCGCGCGTGGAACAACCTCCCCACCATCTACACCACGTACTCGCGCGCGGTGCTGTTTGCGCCGAGCGAGCGAAAGCAGCTCACGTTTGTTCTCGCCAAGGCCGAACCGGGTCAGAACCTTCAGGATCTGTGCGACCGCATCACGCGCGAGACGGGCCTCGCGGCATATTCCGCCAGCCAGTTCCGCTGGCTCACGGTTGGGTACTTCCTCAAGTACACGGGCATCCCGATCAACTTCGGCATCGCCGTGGGCCTGGGATTCCTGATCGGCACGCTGATCACCGGCTTCATGTTCTTCTCGTTCACGATCGACAACTTGCGCTACTTCGGCACGTTCAAGGCCATGGGCGTTTCCGACGGCACACTGCTGCGGATGGTCATGCTGCAGGCGCTGGTGATCGCGGTGATCGGCTTCGGGCTGGGCGCGGGCATGGCGATGCTGATGGGCTCGGGCGCCGCGAACACCCAGCTGGCGTTCAAGACCACCTGGCAACTTCTCTTTGTGTCCGGCGCGGCGGTGGTCATCATCTCGATGCTCGCCGCGATGCTCTCGATCTGGAAGGTCATGCGGCTGGAACCCGCTGTTGTCTTCAAGGGCTGAACCATCATGAGCAACACTCCCGCATCCCCCACCCCGAACGCCACGCCGAGCTCCGGCTCGCTCGCGGTCCGCTGCAAAGGCCTGACCAAGACGTACGGCACGGGCCAGTCGGCCGTGCGAGCGCTGCGGGGCGTCGACCTCGACGTGCACGCGGGCGAGCTGCTCATGCTCGTGGGCCCCTCGGGCTGCGGCAAAACCACGCTCATCAGCGTGATCGCCGCGGTGCTCGAGGCCGACGGGGGCGAGTGCTCCGTCTTCGGCCAGAATCTGGCGGCGATGAAGGCCTCAGACCGCGCCCGCTTCCGAGGCGAGACGGTCGGATTTGTGTTCCAGGCGTTCAACCTGATCCCCACGCTGACGATCGCGGAGAACGTCGCGGTGCCGCTGCTGATCAATGGCGTCGACCGCGCCGTCGCGATTCAGAAGGCGCGCGACATGCTCGGGCGCGTGGGTCTGGGTGATCGCTGGAAGAACGCGCCGAGTAAGCTGTCGGGTGGTCAGCAGCAGCGCGTGGCGATCGCGCGTGCGCTGATCCACACGCCGCGGCTGATCGTCTGCGACGAACCGACCAGCGCCCTCGACCACCAGACCGGCATGAAGGTGATGGAGCTCCTGCGCGAGGTCGCGCTCGATCATGGGCGGTCGCTTGTGGTCGTGACGCACGACTCGCGCATCTTCGAGTATGCCGACCGCATCGCCGAGATGGACGACGGGCACATCGAAGACATCATCACGGACCCGAAGGTCAAGTTCGCGGGCAGGGGGAAGCCCAGCGACGTGATTCACTCGGCCTGAGCCGCCTCGCGATTCTTTTCCTGAGCGACCGAACCCCGACTGCACGCATCTGAGAAGGAGACTTTTATGTTCCGCACGTTCATCATCCCGCTTGCCGCGATCGCCGGCGTGATCTTTGCGGTGGTCACGGTTGTGAAGGGTTCGCGCCCGCCGCCGGCGACGCCGCCGGTGATCGAGCCCCCGACCTCGCCCTACGAGAACTTCATCGCGGGTGCAGGTCTGGTTGAGGCGAGCACGCAGAACATCGCGATCGGCACGCCGGTGCCGGGGATCGCGGCCAAGGTCGAGGTCACCGTCGGTCAGACGGTCAAGGCTGGGGACGTGCTGTTCCGCCTTGACGCGCGAGAGATGGAGGCTGAGCTGGCGGTGCGCACGGCGGCGGTGCACTCGGCCGAGAGCGAGCTGGCGCGGCTGAGGAGCTTCCCGCGCCCTGAGACGATCCCGCCGGCGGAGGCCAAGGTCGCGGAGGCTCGCGCGTCGCTGGAGGACGCGAAGGCCGCGCTGGAGACGATCACGTCGGTGAACGATCCCCGCGCGGTGATCGTGGACGAGGTGAACCGCCGGAAGTTCGCGGTGCAGTCGGCCGAGGCGCGGCTCGCGCAGGCGCAGGCGGATCTGAGCCTTCTCAAGGCCGGGTCATGGTCGAGCGAGATCGCGGTGAGCGAGGCGAAGCTGCTGCAGGCGCGGTCGCAGGCGGACCAGACGCGGACGGAGCTTGAACGCCGGATCGTCCGCGCACCGGTGGACGGGCAGGTGCTTCAGGTGAACCTGCGTGCGGGCGAATACGCGCAGGCGGGCAGTCTGGCGACGCCGCTCATGCTGATGGGCCGCGTTGATCCGCTGCACATCCGCGTCGACATCGATGAGCACGAGGCCTGGCGCGTCAAGAGCGGGGCCAAGGCGGTCGCGTTCGTCCGTGGCAACAAGGCGATCCAGGTCGAACTGCGCTACGTCCGTACTGAGCCCTACATCATCCCCAAGCGCTCGCTCACGGGCGAGTCGACCGAGCGCGTCGACACCCGCGTGCTGCAGCTCATCTATGCGTTCGACCGCGCAGAGAAGCCGATCTTCGTCGGCCAGCAGATGGACGTGTACATTCAGTCCGACGTCGAACTGCCCACCAGCGCCCGCGAAGCCACGCCCGTGGCTCGCAACTGAACCGCTCGCACACTCTCGCTCGATTCCGGCCCCCGAAAGGACCGCGCAATGTCCCGCCCTCTCGTCTCACTCGTTCTGATTGCCTCCGGCACGACCCTCTCACTGCTGGGCTGCACTGTCGGCCCGGACTACGCCCAGCCGACGTTTTCCACTCCCGCCTCGTTCGCGGGGCTGGATGAAAGGCCCGCGACGGGCGAAGGCGGCTCGTTCCGCGCGGTCGCGGCGCCGGCCGACGTCGCGTCGTGGTGGTCCAAGCTCAACGACACCACGCTGAATGCGTTCGTGCAGCGCGGGCTCGAGCGCAACCTCGACGTGCTGACCGCTGCGAGCCGCGTGCGGGAGGCGCGCGCCGCGCTGGGGATCGCCGAGGCCGGCGACTTCCCGACGCTCGACGTCTCCGCCGGCTACACGCGCTCGCGCTCGAGCGGGCGGACCAACGGCGCCGAGTTCAACCCGGGATCGAGCGAAGATCAATCCCTCTGGCAGTACGGCTTCGACACCTCATGGGAGATCGACTTCTTCGGGCGCGTCCGGCGCGAGAAGGAGGCGGCGATCGCCGACCTTGCATCGAGCGAAGAGGCACGGCGCGCGATCCTTGTCACGCTTGTTTCTGACATCGCGCAGAACTACGTCCAGTTCCGTGGCTTCCAGGCCCGCATCGACGTGGCCAACCGCAACATCAACGCCCAGCGCGAGACGCTCGAGCTGACGAGCACCCGCGCGAAGGCTGGTCTGGCCAACGAGCTCGATGTCGCCCGCGCACGGGCGCAGCTTGAAAACCGGCGGGCGATCCTGCCATCGCTCGAGTCCCAGCTCCGCGCTGCGGCGTACCGGCTCAGTGTGCTGCTTGTCGAAGAGCCCGCCAAGGTCCTCGCCGAGCTCTCCTCGCCCGCCGCCATTCCAACCGGCCCGAGCGAGATCCCCGTGGGCCTTCCCTCGGACCTGCTTAGTCGCCGACCCGATGTGCGGCAGGCCGAGCGAGCGCTGGCCGCTGCCACGGCCCGCATCGGCGTCGCCGAGGCCGACCTCTATCCGCGCTTTTCCATCACCGGCAACTTCGGGTTCGCCGCCTCGGACTTCTCCGAAGCCTTTGACATGAAGGCTCGCTCGTGGTCGATCGGCCCGAGCGTGCGCTGGAACATCTTCGACGGTGGTCGCATCCGCAGCAACATCAAGGTACAGAACGAACGCGCCGAGCAGGCCGCGCTGGCGTATCGCAAGGCCGTGCTGGGCTCGATCGAAGAGGTCGAGAACGCTCTCTCAGCCTTCACGCAGGAGCAGTCGCGCCTGCTCGCGCTACGCGCCGCGGCGGACGCGAGCCGCAAGGCCGCGGAGCTGGCTCTCGAGCGCAACAAGGGCGGCCTCGTGGCGTTCCTCGATGTGCTCGAAGCCCAGCGCACGCTCTTTGACGCGCAGGACGCATTGACGCAGTCTGAGCAGGCCGTGGCGACAAACCTCGTACGGCTCTACAAGGCGCTCGGCGGTGGCTGGGACGCGTCGCCCGCGAGCGAGAGCGCCGGCACGTCGCCAACGGGGACCAACGGAGCGCCCGCGACGAAGGACGGCTTCAGCACGCCCATACCCACCAAAGGCTGAGCGCCTGGCTCAGAACGTGAACACGAGCCGCACCGACCCGCCTACGACGCGCGAGGCGTTGAACGTACTCTGGCCCGGCCTGAGCGTGAAGACCAGCTCGGGCTGGAGGTTGATGCGGTCGTCCAGCGGCAGGCGATACCCGAGCTGTCCGCTCTTGCGCGGAAGCTCGAGGATCGACCCGACCGCCTCGGCCGTGCGCTCGCGAGCAAAGTAGATCGGCGAGCTGTTCGTTACGCGCGCCTCGCCTCGGAACCCGGGCGTCTCACGCGCGGGGACGCTGAGCTTCACGGGCTCCGCGAAGTTCAGCTGCTGCGCCGGCGCGGGACCGATCGCGAGCAGAGGCTGTCCGATCGCGACAAAGCCCGTGGGCATCACGCCGCCGATGGCAAGCCGCCCAAGCCTGAGGATCGGCGCCGGCTCCGAGGCCACGGGCGCGACGGAGAGCTCGATCCGTGCCATCCAGAGATCAGGGGCGCGCTCGAGCAGGCGAACCTCCCCGAGCCTGAACCGGCGCGGCGGCTGCTCGGCGGGCTGCACGAGTCGGGTGGACATTCCCGCCGCCGAAACCGGCGACTGAGATACGAGCAGCGCACCAAGCACCGCGGCGACCATGGCGCGCGCGATCCCACAGCCCGCCGCACGCGACGACCATCGCCCGAGTCGAGTTGGAGCGGTTGCCACCCTCACAGCGCTCGATGGTACGTCAGACGTCTACCGAGCGTTCACCGGGGTGGGCGCCGAGCATGAGCAGGCGAACGCCGATCCGCTCGGGTGCGAGCCGAAGCACCCGCGAGGCCGCCCGGCGGTACGCGTCCATCTGCGACCGATAGGTCTCAATTCGTCCCTGGAGCCACTCGCGGTAGGTTGTCTGCCCGTGCCCGTCGACGGAAGTGTTCGGCGCGGGGTCGGTCTTGTAGTCGACGATCTCCGCCGCGACGACCTCGCCCCCGGCATCCCGTGCGATCACGATCCGGTCGATCTGGCCCCGGATAATCCGGCCTTGGGCATCGCGCGTCGCGAACATCCACTCGCGCCGGAGGCTGAGGCTGAGGTGGGCACCCGTCAGCCGCGCCAAGCTCGCGAGCCGCTCCGCGCACCCATGCGCGGACAGCGTTACGCGGATCTGCTCGTCGGCAATCCACTCGCGCCACCGGTCGAGAAGCTCGCGAGCTTGCCCGTCGTCCAAGCCAAGTGCGCGGACGATGTCGCGGGCCTCGCGCTCCTCGGGCTGCGCGGCATCGAGCCATTCGACGAGTTCCATAAGCCGGTGCCCCGCAGTGCCGCGGAGCCGGGAGCCGCTTGGAAGGATCGGCTCGGGCCCGTCGCTGCGCTCGTGCGCACTGGGCGGCGAAGCGACGGCCGCACGAACGCCCGACGCCTGCGCCCACTGACTTGGAGAGACCTCGACCGGTGATGGACCGACGTCGCCTGGCGCCTCGACTTCGTCGGTCCAGATCGGGTCCGAGTCCTCGTGGCGCCAGAGTTCTGCGCCCGGCGACGCCCCTGCGTCCGGCGCGAGCGCATAGCGAAGGATCATCGCCGCGGAGCTCGCCGTGCTCTTGCCGGTCGCGCCATCGGGCGGGACGATCATCTCCAGCGCGTGACGGGCGCGCGTGAGCGCCACGTACAGCACGCACAGCTCACCGCCGATCTCCTGAGCCCGTGCCGAGTCGTACATCGCGCGCAGCGGTTCGTGCCAGTCACGAAGTTCGGCATTCCCCGGCAGCGAGACCGCACGAACGGGCCCGCGCGCCCCATCGCGCACGACCATCGGCCCTCGGAGCTTGCCGAGCCCAGCGCCCAGCTCGGGCAGGATCACCGCGTCAAACTCCAGGCCCTTGCTCTGATGGATCGTCATCACCCGCACACGTGCCGCCGAAGGCGCTTCGACCGGCGTCTCGCGGATAAATCGAACGAGCTCGCGGGCCGAACGGGGCCCCGCGGCCTCGGCACGGTCGAGGATCTGCGACAACTGCTCGAGCCGCCGCAGCGACGCGACGTCAGTCTCACCCGCGCACTCGCGCAGCAACCTCCCGAGAAGCCCCGCGGCGCCCTCACAGGCAAGCCCCACGCGGACGGCCTCGCTCGCACGCCGCGCTTCGCTCGGGTGCGCTGAGTATGTGCCCGAAAACACCCCGAGCGCACGCGCCCAGGGCGTGGACGACACATGGAGCCATGCCGCGGTGTCCCCGGGCTGGTCGGCCAGATGCAGCATCGACACGAAGGCCGAGACCGCCGGTG
Organism: Planctomycetota bacterium; assembly: GCA_033763435.1. GTDB lineage: Bacteria > Planctomycetota > Phycisphaerae > Phycisphaerales > UBA1924 > JANRKN01. The sequence goes on from JANRKN010000128.1 coordinate 22,481, forward strand.
TATCCGTGAGGGGGTTGCCGCCCTCCTGGCTGGCGTCGAGCCCGGCTGCGAGAAGATCTCGCACAAGCCACGGGATCAGCTTGCGCGTCCGGACCAGTACGGCGATGCTTGCGTGCTCCGAGCGGGCGCGGATCGCGCTCGCGCGATGGACCGCCGCGGCGACGAGGTCCGGCGCAGCCTTTGAGTTTGCAACCGACAGCACCGCCGAGCCGCGCAGCCCCTTGCGCGCGACGTGCTGAGGAAAGCGCTCGTCCCATCGCCTGCCAGCTTCGACACCCGCGCCCGCGCGCCCGTCCGAATCGAGCAGCGCCGGATTGGATGCGACGTCGGTGAGGGCGCGATTCACGGTGTCGAGCACGACGGCCGAGGAGCGCCAGCTCTCACTGAGCGTGCGCGGCTCGCCGAGCCCGGGCAGTGTCTGCGCGAGCGTGCCAAGGATCTCGGGCGAGGCCCCGCGCCACTGATACAGGCTCTGCTTGACGTCCCCCACCACGAACACCGAGCGCGGCAGGCCGGACTTGGTCGCTTCCTGATCGGCGAGGATCTCCTCGAGCAGCGGCTTGAGCAGCGCGAACTGGTCGAGCGACGTGTCTTGAAACTCGTCGAGCAGCACGTGCTCGAGCCGCGCGTCCAGCCGGTAGTAGAGATGGTCAAGATCGCCCTCAAACGGGCGCTCAAGCAGTCTTCGGGGCAGATCGTCAAACTCCACGACTCCCCGCGCGAGCTTCTCGAACGCGACAGCGCGGTCGATCTCCCCCGCCGCCCGGCAGTATGCTCGGTTGCGCATCGCGAGCCGCGCGGTGAGCACCGCCGACGCGTGCTCTCCGAACGCCCTCAGCACCGAAAGCGCGGCCGCGGGCACGGCCTGCTTGTAGTACTCGCCCGACAATACTGCGCCAATCAGCGTGCTCTTGAGCACCGCGGGCCAATCCTGCGACCGCGCAACTTCGAGCAGCTTCGCTCGCGCCTTGACCCACCCGGCGTGGTCCTTCCCCGCCTTTGTCTGCGCCAGCGGCATTTCGAGGAGATCGCCCAGCGCCCGCTCGTACTGCGCACGGTCCATCGGCGCGTGCAGAGCCTGAATCTGACTCCATACCGCCTCGTCGCCCCGGCTCTCGCGCCACGCGGTGGTCGCATCCTGCCGAACCTTCAGCAGCGTTGGCACAATCTCGCGCCCATAGCCGCCCTCATGCAGTTCGCGGAGCAGATCAGCACGGACGGCCTCGGGCATCGCATCAAGGCAACGCAGGAGCGCGCGATCGACCAGTTCGCCGAGTTCAACCGCGTCGCCGATGCGCCAGCCGGGCGGAAGATCCAGCTCGAGCGCGTACGCCGCGACGAGGCGCGCGAAGAACGCGTCGATGGTCATGACGGCGATGCGCGGAAGCTCGTCGATCACCGCTCTGAGCAGGCGCGCCGCGTGGGCCCGATCGAGCGGAAGCTCGATCGCATGCGCGAGCGCATCGCAGGCCTTCTCATCGCGCGCCGCGCTTGCAAGCCGCGTGAGCACGCGCCCCAGGATCTCTCCCGCGGCCTTGCGCGTGAACGTCGTCGCGAGAATCGCTCCGGGCGGCACGCCCATCGCCAGCAGGCGAATGAACCGCCCCGTGAGCTGAAACGTCTTGCCCGTACCCGCCGAGGCGAGGATCACCGTACTCGGCACGGGCGAGCGGCGGTCGGGCACGCTCATGATGCGCCTCCCTCGGTGCCGCCTTCAGCCACCGCATCATCGCCCGACTCGCTGTCTGCCGTCGCGGCCTGCGCGAGGAACTTCTCGCCAAGGTACGCCGCAATGATCGGCTGATACTCCGCACGCACGGGGCGGCCCAGCTCCGTAAACTCACGCCGGCGCACGCGGCGCACCACCTCGCGCGCGGCATCGATGGCGTCCTCGATGTGCTTGGCGCCCCACCCGGCAAGCAGCAGATGCTCCGAATCCGCCGGTCTCTGGCGGGGCACCGCGATGTATCCGAGCGCCGGGATCGCTCCGGGCGGCAGCAGCTCGCGCGCCAGCACCGTATAGAGCGGAAGCTGCAAGTCCATCCACGCGGGCGCGTTGCCCTTGGTCAAGTGCGTCTCGGCGGGCGGCTGGACTTCGTTGCCCGACTTGTAGTCGAGGATCGCGATCTGGCCATCCGGGCCGCGGTCGATACGGTCGATCCGGCCGGTGATGGTCATGGGTGCGCCGTCGACCTCGAGCGCTGCGGGCGTGCGGGGAGACCACTCGGTTTCGATGATCTCCCACCCCTGCGCTCGCCGGCGTGCCTGCCAATCCGCAAGCTCACGCAGGCGCTGTGCGGCAAACTCGATCTGCACTCGCACGGCAGGCGAACGCGTCGTGCCGTACCGCTCTCCAGCGAGTCGGCGCACTTCGCGCTCGAGCGCCGCGGCAATCTGGTCGGCTCGATCACTTGCGCGGTCGGGACCCGCGCTGAAGCCCTTGAGCGCGTCGTGCACCAGCGTCCCAAAGGCCAGCGCGTCCAGCTCACGCACCCCCGGCACGATCTCCTCGACCTTGAGCACCCGCGCGAGGTAAAAGCGCAGAGGCGATTCGAGATAGAGCCGAAAGTCTGTGACGCGCATCGACGTCACGCTCTCGTCGGACTCTGCCGCCGGTCGCGCCGGGTCGATCCGGAACCGATCCGCGGCGCCTGCCTTCAGTGAACGAGTGAGCACCAGCGGCACGCCCCGATCCGCGCGAGGCTCGACGAATCTCGTCACCCTCTCGGCGAGCGTCGGCCCATCGTCATCCAGCAGCAACCGGCTCGGCCAGAGAGGCGCCCCCTCCGCGTCGCGGCGCGCCGCGAGGATCACCACCTCACGCCGGGGCGCGAGCATCTGCGCGAGGAGCGCGCGGTCGCGCGCGACAAGGTCCGCGTCCGTCGGCAGCGCGAGCGCACGGCGGACCGCCGGCGTCAGCAGCGGGTGCGCGGGCACGGGTGTCGGCACGCGGCCCTCGCTCACACCCGCGAGCACGAGCGCCTCCGAAGGATCCAGCGCAGACTCGAGCCAGCCGAGAGCCTCGATCTCATCCGGCACCTCGCCGCCAAGCGCCGCGTAGTCCGGCTCGTCGGGCAACGCAAGCCCCCGCCATTCCGAGACCAGCAGGGCGAGCGCTTCGGCGGGCGGAACTGGTGCGACATCGCACTCGGCGGGGATCGCGGCGCGGAGCGCGTCGACCACCACGCGAACCTGCTCCTGCCAGCGCCGCGGGCGTTCGGTCCAGAGCTCCCGCGCGAGTTCAATCGCCGCGTTGAGCAGCGCCGACGCGAGCCGATGAAAGGGCTGCGGCCTGAGGATGTCTGTCCGCAGCCGCGTGAGTTCGGCGATCAGAGGCGCAAGCTCAGCGTGCCGGCGCGCGACGTCGCTCAGCTCGGGAGCAACCTCACGGCGAGTGAGCCGATCGAGCGTCGCGAGCGGATCAGCGGCGAGCATTGCCCGGCGTGCGAGCGCATCGGCCGCATCCGGGTGCGTGAGCAGCGCGCGAAGCGACTCCAACCCGCTCTCGATCAGATGCGCCGAGAGTGCCGAAACGAACTGAAAGAAGGGCTCGTGCGCGATGGGCACGCCCGCGGCCGAGCGAACCCGCACGGGCGCCGAGGGCCCCGCGCTGCGCTCGAGCGCCCGCTTCATGGGCGTGATCCAGCCGCTGTCGACAGCGGCAATCGCGACCGAGAGCCCGCGGGAAGCGCAGCGGATCGCCGCGGCCACCGCGTGCTCCGCGCCCTCGGCCGGATTGCCGGTAAAGACGATCGAGTCATCCGACGGTCGCACACCCGGCACGGGCGTCGCCCATGCGCGGGCGCTCACACAGCCGAACTCGTCGAAGCGGTGCGCCTCACCAGCGGGGGCAGCGACCAGCGACACGATCCGCGCAGAGTTGGCCGAGAGCAAACGGCGCGGCAGCGCGGGGAGATCGACGATACCCACCAGCGCGACAAGGTCATACGCCCGAGCGCAAGCGCCGCGAGAAAGCGCGTCGAGCCTGGCCCACTCGGGGTCGGCAAGGCTCATCGCTCCGAGCGTCGCGCAGGCGCGCTCCTGCACGCCAGCGGCGATCGTCCAGCGCGGAAGCTCATCGGGCGGCAGCTCGGGCACCGCTCCCAGCCGATCAACCGCATCTCGGAAACGAAGACCGTGCCCCGCGAGCTCGCTGTGCGCCCGGATGAGCACGCGGGCGAACTCGGCCGCTCGGGCGTGCGTGTCGGGCGGGTGCGCGATCAGCGGCGCGAGCGTCGCCCGGTCGGTTCGCAGGATCGCGTCGGCCCAGATCGAGAGCCGGAGCAGTGCGTCGGCGCGCGGGCGATCGGCAAGGCCCAGAAGCGCATCCTGCAACGGGCCGGGCGTCAGGAGCCTCGGGGCCGAGAGCAGGAGCCCTCGTTCGTCCGCAAGCCGCACGAGCTCCGCGAGCAGCAGTCGGCTCGCGCGCGAGCCGGGCAGAACGATCAGCGTCCGCGCGAGGTCCAGCTCGCCTCGGGGCGAGTACTCGAGGCCCAGCTCGACGAGCGCCTGCGCCGCCGCGGGCAGGGGCGGAGCGTCCCAGCCGAGAAACTGTCGATGGATGGGGAGAGCCATCAAAGTCCAAGATATCAGGCCAGCGCCAGAGTTTCCGGACCGATGCGCCGCCGATGCGTCAGTCATGCGCCTGGGAAGAGCGCTGACAGCATGGTGTCAGTGCCCTCCCACGGGAACGGCACTTGCCTCTTGACACCGGCGGGCGGACAGTGGAGGCGTGGAACGAGGCGCGGATCATGAATTCTCAGTACGGCTACGGGACCTGCTCGCCCGCGCGGACGGCGCGATGGCGGCGGACCGTCAGCGCCTGCGCGCGCGACTGCGGGGCCTCGAGCGGTCGGGCCGGCACCAGCCGGGCCTGCTCGACCATCTCGCGCGCGAGATCGATGAGTCGGTCAAGCGCCGCGAGCAGCGTGAGGCGCGGCTTCCCAAACCCAAACTGAATCAGGCGCTGCCGGTCACCGCGCGGGCGGACGAGATCGCCGAGTCGATTCGCGCTCATCAGGTGGTGGTGGTCTGCGGCGAGACGGGATCGGGCAAGACGACGCAGCTCCCGCAGATCTGCCTGCGCATCGGGCGGGGCGCCGCGGGCATGATTGGGCACACCCAGCCCAGGCGCCTGGCGGCGCGGACGGTCGCGGAGCGCATCGCCGAGGAACTCGACACGCCGTTTGGACCGCACGGGCTCGTCGGGTACAAGGTGCGCTTCGGCGACGAAACGTCGGGCTCGACGCTCGTCAAGCTCATGACCGACGGCATTCTGCTGTCGGAAACTCAGAGCGACCGGGACCTTGCCGCGTATGACACCATCATCATCGACGAGGCGCACGAGCGCTCGCTGAACATCGACTTCCTGCTGGGCTACTTGCGCCAGTTGCTCCCACGCCGGCCTGACCTGAAGGTGATCGTGACCTCGGCGACGATCGATCCCAAGCGATTCAGCGAGCACTTCGGGGGCCCGGCACGCTGCCCGGTGATCGAGGTCTCGGGGCGCACGTATCCGGTCGAGATCCGCTATCGCCCGATGGAAGAGCGCGAGCGCGACGACTTTGAGCAGAACGAAGAATTCGCGATTCTCGACGCGGTAGATGAGCTTGCGAGGCTGCCCAAGGGCGATGTACTGGTGTTCCTGCCGGGCGAGCGAGAGATCCGCAACACGGCCGAGGCGCTGCGCAAGCATGCGCATGCAGGGATGGAGATTCTGCCGCTGTTCGCGAGACTGAGCGCGCAGGACCAGATGAAGGTGTTCCACCCGAGCGGCTCGGCGCGGCGGGTGGTGCTCGCGACGAACGTCGCGGAGACCTCGCTGACCGTGCCGGGGATTCGGTACGTCGTCGACACGGGCCTCGCGCGGATCAGCCGGTACAGCCCGCGGAGCAAGGTGCAGAGGCTGCCGATCGAGGCGATCTCGCAGGCCTCGGCGAACCAGCGCTCGGGGCGCTGCGGGCGCGTGGCCGAGGGCGTCGCGATCCGGCTGTACTCTGAAGAGGATTTCCGCGCCCGCGCGGCGTTCACCGATCCCGAGATTCTCCGTACGAGCCTCGCGGCCGTGATTCTGAGGATGAAGTCGCTTCACCTGGGCGCGGTCGAAAGCTTTCCGTTCATCGAGCCGCCGGACTCTCGCTCGATCAAGGACGGCTATGAGACGCTGTTCGAGCTGGGCGCGATCGATCAACCCGACGGCACGGGCGAGCTGACCGAAGTCGGGCGGGGCCTGGCGCGCCTGCCGGTCGATCCCAAGGTCGGGCGCATGATCCTCGCGGCCGACCGGGAGGGCGCGATGGAAGAGGTGCTGCCGATCGCGGCGGCGCTATCGATCCAGGATCCGCGCGATCGGCCGATGGAGAAGCAGGAGGCCGCGGACCAGGCGCAACAGGAGTTCAGGCATCCCGAGTCAGACTTCCTGACGCTCCTGAACATCTGGAGGCGTTTCCGCGAGAACAGCGAGCGGCTGAGCCACAGCAAGGTGCGGGCGTGGTGCCGCGACAGCTTTCTTTCGTACACGCGGATGCGCGAGTGGCTGGAGACGTTCCATCAGCTCCGCGAGATCGCGGGCGATCTGGGGCTGCGATTCAACGGCAAGCCCGCGAGCGACGACGCGGTGCACCGCGCGCTGCTGACGGGGCTGATTGGCAACATCGCCAGCCGCAACGAGGCAGACGGGGGCTTTGACTATCTCGCGCCGCGCGGGAACAAGGTGCAGATCTTCCCGGGCAGCGTCCTGTTCAAGAAGGGCCCCAAGTGGATCGTCGCGGGGGAGGTGGTGCAGACGACGCGGACATACGCGCGCACGCTGGCGAAGATCAAGCCGGAGTGGATCGAGGAGCTCGCGCCGCACCTGATCAAGCGGAGTTTCTCGGATATCCACTGGCAGCGCGAGAGCGGCCAGGTGTGCGCGTTCGAGCGCGTCACAGTGCTCGGGATGACGATCGTCCCGCGCCGACGCGTGCACTATGGCCCGATGAACCCCGCGCACGCGCGCGAGCTGTTCATCCATCACGCGCTCGTCGAGGGCGAGATCTCGACCGAGGGCTCGTTCGCGGTGCACAACCGGCAGGTGATGGAGAAGGCCCGCAGCATCGAGGCGCGCCTGCGCCGGCAGGACGTGCTGAGCGAGAACACCGCGAGGTTTGCGTTCTTTGACGCGCGTGTGCCCGCGGAGGTGTACTCGGCGGGGGCGTTTGAGCAGTGGCGCAAAGAGGCCGAGCGGAAGAACCCGCGCGTGCTGTGCATGGGCCTCGAGCACGTGCTGAGGCCCGACCTTGTGCAGGAGGCCGGTGGGGATCGGTTCCCTGACTCGGTGGATCTGGGGTCAGCGGGCGCGCCGTGCCGGACGACGCTCGAGTATGTCATGGACCCGGGCAGCGAGCGCGACGGGATCATCGCGACGGTTCCTTTGGAGAGCCTCGCGCAGCTTGAGCCCGCGCGGTGCGAATGGCTGGTACCGGGGATGGTGTTTGAGAAGGTGCACCATCTGCTGCGGACGCTGCCCAAGGCTCAGCGTCAGGCACTGGGCGGGGGGAGCAGCAATCAGGTCACGGGCCCGCTGCGGACACTGGCCGAGGAACTCGCGCAGGTGATGACGTTCGGCCAGGGAACGCTGACGGGTGCGATGAGCGAGGCGATCCGCGTGCTCAAGGGCGTCGATGTGCCGCGCGAGGCGTGGAACGTCTCGGGCGTGCCGGGGTATCTGATGCTGACGCTGCGGGTGGTCGATCAGCACGGGAAAGAGCTCGCAGCTGGAAGCGATATCGAGGAGATTCAAGGCCGGCTCGCGGGGCGCGCGCGGCGAGCGCTCGAAGGCTTGGCGCGCAAAGAATTCGCGCGGGAGGGCATCACCTCGTGGGACTTTGAACCGTTGCCCGAAACCTTCGAAACCCAGCGAGGCGGAACCAAGGTCGTCGGCTACCCGGCGCTGGCCGACGCGGGCGAGAGCGTGAGCCTGACGCTCGCGACCTCGCGCGAAGAGGCCGAAGCATCAACGCGGCGCGGGCTCGTGAGGCTGTTCGTGCTCGCGGCGAAAGACGAGCTGGTGTACCGCATCCGGCTTCTGCCGGACGACATGTTCAAGCACTACGCGGCGCTCGGGCCCGCGGCCGAGCTTCGCGGCGATCTCATGGACCTGATCGCCGAGCAGGCGTTCCTCGCGGGCCAGCCGACGATCCGCTCCCGCCAGGACTTTGAGACGCGCCAGACACAATGCTGGGGCAAGATGGGCAGCGTCGCGATGGAGGTCGGCAACCTCGCGGCCTCGGTGCTCGCGCTGCGCCAGCAGATTGCCGGGCGCATGGGCGCGGGCGTGCCACGCACATGGGCGGCATCGGTCGCGGACATCCGCGAGCACAGCGCGTTTCTGATGCCGCCAAGGTTCCTGAAGCACGTCGAGATCGCGCGGCTCAAGCAGTATCCGCGCTATCTCGAGGCGGTCCGCAGACGACTCGAGAAGCTCCGCGAGGGCGGGGCTGCGAAAGAAGCGCGCGGCCTCACCGAGATCGCCGGCCCCTGGAAGCGCTGGACCGCGTGGGTCGCGCAGACCCACGGCAAGGCGCTCAAGCTCCATCAAGACTCCGGCGAACCAAGCGAATCGCCCACGTCTGGCACGGGAAAGACCGGCCTGCTCCCCGCCCAGCGCGGCAAAAGAGGTGCCGTGGTGGTGCCGACCGATGCCGCGGCATGGGCGATGCTCCCCGGATCCATGTCGCCCGAGGTCTCATCGTACCGATGGATGCTCGAAGAACTGAGAGTGAGCTTGTTTGCCCAAGAACTCGGCACCGCGATGCCCATCTCGCCTAAGCGCCTTGACGAAGCCTGGGCCAAGGTCGTCGTGGCGCAGGCGTGAGGCGCGTCAGGGAATCTGCTTGCCGTGCGGGTCGCTCGGCGCCCGAAGCTCGTCGCTGAGCTTCTCCTGCAGCGTGGGCGAGAGAAAATGCTCCGTCGCGTGGGCGGGCTTGTGGACGCGGCCCGGGTCTTTGCCAACGGCCGTCGCGAGGTAGGTTTCCCAAAGCCGATGCCCGCGCACGACCGCGCGTGCCTCATCAAGCCCGCGCGAGGTCAGCACGAGCCCGCGCGCCGGATCGTCGGCCACGAGGCCCTGGCGCTTGAGCAGCGCGAGCACCCAGCGCCCCGAGCGCGGCGCGTGCGCGCGATGAAGCAGGTGTTCGTGCGCGAGTGGCGCGGAAGCCTCCGACTCGTGCGCGCGGTAGAGAAGGCCGAGCAAGTCCTCGCGAGTGATCCGCAGACCGAGCCGCAGCTGCCGGAGCGCCTTGGCGACCAGCCCCTGCGAAGGAGAGAAGACCACCGCAACGATGAACAGGCCGAGAGCGACGCTGGCGATCATGCCGGCGACGGAGGTATTCAGCATGACGGCCAATGCGTATCCCATCACGGCCGAAAGCGCCGCGATGAGCGCGCTCAGCAGCAGCATGGTGCGCAGGCGGTCGGTCAGCAGGTGCGCGGTGGCGCCGGGGGCGACGAGCATCGCGATCACGAGAATCGAACCTACGGCCTCGAAGGACGCGACCGTCGTCGCGGCGACGAGCGTCATGAGCCCGTAGTGAACGACGGCCGCGGAGATGCCCAGCGTCGTCGCGAGGGCCGGGTCGAAGCAGACCAGCTTGAGCTCCTTGTAGAACAGCACGATGAGGCCGAGGGTGAGCGCAAGAATGGCGCCAAGTGTGACGAACGCACGCGGCAGCTCAAGCCCTCCGATCGAGAGTGTGTCGAACGGCGTGAACTCGATGAGGCCGTAGAGCACGCAGCCCGGGTCCAGATCGACATCGCGCGCGGCAAAGGTGATCATCAGGACGCCCAGAGCAAACAGCGTTGTGAACACCACGCCCAGCGCAGAGTCTTCGGAGACTTTGCCGAAGCGATTGAGACCCGCCGAGAGAACGGCGGTCAGCACGCCGACAGCCAGCGCGCCCGCGAACATCGCCACAGGCGAGCGCGTTCCTGTGAGAATGAACGCGAGTGCAAGACCGGGCAGGATCGCGTGCGAGATCGCATCGCCCAGCAGGGCCATCCGCCGAAGCACCAGGAAACAGCCGACGAGCCCGCACGCGACGCAGCACGCGATCGCGGTCGCGACGATCCAGACGTCGTCGGCGCGTACGCCGTAGGACCCGAGCCGGAAGAGGCTCGTGTCGGCAAGCAGAAACTGGCCGATCGTGAAACTCATGACAGCGCGGACCCTCTGAGCGCGTGCGGCGAAGCGGGCACACCGGGCGGCACCTGACCCTCGAGGCGCGCCTCGAGCTCGGCCAGCACCTCGGGCGGCAGCACGTGTTCGAGCCGGTCGGCATCGCGATCGACATGGTCGGGCGCGATGTCGGCGTGGTGGATCAGATACAGCTCCCACAGGCGATGGGCCCGCACCGTCCGAGCCGCGGCAGCCTGGCCCTGGCCGGTCAAGCGATACTCGCCCGCGGCCGACTGGATGAGGCCGAGCGCCTCAGCGCGCTCGAAGGGCCTTCGCGGCTCGTCGTGGTGCGCCGGGCCCGCGCCAAGATCGGCGGCACGGAAGGCTGCGCCGAAGTCTCCGCGCGGCTCGAGGTGCTCATAGGCGTCGCGGAGGAGGTTCTGGATCGCGATCCGCCGCCGGAGCCGGACGCGTCGGACGAGGTCGGCGAGCAGGCCGCGCTTGGGCGCCGCGAGAAGCGACACGAGAAAGAGCGCCGAGGCGCAGAGGACCACGAGTGGGCCGGTGGGCCAGCCACGGGAGAGGACGCCCGCGGGCGCGGGCAGGGTGGCGCTCAGGACGGTGCCCAGCAGACCTGAGGCACCACCGAAGAGCGCGGCCAGCAGCAGCATCGTCGGCAGGCGATTCGTCCAGAACCGCGCCGCGACCGCGGGGATCACCAGCAGCGCAACGACCAGCACCACGCCCACCGCCGGCAGACCCGCGACGGTGCAGACGCAGATCAGCGTCATCAGCGCGAGGTCGATCGCAAGCGCGGGCCAGCCCTGCGCCACGGCAAAGTCGCGGTCGAACACCGTGAGCTTCAGTTCCTTGTACAGGAGCGCAACGACAAGCGTGATCGTGAGCGCGACGGCGAAGATGAACGTCGCGTCGGACCCGACCATGCTCGCGGCCTTGCCGAAGATGAAGCTGTCGAGGCCCGCGCGGTTGCCCGTCGGCTGGTTCTGGATGATCCGCGAAAGCACGATGCCCAGCCCGAAGAACCCGCCGATGGCGATCGCGATCGCGGCATCTTCCTTGATGCGGGTGCGGGCCTTCACGACCGCGACAAAGGCCGCGGCAAGCACGCCCGCCGCGAGGGCGCCCGCGAGGAAGGCCGGAAAGCTGCGATCGCCCACGACGAAGTACGCGACGCACAGGCCTGGGAGCGCCGCGTGCGCGACGGCGTCACCGATCAGCGCGCGCCGACGGAGCACCGCGAACGACCCAACGAGCCCCGCGGCCACGCCCAGCGCAGCCGTGCCCAGCAGCACGACGCGCGTGTTCGGATCCTGGAGCGTGATGAGTCGGAGAAGTTCGGACATGGTGGGAACACACGAAGCGCACATCAGCCGGGTGAGCCACGCCGGACGGCCTCGGCGGCCTCGTCGAGCAGCGTGAGCCGCCCGCCGTAAGTCTTCTGAAGGTTCTCTCGCGTGAACGTCGACGCAACAGGGCCCGCGGCCACGAGCCGCATGTTCAGTAGCGCGACGTGATCAAAGTACTCAGGCACCGTCTGCAGATCGTGATGCACCGCCACCACCGTCCGCCCCTTGGAGCGCAGATCCTGCAGCACCACGACGATCGCGCGCTCGGTCGCGGCATCCACGCCTGCGAACGGCTCGTCCATGAAATACAGGTCCGCATCCTGCGCGAGCGCACGCGCGAGGAATACGCGCTGCTGCTGCCCGCCTGAAAGCTGAGAGATCTGGCGATGCGCAAGGTCGGCCATGCCCACGCGGTCCAGCGCGTGCCGCGCGGCCTCACGGTCGGCCCGTGAGGGCCTGCGGAACCAACCCAGACGTCCGTACCGGCCCATCAGCACGACGTCCAGCGCGTCGACCGGAAAGTCCCAATCGACCGTCTCGCGCTGTGGCACGTAGCCGACGCGTCGGCGCGCAGCTTTCAGAGGCGAGCCGAAGACCGACACCCATCCACTCGCAATCGGTACAAGTCCGAGCACCGCCTTGAGCAAAGTCGACTTGCCTGCGCCATTCGGCCCGACGATGGCGATGAGCTTGGCCGTCGGCAATGCGAGGTCCACATCCCACAGCACCGGCTTGCGGTCGTAGGCGACGGTGAGGTCGTGCACCTCGACGCTGATCCCACCTGCGGTGTCTGGCGGAAGCGGCGCAGCATTGCTTTGGCTCGGCATCACGTTCGTCATGGGGCCTTGCTGCCGGCGGGCGCGGCGCTGGGAGTCTGGGTGAACCTCGCAACATAGGCGGCGAGCCGCGCTGGGCGCTCAGCGGGAACTGTGCCACCAAGAGCCCGCGTCACCGTTTCGACGTTGTGCAGCACCATGCCGACGTAGGTGCCCTCAAGCGTACCTGCGGCGCCGAGCGCGTCGGAGAACAGCTCACCGCCGATCTTCACCTCGTGCCCGCGTGCCCGCGCGCCCTCGATCAGCGCGTCGACGGTCTTCCGCGGCACGCTGGACTCGATGAACACTGCGGGCACCTTCAGTTCCACGAGTGTCGTGACCAGAGCGTTGATGTCCTGCAGCGAGGCCTCGCTGTCGGTCGAGATTCCCTGGATGCCCCGCACATCGAGCGCGTACGCGCGACCGAAGTAGCCGAACGCGTCGTGCGCCGTGATGAGCACGCGGCTGGACTGCGGGATCGTCGCCAGCGTATTGAGGGCGTAGTCGTGAAGCTCCGCAAGCAGCGCGCGATACTCCTGGGCGCGCGCACGCACGGCTGGGGCGCGATCGGGGGCTCGCTCCCGCACGGTCTCCTCCAGCGCCGAGGCGATCCGGTCAGACGCCTTGGCCCAGAGCGACACGTCGAACCACACGTGCGGGTCGTAGTGCCCCGCGAACTCGGGCGGCTCGCGCAGCATCGCGGGCTCAATCGCGTCCGTCACCTGCACCACCCGGCGCTGGCCGGCCATCTTGACGATCACGTCGGCCATCCGTCCCTCAAGGTGGAGCCCGTTGTAGAGGATCAGCGCCGCGTCCGACATCGTCCGCACGTCGCCGGGCGAGGCCTTGTAGAGGTGCGGATCAACGCCCTCGCCCATCAGCGTCGTGACCTGGGCATCGGGGCCCGCGATCTCTCGGGCGACATCCCCCACCATGCCAATCGTCGCGACGACACTGGGCGCCTGCGCACCAGCTTGGGTAGGCGTGCGGTCCGAACAGCCCGTGAGCGCCATCAAGCTCCCGACTGCGCCCGCGAGCGCGAGCGCCACCACCCCCGCGCCCCCCCCCGGCCGACCGAACCGCATAGCTGCCATTGTTTGGTGCCTCCTGCTCGACTCTTTGACACGTCAAACTTAGCATTGATCATGGCTCCGATCAAGCGCCCCCGAGTCTCTGTCCGCCCCACTTCAAGGCGCTCGGCGTCAGCGAACGCTGGCGCGGGCCCCGCCAGCGAGACGGTCGAGAACTATCTCAAGGCGATCCTGATGCTCAGCGACGAGAGCCCCGCAGGCGAGGCGACCGTCTCGCGGATTGCCGCGGTCGTGGGCGTGACGCCCGGAACCGCAACGTCCATGATCAAGAAGCTTGTCGCGGCGGGGCTGGCGCGCTCCAAGCGCTACGGCGCGGTGCGACTGACGGCTCGCGGCAGCGCCTCGGCGTGCGATGTCCTTCGCCGACACCGCATCGTCGAGTTGTTTCTCGTTGAGGTCGTCGGACTAGACTGGTCCGAGGTCCACGCCGAGGCGGAACGGCTCGAGCACGCGATCTCGCCCCGGCTGCTCGACCGGCTGGATGAGATGCTGGGCAGGCCGCGGGTCGATCCGCACGGAGATCCGATCCCCGCGGGGGGCGCCGGTCGTTCGAGAGAGCCAGCGCGGGGGGCGCTGGTGCCTTTGGGCGAGTGTGCCGAGGGCGCGCGCGTTGTGATCGGCCGCATCCTCGATCAGGACGAGGATTTTCTTCGCTTCATTGCCCGAACAGGGCTGCGTCCCGGCACGCGGGTGCGCATCGGACGCATTGATCCGCGGGCTGGCACGCTTGATTTGCGCCCTGACGGACGATCCAAGCTTTCGATGGCGCTCAGCGTCGCCCAGCGGCTCATGGCCGAGCCCGCGAGGCAAGGCACGCGCATCTCGCGTCAGAACATCATCTGAAACTGCGTTCTGAGTACGAACTGGTTGCGACCGCTTGAGGGCAGCACGCCCGTGCCCGTGTTCGGGAAGCTCATGATGCTTGAGGTGCCGCTCGTCGCGGTCGGAACGTACACGACATCCACGGTCAGCTTGGCAACGTGCGACCGCGGAGCGATATAGAAGTTCAGTCCGGGCGTCCAAGCGTGAAACGGGCGCGCGGTCCGCGCGGCCGCGCCCGGCGCGTCACGGTCCGGGTCGGGGCGGATGTGCTCCCACCGCGCAAAGAGCTCGACGCGGTCGCTGACGAAGATGCCGCCCTGCGCAAAGACGCCCTGATCGTGAAACCTGCCCCTGGTCGCACCCATGCGCTCGTGAACCTGCCGGCCCGCATAGGCGATGAACGTGTTCCAGCCGTCGCCCTTGAGGCCAGAATCGGCGGTCCAGGTGATCAGCCCGCGGTCGCGCGTAACGCCCGTGTTGCCCCCCGACTGGATGTGGAAAGCCGCCCCGGAGTATGCGGCAAGCGGCCCCTCCCGGAAGGACGTGAACTGCGACCACGGCGCGAGCCCGCCGGTCCAGGCGTAATCGACGCGGGTCGTCAGCGCCCAGTCCGCGGCAGTACTTGACCCGAAAGGCGCATTCAACGAGGCGGCTCCGTCGCTGAACGTCGCCGTTGCCCGAAGTGCGTCGTCGCGATACTCAGCTTCAATGCCGTGCGAATACCCGACGCTGAAGAGCGGCGTCAGATGCGAGCGCTCGGCGGCGAGCTGAGAGTTGTGCGACATCAGCTCTTCGCGGAAAAAGTTGGGCCGGAGCTGGCCTCCCGAGAGCGCGAAGCCCGAAGCCCAGCGGTGCCGTAGCGTCGCATCAAGCAACGTTGGACCCGAGGCGTCGCGCGCCCACTCCCAGAGCACAAGGTACGTCGTGCTCGGCGCCAGCACGTTGCCCTCAAGGATCATTCGCATGCGCCGACTGGTGAAGCCGTGCGTGAAGTTGTCGTTGGGGCCCGCGCCCGAGCGCCAATTGGCCAGGTAGCGCGTCTGCGTGTTGAGCTTCAGGTTCAGGCTGAAGGTGTCGCTCTTGACGATCGCCGGCATCTGCGCCACCGCCGGCGCCGAAGCCCCGAGCATGACGGCCCCGACGAGAATCCCCACAGGATGCGACGAGTCCCAAGCGCCATTTCGTGCCGTTCTCATGCGTGTCGGCAATGTACGCTCCTCCCGAGCAATGCGCAGTCCACAAAGCGGACGTCAGCCTCCGTCTCGCCGTCTTTGCTACGATTTTGGCATGAGCATGATCCGTCCCTCCGTCCTTGTTCTGGCCTCGGCGGCGCTCGCGCTCGCCCCCGCCCACGCGCTGGCCCAGAGCGCCACGCGCATCTGGGAAACCAGCTGCATGTCCTGCCACGGTGAGGACGCGCAGGGCGGCTCTGCGCCCTCGCTGCTCGAGGACCAATGGCTCGCGCCCGATAAGGACCGCGAGTTCTTCGAGAAGGTGAAGCACGGCGTGCCCGGCACCGCGATGACGTCCTTCGGCGAGACCCTCAGCGATGCCCAGATCTGGGCGGTCGTCGTGCACCTGCGTGAGCTTCAGGAGCGTGCCCGCCGCGGGCGTATAGGCGTCATCAAGCCCGACCGCGAGGGCGTCTATCGCACGCAGCACGCCAGCTACAGGCTCGAGCGCCTCGTCACCAAGGGTCTCAAGGACCCTTGGTCCGTCGATTTTCTCCCGCCGAGCAAGGACGGCTCGCGCCCCATGCTCGTCACCGAGAAGCCCGGACGCCTGCGCGTCTGGCAGAACGGCGAACTCTCAGAGCCCGTCAAGAACATCCCCGACGTCCGCGACCGGGGCCAGGGAGGGCTCATGGACGTCGCCGTCCATCCGGAGTTTGAAAAGAACGGCTGGGTCTACCTCTCATTCTCCGATCCTCTCAAGGGTTCTCGCGGCGACCCCGCCATGACCACCATCGCCCGCGGCACGCTCGTGAACACCAACGGCGCGTGGTCGTGGAACGACATCCAGACGATCTTCCGGGCGCCCGAGAACACGTTCCTCAACGGCGACCTGCACTACGGCTGCCGAATTGTTTTCCAGAAACCCGAGAAGCACGGCGACAAGTGGATCATCTTCTTCGCCATCGGCGAGCGCGGGCGCATGGAGCTCGCCCAGGACCTCACGCGCCCCAACGGCAAGGTCTTCCGCGTCTACGACGATGGCTCGGTCCCCGCCGACAATCCGTTCGTCGATCAGAAGGACAAGGGCGTCCTCCCGCAGATCTGGTCCTACGGCCATCGAAACCCGCAGGGCCTCGTGCTCGACCTGCAGGGCCGTCTCTGGGACACCGAGCACGGCCCGCGAGGCGGCGACGAGCTCAACCTCATCGCCAAGGGCCAGAACTACGGCTGGCCCACCGTCAGCTTCGGCATCAACTACAACGACTCGTCGTTCCGCGTGCCGTGGGGCGACCCCGCGATCGTCATGCCCACCCTGCGCTGGATCCCCTCGATCGCCGCGTGCGGGCTCGATGTCGCGCGGGGAGACGCGTTCAAGGCCTGGGAGGGCGACCTGCTCGCGGGCGGCCTCGCGGGCCAGGTCGTCGAGCGCCTCCGCATCGGCAAGGACGGACAGCTCGTCGAGCGCGAGGAGATCGTGAAGAACCTCGGGCGCGTCCGCGACGTTGTCTGCGGGCCCGACGGCTTCATCTACCTCGCGCTCAACGGGCCCGACCACGTCGTGCGCCTCGTGCCCGCGGAGAACTCGAAGCCCAAAGCCTCGCCCGGGCGGTGATTCTGCTCAGTCGCGAGAGATCGCGCCGAGCTCGATCAGCTTTTCCGCGATCTGCACGGCATTCAGCGCCGCGCCTTTGCGGATCTGATCGCCCGCCAGGAAGAGCTGGTATCGCCTGAACCCGGCCTGTCCGGGCGGGTTGTCGATCGTCTCCGACGGATCGGGCCTGATGCGCCCGACGAGGACATCGTCCTCACCCGTCGCGGCGCGTGAAGTCGGGAAGCGGTTGTGGGCGCGATCATCGACGAGCCGTAGGCCCGGGAAGGCCGCGATGGCCTCACGCACCGACGCCTCGGCCGCGGGCTCGCGGAGCGTCACGAGCACGCTCTCGGCATGCGCACGGATCACCGGCACGCGGACACACGTCGGCGCGATCGAGAGCGTCGGCAGGTTCCAGATCCGCCTGGTCTCGCGGATGATCTTGACTTCCTCCGCGTTCAGCCCGCTCGAGACGTCCACCGCCGAGTTGTGGCTGAACACATTGAACGCGCACGGCTCATGGAACACCCGCGGCGCGTGATGCTCGTCCGCCGAAGCGGGCTCGAGCGAGACGCGCGTGAGCCTCAGAAGCTCGTCGATGCCCGCCGCGCCTGCGCCCGACACTGCCTGATACGTGCTGACGTCGATCCGTTCGACGCCCCAGCGCCGCCGGAGCGGTTCGAGGGCCATGAGCAGGAGGATCGTCGAACAGTTCGGGTTCGCGACGAGTCTGGTTGAGGCTGAGAGCTCGTGCGCGTTGATCTCAGGCACGACGAGCGGAACGTCGGCCTCATGGCGCAGCGCGGAGGAGTTGTCAATGACAACGACCCCCGCCCCTGCGGCAGGGCGTGCAAGCCTGCGTGCAATGTCGCTGGTCGCGGTGAAGATCGCCACGCGCGCCGAGTGCAGCAGCGGCTCGGAGAGCTCGCGGACGATGACCGTGCCGTCGCCATAGGGAACCCGCGACCCGGCTGAGCGCGGCGACGCAAGAGCGAGCACATGCTCAGCAGGAACGTGCCGAGAGGCGAGAATTGCGAGTGTTTCGCGACCGACGGCGCCCGTCGCGCCGACGACCGCGATGGGCCCGGACACCGACCGAAGCGAAGACTGGGCCGCGCTCATGACCGCACCTCCGCGCGGAGCAACTCGAGCACATCGCCGACGACTGATTCGGCGGTGGCCCATCGGCCCGCGCCCCGGCCGCGGACGGTGAGCAAGAAGCCGTCTTCCCATTCGATCGTCGCGGCGTTGGTCGCGCCTGGGAGTTCAAAGAGCCCGTCGCTCTCGGGCACGAGCGCAAGCCGCACCGAGGCGCTGGCGTTGCCATCCGAGGCCCGCCGAACCTCCGCGATGTGCCTGAGCCGGCCGGGGCGATCGCGCGCGGCAAGCAACTGATCCAGCGCGGCCGCGGTCAGCGGCTCGCGATGGATCGACTCAGCGCGCAATTCGCCCAGTCCAAGCGCGAGCGCGAGGACCTGCAGCTTGTCGGCCGCGTCGATGCCCTCAAGGTCGCGGGACGGATCGGCCTCGGCGTAACCGAGCGCCTTCGCCTGTGAGAGAGCCGCGCCGAAGGGCGTCCCCGACGCGACGAGGTTCAGGATGAAGTTAGTCGTGCCATTGAGCACACCGCGGACGCGCACGACGCGCACGCCCGACCGGCTGCTGGCGACCTCGATCACGGGCGTGACGCCCCCCACCGCCGCCGAGCACAGAAGCCGTCGACCGAAACGCCGCGCTGCGTCGCGCAGTTCGATCCCGTGCGCCGCGATGACGGCCTTGTTCGCCGTGACCACGTGCGAGCCGCGCTCGAGCGCTGCGAGAATCGCCGAGCGCGCGGGTTCAAGCCCGCCGATCGCCTCGACCACAATCGTCGCGCCCGCCTTCGCGGCCTCAACCGCGTCGGACTTGAGCGCGATCCCCGCGCCCACGTGCTTCGCCGGGTCGCGCACCGCCGCGAGAGTCACCCGGCAGCGGTCGCGCTGCGTGTCGAGCAGGTCGAGCACGCCCTGATTCACGGTACCCAGCCCCAGAAGCGCGACGGTCGCGGGTGATCGGCGCGCCTCGGCCGGACGATCCAGCGTCGTCTCCGCGGCGCCGATGACCGTCGAAAAATCGCTGTTCAGCGCACCGAGCTCGAACACCAGACCCGATCGGCGTGCAAACATGATCGCCTTGTGCTGGATGATCATTCCGTCGGTCGCGAGGGCGTCGTCGTAGGTACATCTCGCGTAGCGCTTGGCGATCGGCGCCCCGAGCACGGGCGCCACCGTCGGATCGCGGTCGTAGAGCCCGTCGACGTCCTTGAGCAATCGACATCGATCGGCGTTGAGGTGCGCAGCAAGGAACAGCGCGGTCAGGTCCGACCCGCCCCGCCCGAGCAGCACGCCCCGGCCTTCGCGATCGAGCGCGATGAACCCCGGGAACACCAGAACACCAGCGCGATCAAGCTGCCGTCGCAGCGCGCCCGCGTCGATCGAAACGGGGTCGGCGTTCTCGGGCGAGCCCTCGGCGATCATGTTGCACGCCGCGGGCGAGCTCGTCTCGGCAGGGATTCCGGCTCGTGCGAGCTGCACGCCCAGCAGCGCGGTCGCCTTGAGTTCGCCCAGACCGACGAGCGCCGCGCGGGCGTGGCCTGTGACCGTATCGTCGATCGCGGCGCTGGTCTCGATCAGCGCGTCGGTCTCGCCCGCGAGGGCGGAGACCACCGCGACGACCTGGTACCCGTCGCGCCGCAAGCGGTAGATCTCGTGCACCGCCAGGCGCAGGCGGTCGATGCTCAGGAGCACGGAGCCGCCGAACTTCAGAACGATCAGGCGATGGCCGGACATGCGCGGGCCTCCAGGTTCGAAGCGGGGAGCGAAGCTTCACGGCGCTTGGGACGGGCCGAGGCCTCGTCCAGCGCGCGCAGCAGGTCGGGGATCAGCAGTTCCGCGGGCTCGAGGCCCACCGACAGCCGCAGCAGCCCGTCGGTGATCCCCGCGAGCAGGCGCTGATCCTGCGGGACATCGGCGTGGGTCATGGTCGCGGGGTGCGTCAGCAGGGTCTCGACCGAGCCGACATGCTCGACGAGCCGGGCGGCCTTCACCGCGAGCGCAAAGCGCTTGGCGGTGTCGAGATTCTCAAGCTCGAACGAGACCAACGCGCCATGCGCGCCCAGGTGCTGGCGCGAGGCGATCTTGGCTGCCCGCGCGCCCGCGAGGGTCGGATAGTTCACTCGCACGACCGCCGGATGCTCGGCGAGCTTGTTCGCGATCGCCTCGGCGGTGCGGCTCTGATGGCGGATCCGCAGCGGCAGTGTCCGCAGCCCTTGCAGCGTCAGGTACGCGCCCAGCGGCGTTTGAATCGCGCCCGTGCACTTGCGGAGGAACCGGAAACGCTCGAGCAGCGCCGCGTCGCGCGCGACCAGCGCGCCGCCCAGCGCCGCCGAATGGCCCTCGATGAACTTGGTCGTCGAGTAGACGCAGACGTCCGCGCCCAGGTCCAGCGGCTGCTGCAGCACGGGAGTAAGGAACGTGTTGTCGATGACCAGTGTGATTCCGCGGGGCTTGGCAATCGCCGCGAGCGCCGCGATGTCCGTCAGCTCAAGGCTTGGGTTCGCGGGGGTCTCAGCGAAGATCAGCTTCGTCGCGGGCGTGACCGCTCGCGCGACGGCCTGGGGGTCGGTCGCGTCCACGAACGTCGAGCTCACGCCCAGCGGCTCAAGGATCGCGCGGAGCAGACGCGTCGTTCCGCCATAGACCGACGTTCCGCACACCACATGGTCGCCCGCCTTCACGAGCGACAGGAATAGCGCGGTTTCCGCCGCAAGGCCCGTCGAGAACGCCACGGCGGGCGGGGCCGACTCGAGCGCGCCCAGCGCGGTCTCCAGCGAAGCCACCGTCGGGTTCGAACACCGCGAGTACTGGTGCAGCGCGTTCGAGCCGATGCCGTCACGCGCGAACGTCGTCGACTGAACAATCGACGGCACAACCGGCTCGCCGTCGGATAGCACCTGTCCCAGCGAGGGACAGAACGCGTCCGCCCGGCTCACGGCGGCGTTGACGGGAAGAGACGCGAGGTACGGAGAAACGTCGCTCATGACCGTGAACCCTTTCACGGCATCGGAGCGGCTGGGCTGGCGTGGATCCGGCGACCATCGCCGGGGTGTGTTTGACGGGTCGCGTGCCCAAACTCAAGGGCGGCTCCCGTCCGCATCGTGCCCACGCCTGGGCTTGCCTCGGCACCGTGGCTGGCTTGACGCCGCTCGGTTGCCGCTCGCGACCTTGTGGAGGCGTCGCGAGACTCTTGATGCAGTCGGGCAAACGGTACCCGGGGCGCACGCACTGGTCAAGCCCCGCCCGATCAAGCGCCCGGCTACTGGCACCGAGATCATGTTCTCGGACAAACAAGCGAGCGCCGGGCGGGGGTTGAACCTCGCCGCGACGCCCGCCAGAGAGAGAGAGCTTGGTGACTCTTCTGCCGTCCCGATTAGCCCTCGGCATGCAGGCCGGTGTGCGCCCGGACGAGCAGTTCGGCATGCCCAGCCTCGGACTTGGCATCGCGCGTCAGCAGGCTGCCGACCACCGCGCCAAGGAACCCGATCGGCACCGACAGGATCGCCGGGTTCTCAAGCGGGAAGATCGCCGCGGCGTTGATGATGTGCTTGCCGTCGGTGCCCATCACCGCGGGGCTCAGCACGATCAGCACGATCGAAGAGACCAGCCCCGACACCATGCCCGCGATCATGCCCGCGGTGGTGAAGCCGCGCCAGAAGATCGCGAGGATGATCGCCGGAACGTTCGCCGCAGCCGCAACCGCAAACGCGAGCCCCACGAGGAACGCGACGTTCTGGCTCTTGAGCGCGATCGCCAGTCCGATCGACACCACGCCGATAATGCCCGCGGCGATCCTCGCAACGAAGATCGATTCCTTCTCTGTCGCCTTACCGCCGCGGATCACGTTCTGCCAGACGTCATGGCTGAACGCCGAGCTCGACGCGATCGTGAGCCCCGCGACCACCGCGAGGATCGTCGCGAACGCGATCGCCGAGACAAACGAGAGCAGCCACTCCCCGCCCAGCTTGCGCGCGAGCAGCGGCGCCGCGAGATTGCTATTCGAGCTCTTGACGACGTAGCCGGTCTCGGCGAGCTGCTTGCTCAGCGTCTCGCGCTTGGCGGCATCGGGCTCGGCCTGGACGATCGCGGTCGCCTTGTCGCCCTCGGCAAAGACGCCGATGTTCGACTTGCCCACCAGCGTCGCCGCGCCAAAGCCCAGGAACGTCGTCATGATGTAGAAGCACCCGATCAGGATCATCGCCCAGACCACGCTTGTCCGCGCGGCCTTGGCGCTGGGCACCGTGTAGAACCGCACGAGGATGTGCGGCAGACCCGCGGTGCCGCAGATGAGCGCGACGCCCAGCGAAATCAGGTCCAGAGGCCCCCACTGTCCGTTGTACTTCAGCCCGGGCTGCGTGAAGTTCTTCACCACGCTCGAACCGTCGGCCTGCTTCACGACGCCGGTGATCTTGGCCACCTCGTCAAAGAACCCGATCAGCGAAAACCCGAACTGCTTCAGTACAAGGACTGAGAGCAGGATCGTGCCCGCCATGAGCAGCACGGCCTTGACAATCTGCACCCAGGTCGTCGCGAGCATTCCGCCGAAGACGACGTACACGAGCATCAGCACGCCGACGCTGAGCACGATGACCTCGAAGCTCAGCCCGGGGATCAGCAGATTGACGATCAACCCCGCACCGACCATCTGCGCGATCATGTACAGCAGCGAGACCGTGAGCGTCGAGAACGCCGCGACGGCGCGGACCTTCTTCTCGCGGAAGCGCGCCGCGAGCAGGTCGGCCATCGTGTACTTGCCGCTGTTGCGCAGGGGCTCGGCCACGATCAGCAGCACCGTCAGATACGCGACGAGCCACCCCACCGAGTACATGAAGCCGTCGTAGCCGTAGAACGCGATCAGGCCCGCGATGCCCAGGAACGACGCGGCGGACATGTAGTCGCCCGCGATCGCCCAGCCGTTCTGGAAGCCCGTGATCGAGCGCCCCGCGGAGTAGAACTCAGCCGCGGTCTTCGTCCGGCGCGAGGCCCAGTACGTGATCACCAGCGTCAAGGCGATGAACGTGAGGAACATCATCAGCGGCGTGGTCACAGGCGCCCCTCCTTCACCTTGCGGACAAACTCGTGCTCCATCTTGTCAAAGCTCCGCGCCTTGACCACGTACAGCGCCATCACCACCCACGCCATAAAGAACTGCGAGAGCGCAAAGACGTACGCGACGTTGATCTGCCCGACGAGGCGCGTCTCCATCACCTTGGGGAAATAGCCCACCAGCGCCGGCAGCAGGAAGTAGTACACGACAAAGAACGCGATCGCGGGCCAGATGAACCGCTTCTTGCGCGCGACGAGCGCCTGGAACTCCGGGTGCTCAGCGATCTGCCGGAACTGCGCCGGGCTGACCGTGCCCACGTTGAGCGACACATGCCCGTGCGAAGTCGCCTGGTCACGATGCTCGGGGTCGGGCGGCGCCGAGGCCGCAACGTCGGAGGGTTTCGGGTCGGGATGTAACGGCATCAGCATGTCGGCCGCTCCTTTGCGCACACGTGCGGAGTCGGTGAATCGACCTGATCCCCGGCCAAAGAGCGCGGGACCATCCCGCGCGAAAGAATCAGAACGCAAGCTGCATCTGCGTGCGGAAGACGAACTGGTTGCGCTCGGGCGACGAGAGAATGCCGCACGCGAGATTGGGCAGCGTGAGCACGCCCGCGGAACGTGCCGTGGCAACAGGGACGTACACCAGATCCACGGTGAGCTTCGCCGCGTGCGACTTGGGCGAGATGTAGTAGTTCAGGCCTGTGGTCACGGCATGGAAGGGCTTGCCGTTGTTGCGCTCGGCGTCGGGCGAGAGCCCCTCGTACCGGGCGAAGAGCTCGTGCTGTTCGGCGATCATCAGCCCTGCCTGCGCGAGCCAGCCGTGGTCGGTGAAGTTGCCGCGCAAGGCGAGCGTTCGGTCGTCGAGCTCGCGCCCGACGTACGCGGCAAACGCGTTCCAGCCGTCACCCTTCACGCCCGTGTCGAGCGTCCAAGTCAGCAGGCGCTTGGCGAGTGTGCCTCCGGTCTTGCCTGAGTTCTGAAAGTGGATCGCCCCGCCCGAGTACGCGCCGAAGGTATCGCCCCGAAAACTGGTGAACTGCGACCACGGCTTCCACTCACCCGCCCACTTGACCTCGCCATGCGCGGTCAGTGCGTAGTCCGACTCCTTGCTTGAGTTGTAGTTGCTGTTGATCGAGTTGAAGCCATCGCTCAAAGCGGCCCAGCCGCGGACGTGCTGTCCTTCGGCATCGAGCATCAGCAACTGCGAGTAGCCCTGCGTGAACACACCGTTGACGGCCGACCGCTCCACCGCAAGCTGGTTCAGGAACGACATGTTCTCTTCGCGCCAAAACGGGAGCTTGGTCTGCCCCGCGGTGAGGGTCCAGCCGCCGTCGTCCTTCCACTTGACGTACGCCTCATTGATCTCAGGGCTCGTGGCGTCGCGGCCCCACTCCCAGTACATGCCGAAGCTCAGGCGCTTGTCGACCACCGTGCCTTCGAGCCCGCCGCGCGTCCGTCGGTTGGAGAAGCCATCCGTGAAATCGTCGTTTGGCCCAACGCCCGCGCGCCAGTTGGCCACATAGCGCAGCTGCACGTTGCCCTTGACGTAGAGCTTGAACGCCTCACCGTCGGAGATGAACAGCCCCTTGTCGTCCTTGCCGCTCGTGGGCCGGGCGCCGCGGAAGCTGCTGCGCGTCGCCGCATCGGCGCGCACGTTCTCAGCCAGCGAGCGCGCGGCGAGGCTCTCAGTCACGGAACCGGCAGGCTCTCCGGCGCCGGCGATTGACGTTGCGAGCCCGGCGCAGAGCATCCACCTCGAAAGGCTCACGAGTTTGGATGAGGGACCCGCCAGCACAGAGCGCCGATAAATCATGTGCCCCTCCAGCAGGAGAGCGCGTGAGCCGCAGAAGAACGCACGGGCACGCGATGAACGCTGTCGAAAACTCCCGTCACCGCGTTGGTTGACCAACGGCGGAGACTGCGCGACGTGGCGCGCGTTCAGGCCGTCCGAATCGAGTTCGGCGCGGCCGGAGCAACGCCATTCGCCGCGGCTGCTTCGCCCTTTTCCTGCCGCCAGCGCCGACGCGCCTCGAACGCAGCCACGTCAGCGACCGTTGTGGATTCGAGATACTCGATGAGCCGCGCGCGCTGACCGGCCCAGAACTTGTGCGCGGGGCACGCGCGCTCGTCCGAGCAGCGCTCGGGGCCGAGCATGCACGTCGCATCAATCGCGGGGTCTGCGAGCGTGGCGCAGACGTGATAGAGGCTGATGTCCTTGGCTTGGCGCGCGAGGGTCACCCCGCCGCCGACGCCGCGCTGTGTCACCACCAGCCCGCGCTTAGCCAGCAGATGGACGATCTTGGCCAGATATGGCTGGGGGATCCCGGCCGCTTCCGCGACCTCCTTGACCAGCACTGGATTTCCGCCCGCCGCGGCAATGTGCCCGAGGGCGGTAATCGCGTAACTCGACGCTTGATTGAGCATGTTCACCTCCCCCCGGTGACCCAAGCATAGCCGATTTCCCGATACGGTTTTCCACATTTCGGCAAAATCCGACCATTTTGTCGGCCAATTTGGATCGCGTCCGAGGCGTTTTGAGCCGCAATCCAAAATCCCACCACTTGGTCCGTGTTTCGGTTTGACAAATCTGGATCTCGTCGTCTATATTGCCGAATCAGGACTTGGTGGTCGGTTATCGCACGGCGGATACCCGGCCTTTCAGAGCGGCAATTGGCGGCTCACGCCGCCTCCCTCGCATCCTGCGGGGCAGCACGGAGACGGCTCATGCTGGACTCGAATCTTGGATTGGTCGGTCAAAGAACCGCGGCCTCAGACACGCTCGCGGCCTCGGCTGCCCCCGACGGACGCACCGCGCCGCGCGCACCCCGACTCGAAAAGTTCGTCTATGACGACCAGATCGTCCGCATGTTCATGACCGCGACCATCGTCTGGGGGCTGGTCGCCTTCCTCGCAGGTCTCATCATCGCGCTGCAGATGGTTCTGCCCATCGCCGCCGCATGGGAAGTCGGCGGCACAAAGCCGCTTGCGTTTCTCGCGTTCCTCTATCAGGTCGAGTACCTGACCTTCGGACGCCTGCGTCCCCTGCACACGAACGCGGCGATCTTCGCCTTCGCTGGCAACTCGATCTTCACGGGCGTCTACTACTCCGTCCAGCGCCTCTGCAAGGCGCGCATGTGGTCGGACAAGCTCAGCCGACTGCACTTCTGGGGCTGGCAGGGCATCATCGTCTCGGCCGCGCTGACGCTTCCGCTGGGCATCACCCAGGGCAAGGAGTACGCCGAGCTCGAATGGCCGATTGACCTCGCGATCGCGGTCGTTTGGCTCGGGTTCTTCGGCACGAACTTCACGATGACCTTGGTCAAGCGGCGTGAGCGCCACATGTACGTGGCGATCTGGTTCTACATCGCCTCGCTCATCACCGTGACGGTGCTGCACGTCTTCAACAACCTGTGGGTCCCGCTGGCGGCCGTCGAGCTGCTCAACGGTCGCGCGCCCTCAGGCGCCGACTGGCTCAAGAGCTGGTCGGTCTATGCGGGCGCGCAGGACGCGTTCATGCAGTGGTGGTACGGGCACAACGCCGTGGCGTTCTTCCTCACCACGCCCTTCCTGGGCCTGATGTACTACTTCATGCCCAAGGCCGCCGAGCGCCCGGTCTATTCCTACCGGCTCTCGATCGTGCACTTCTGGAGCCTGGTGTTCATGTACATCTGGGCCGGCCCCCACCACCTGCACTACACCGCGATCCCCGGCTGGCTCAGCACGTTGGGCATGGTGTTCAGCGTCATGCTCTGGATGCCCTCGTGGGGCGGCATGATCAACGGCCTGCTCACGCTGCGCGGCGCGTGGAACAAGGTCGCATCCGACCCGGTGCTCAAGTTCTTCGTGGCCGCCGTCACGTTCTACGGCATGTCGACCTTCGAAGGCCCGATGCTCAGCGTCAAGAGCGTCAACGCCCTCGCGCACTACACGGACTGGATCATCGCCCACGTCCACTCGGGCGCACTGGGCTGGAACGGCCTGCTGACCTTCGGCATGATCTACTGGCTCGCGCCGCGGCTCTTCCAGACCGAACTCTGGAGCAAGAAGCTCATGGCGACGCACTTCTGGGTCGCTACGGCCGGCATTCTCATGTACATCATCCCGATCTATGCCGCGGGCGTCACTCAGGGCCTGATGTGGCGCGCTTTCGATCAGACCGGGCGCCTCGCATTCCCCGACTTCGTCGAGACCGTCACCCGCCTGATGCCTATGTACTGGATCCGCGTCGGTGGCGGCGTGCTGTTCATCGCCGGCATGGTGATGCTCATCGTCAACGTGCTCATGACGTGGAAGAACCGTCCGGCGGTGTACGCCGAACCGGTGCACGAGGCCCCGGCGCTCGCGGGCGGCTATTCCGACCCGCTCCCGCCCGTCTCACGCCTGCAGTCCAACCCCGAGTTCGCACGCGACGTCGAGGCGAAGGTTCTGCAGGGCTGGTTCCACCGCGTGTGGGAGCGCAAGCCGCTGAAGTTCTCGGTGCTGGTGCTCGCGGCGATCGCGGTCGCGTCGCTGTTCGAGATCATCCCGACGTTCCTGATCCGCAACAACGTGCCCTCGATCGCCAGCGTGCAGCCCTACACGCCGCTCGAGCTCGCCGGCCGCGACATCTACATCGCCGAAGGCTGCTACAACTGCCACTCGCAGATGATCCGCCCGATTTGGGCCGAGACCAAGCGCTACGGCGAGTACAGCAAGCCGGGCGAGTTCGTCTACGACCATCCGTTCCAGTGGGGCTCGCGGCGCATCGGCCCCGACCTCGCCCGCGAGGGCGGCAAGCGCTCGCACGACTGGCACGTGCGCCACTTCGAGAACCCGCGCCAGCTCGTCCCGCAGTCGATCATGCCGGCGTACGCGCACCTGCTCGAGCAGACGCTGAACTTCGACGCCATCCAGGGCCGCGTGGATTCGATGGCGATGATTGGCGTCCCGTACGGCGAAGCCGTGCGGAACGGCAAGGCCGTCGCCCTCGCCAAGGCACAGGCCGAGCAGATCGCGAAGGACCTGGTTGTGCAGGGCGGGTACGACAACATGGCCGACAAGAAGGTCATCGCACTCGTCGCCTATATGCAGCGCCTCGGCACCGACATCAGCAAGCCCGCGCCCAGCCCGGCCCCCACTCCATCCACGGATGCCCCCGCGGCTCCCAGCACCGGAGGTGCCAAGTGAGCATGAGCGAGCTGATGAGCAGCCTGGATCTGTGGGTCTGGCCCAGCATGGCTCTGGTGATCTTCATCGCGGTCTTCGTCGCAATTGTGCGACGGACGCTCAACAAGTCCAGACGCGAAGAGTTCGAACGGGCAGGATCTCTGCCCCTCTCAGACGCGCCGGCAGCCCAACTGATGGCGCCGGCCAATCGGATCGGATCGCGCAATGCCGGGGAAGGAGCGGGCAATGTCTGACGAAGTGAAGATCCTCCGCAAGTCCGTCCACGCCGAGCCTGAGCGCCAGCCCCTGGCCTCAACCTCGGAGAGCAACAAGCTGCTGGAGCACGAATACGACGGCATCCGCGAGTACGACAACCCGACGCCGGGATGGTGGCACCTCATCTTCCTGGGTTCGGTGGTTTTCTCGATCTTCTACTTCATCTTCTGGCACTTCAGCCCGGTGGGCTGGAGCGTCGAGGACGCCTGGCAAGCACACCAGACCAAGGAGACGCGCAAGCTCTTCGCCGCTGGCCGCATCGAGAACGACGAGGCTTCGCTGCTCAAGCTCATGAAGTCGCCCGACCTGCTCAACGTCGCATCGGGCCTGTACGTCAGCAACTGCGCGACGTGCCACTCGGCAGACGGCGGCGCTGGCGGCCTCACGGGCGTCAACCTCACCGACGACCACTACAAGAACGTCAAGAAGCTCACCGACATCTACGACGTGCTGACCAACGGAGCCAACAACGGCGCGATGCCCAGCTGGAAGACCATCAGCGACAAGGAGCGCGTACTCCTCTCGGCCTACGTCGCATCGCTTCGCGGCACCAAGCCGGCCAGCCCCAAGTTTGCCGAGGGCGAAGCCATCGCGCCTTGGCCCGCCGCGCCCACGGATGGGAGCGATGCCAAGGACGGAGGCGGCACCGCACAGCCCGCCGCCAAGATGCCCTGACCGCCGATCACTCGCGAGCCCGGCCGGTCGGGTCGGGCTTCCTCCTTCGTTCGTTGTGCGAATCCGTCGGTAAACGAAGCCACGGGAGCTTCGCCCCAGTTGCTCGAGGTGTCCGGTGATCGACTCGCTCGTCGAATCAACGCCCAAGACGACGTCCGCTACGCCGGCCGCGCCCGCCGCGAGTCGGCCGCCCTCAACGCTGCCGACCCTGAACGACGACGGCTCCCGGCGCTGGATCAAGCCCAAGCCCGCGTTCGGACGCTTCTGGAGTCGTCGCCGCGCGGTCGCGTACTTCCTGATCGCCCTCTTCACGCTGATCCCGTATCTCTCGCTCAACGGCAAGCCGTTCGTCCTGCTCGACATGCCCGCCCGGCGATTCACGATCGCTGGCTTCACGTTCCTGCCCACCGACACGCTGCTGCTGGCCCTGTTCATGCTCGGCGTGTTCGTCACGGTCTTCCTGATGACCGCGCTCGCGGGGCGTGTCTGGTGCGGGTGGGCCTGTCCCCAAACGGTGTACCTCGAGTTTGTGTACCGCCCGATCGAGCGCCTGTTCGAAGGCACGCCCGGGCGTGTGAGCACGTCCCGGTTCGTCGGGTCGCCGCAGGCCAAGGTGCTCAAGTTCATCACCTACTTCGCCATCTCGTGCTACCTCGCGCACACGTTCCTCTCGTACTTTGTCGGCGTTGAGCAGCTGCGCCACTGGATTACGGGAAGCCCGGCCGATCACCCGGTGGGCTTCGGCGTGATGGCCGCGACCACCGCGCTGATGATGTTCGACTTCTCCTACTTCCGCGAGCAGGCCTGTCTGGTCGCGTGCCCTTACGGGCGCTTCCAGAGCGTGATGCTCGACCGCAAGTCGCTGATCGTGAGCTACGACGCACGCCGCGGCGAACCTCGCGGGCGCAAGCACGCCAAGTCCGCGCGCCACACGGGCGCCGCGCCCGACCTTGCGTTGCCCGTCCTCGCGACCGTCGGCGGAACGGGGGGCGCCGCGCCGGCCTCGGGCGGTGACTGCGTCGACTGCAAGCAGTGCGTGCAATGCTGCCCCACGGGCATCGACATCCGCAACGGCCTTCAGATGGAATGCGTCAACTGCACGCAGTGCATCGATGCCTGCGACTCAGTGATGGACAAGCTCGGCAAGCCCCGCGGACTGATCCGCTACTCCTCGCAGGACGCACTCGCGGGCGAACGGGTCCGCCTTCTCCGCCCGCGCGTTGTCCTGTATCCAACGCTGCTCACGATCATCGCCACAGCTTTCACGCTGGTGCTGCTCACCAAGCAGGAGGCCGACCTCACGATGTTCCGAGGCCGGGGCGCGCCGTTCTATCAGATCGAGCCGGGGCGCATCGCCAATCCCATCAGCATCAAGCTTCAGAACCGCCGGGACGAGCCCGTGACGTTCACGCTCTCACCGATTACCGAGGGCGGGAACGACGGGCTCGAGCTCCGCACCGAGTCGCTGAAAGTCACCGTCGCGGGCGGCGAGATCAAGGCCGTCCCGGGCCTGCTGGTGATCGGCCAGGACAAGTTCGTCCGCGGCAAGGTTCAGGCCAAGGTGAAGGTCACGACGCCGCGCGGCTTTGCCGACGAGGCGAAGTTCGAGATGATGGGCCCCGGCAACATGCACGCCGCGCCCGTAGGGGAGATCAAGCCATGAGCGACGCGCCCACGACATCCAAGGGTCGGTTCTGGATCGGGTTTGTCGTAGTCCTGCTGGGCCTCAACGTGAGCGTCTGTGCCCTGACGGTGTATGCCGCGCTCTCGACGCGTGGCGCATCGATCGAGAAGGACTATTACCAGAGAGCTCTGCACTGGGACACGACCAAGGAGCAGCGCGAGCTCAACGCGGCGCTCGGCTGGTCGCTCGCGGTGCGCCTCGAACAGGCCGAGGCTCCCGGCACCATGACCGTGCTCGTCACGCTCAAAGACGGCGCCTCGCACGGCATCCGCAACGCCAAGCTCAAGGCCGAGGCCTTCCACACCGGGCACCGCGAGCGGGCCGTCACGCTGAAGTTCGAATCGCTGGGCGAGGGCGAGTACCGCGCGACGCTTCCCGTCGAATTCGCCGGCAATTGGCGCTTCAGCTTCATCGCCGACGCGGTCGGGATGACGTTCACGAGCGAGCAGGACGTCCTGCTGCTCGAACAGTCCGCCGGAGCTTGAGGCGGCTTTCTCCGGGAGTCGGCATGATCGCGCTGATCGGGGCCATCTTGGTGACGAGCCTGCTCGGCAGCCTCCACTGCGCGGGGATGTGCGGCGCATTCCTCGCGATGGCCGTGACCCCCGATGAGAAGCACCGCACGCCCGGCTGGTCGCTCGCCGCGGCGTACAACCTCGGGCGCCTCGCGACCTACACGCTGCTCGGCGCGCTCGCGGGCGCCGTCGGCAAGGCGTTCAGCCTCGCGGGCGACCTCGTCGGCATCCAGCGTGGCGCCGCAGCGCTTGCCGGGGGCGTGATGGTCCTCTTCGGCATCGCCGCGGTCCTCCGCGCGCTGGGCGTGCGTCTGCCAGCGATGCCTCTGCCCGTGCGGTGGAAGCACTTCGTCGCGGCGCAGTACGCCCGCGCGGCGCGGCTCGCGCCCGTCACACGTGCCGCGGTGATCGGCCTGCTCACGACTTTGCTCCCGTGCGGCTTTCTCTACATGTTCGTCGTCGCGGCCGCGGGAACGGGCGACCCACTCGCAGGTTCGCTCGCGATGGCGGTCTTCTGGCTCGGCACGCTGCCCGTCATGGCCTCGCTGGGCCTTGGGCTTCAGAAGCTCACGGGCCCGATGCGCAAGCACCTGCCGCTCGCGACCGCGGGCCTGCTCGTCGCGGTCGGATTGCTCACGCTCACGGGCCGACTGAGCCGCATCGCGCCCGCGCACCTTGCAAGCAGCATGGTCTCGGGCAACGCGACGGACCCGATCCTGTGCCACGGCCCCGCCGAGCTCACTCCGACGAACGCGGAGCCGCGCCCATGAGCACGCTCACAAGTTCCGACTCGCTCTCCGTTGCGCCCCCTCCTCTCCCAGTGAGCGCCGCAACGCTCTGCACACACTGCGGCCTGCCTGTGCCCACCGGGCTCATCCGTGCGGGCGAGCCCGCGCAGTTCTGCTGCCACGGCTGCGAAACAGCGTTCAGTCTCATCTCGTCCTGCGGCCTCGAGAAGTACTACGCCATCCGCGACGAGCTTCAGGCCCCCACTAAGGCCGTGCGCGCCAGCGATCGCAGCTTTGCTGAGTTTGACGACGCCGCATTCCGCACGCTTCACGTCTCGGGCTCGCCGGGCGAGGCGTGCTCGGTCGAACTCTTCCTCGCGGGCGTGCACTGTTCGGCCTGCGCGTGGATCCTCGAACGCCTGCCTCGCCTTGCGCCCGGCGTACTCGAGGCTCGGCTCGATCTGCGCCGGAGCCTGATCCGCGTGACGTGGGACGACGGGGCGATCAAGCTCTCGCGGATCGCGCGCGTGCTCGACGCGATCGGCTATCGCCCACACCCGGCGCGCGATGCGCGCTCGCGGGGCGTGCGGATCGCCGAAGACCGCCGGCAGCTCATCCGCCTGGGCATCGCGGGCGCGTGCGCGGCCAACGTGATGCTCTTTGCCCTGTGCCTCTACGCGGGGCTGTTCGACACGATCGACACCGGGCATCAGCAGATGTTCCGCTGGATCAGCATGGGCTTCACGGTGCTGTCGCTCGCCTGGCCGGGCGCGATCTTCTTCCGCAGCGCCTGGGCCGCGGTGCGCGCGCGGGCCGCACACCTCGACGTGCCGATCGCGCTCGCGCTCGCCGCGGGCGGTGTGTGGAGCGTCATCGCCACCGTCCGCGGGCACGGCGAGATCTACTTCGACACCGTCAGCGTGCTGGTGTTCGCGCTGCTCGTCGGGCGCTTCTTCCAGGCGAGGCAGCAGCGAAGCGCAGCCGATGCGGTCGAACTGCTGTTCTCACTCACGCCCGCCAGCGCCCGCCGCGTCGAAGGCGACATTGTGCGCGATGTGCCGATCGAGGCCGTGCGCGCGGGCGACGTGCTCGAGGTGCTCGCGGGCGAGTCGATGCCCGTGGACGGGCGCGTGGTCTCGGGCCGCTCGCTGGTCGATGAGTCGCTGCTCTCGGGCGAGAGCCGGCCCATCGATGTCGGCGTGGGCTCGCCCGTCGCGGCGGGCTCGGTGAACATCTCCTCGGCGCTCCACGTGCGGGTCGACGCGATCGGCGAGCGGACGCGCATCGGCAAACTCATGCGGTTGGTCGAAGACGCCTCGTGCCGGAAGGCCCCCATCGTCGCGTGGGCCGACAAGGCCTCCTCGTGGTTCACGCTCGGCATGCTGGGCCTCGCCGGGCTCACGCTCGCGGTGTGGCTCATCCTGAACCCCGCGACAGCGGTCGAGCACGCGGTCGCGCTGCTCGTCGTCACCTGCCCATGCGCGCTCGGGCTTGCGACGCCGCTCGTGCTGACGATCGCCCATGGTCGGGCGGCGCGCCTGGGCATGCTCATCAAGGGCGGCGATGTCATCCAGCGCCTCACGACGCCCGGCATCGTCTATCTCGACAAGACGGGCACCATCACGCTCGGTCGGCTCTCGGTCGTCGCGTGGGACGGCACAGACGAGTCCCGTGCGCTCGCATCGGCGCTCGAAGAGCACAGCTCGCACCCGGTCGCGCGCGCAGTCCGAGACTTTGCGGGCCCCGCCGAGGGCCGACGCGTCGAGCGCGTCCACCAGATCACCGGCGGCGGGATCGAGGGCCTCGTTGATGGTCGGCGCGTGCTCGTGGGCTCGCCCGAGCACGTCTTTGCACGCGTCGCGCCCGATGCGGGCTCGCGTTCCCGCGCTTCGGCGTGCGCAGCGCAGGGCCTGACCCCGATCGCGGTCGCGGTCGATGGCCGCCTCGCCGCGATCGTCTCGCTGGGTGACGCGGTGAGGCCCGAGGCCGCGGACGTCATCGCCGACCTGAAGCGCCGCGGCTGGCGCGTCGGCGTACTCTCGGGCGATCATCCCGACGTGGTTCGTCGTGTCGCGGCCCAGGTCGGCATCGCCGAGACCGACGCGCGCGGCGGAATGTCCCCCGAAGCCAAACTCGCCGTGGTGCGCGAGGCTCAGCAGGCGATCGGCACTCGCGGCACGGTCGTAATGGTCGGCGACGGTGTCAACGATGCTGCGGCGCTCGCTGCGGCGGGCGTGGGCGTCGCGGTCCACGGCGGCGCCGAGGCGAGCCTTGCCGCAGCCGACGTGTATCTCTCGCGCCCGGGCCTGGGCTCGATCGCCGAGCTCCTCGATGGCTCTCGGCGCTCGCTCGGCGCGATCAAGCGCAACCTGTGGGCCTCGCTGGGCTACAACGTGATCGCCGGGGGCCTCGCGGTTCTCGGGCTGATCAACCCGATCCTCGCCGCGATCGTCATGCCGATCTCGTCGCTCACGGCGCTGGGCTTGACGCTCAAGGCCCGCACGTTCGCCCCGCCTGTGGCCCCAACGTTTCGAGGTGCCCGATGAGTGTGCTGTATGTCGTCGTCCCGCTCGCGGTGCTGTTTGCACTCATCGGGATCATCGGGTTCATCTGGGCCGCGCGGGGCGGGCAGTTTGACGACACCGACACGCCCGCCCACAGAATGCTCCACGACGACGACGATTGAACCGCGTCACCGGTGCGTGCCCATCGGCATCCAAAGACAGTCCATGTCGCCCGTCCGACGCAGGCTGCGTCTGAGCTTGGGGCTGCCGCACGCACGCGGGTGGTCGCACGCCGGGGACTGATCGGAGACCAGAGGTTCAGCCATGCACACGCGCATTGACATCCCTGAAGCCGTACGTGCCCAAGTCGGCGCGCTGCTGAACGCGTCGCTGGCCGACGCGATCGACCTTCACGCACAGGCCAAGCAGGCGCATTGGAACGTGCGCGGACCGCGGTTCGCGATGCTGCACGGTCTCTTCGACGATCTGGCTGAGGAGGCCGAAGAGTTCGCCGACCTGCTCGCCGAACGTGCGCTGCAACTGGGCGTGACGGCGCAGGGCAC
This sequence comes from Planctomycetota bacterium, assembly GCA_033763435.1. Taxonomy (GTDB): domain Bacteria; phylum Planctomycetota; class Phycisphaerae; order Phycisphaerales; family UBA1924; genus JANRKN01. Next base: position 57,728 of record JANRKN010000128.1, read on the forward strand.
GCTGCGTCACGCGGCCCGCGCGAGCCGCTTGGACGAGATCACCACCACGCACGATGAGACGCTGCTGGTCCGGCACCTGAGCGCAAGCCTCGCGCGCTTTGCCGCGGGAGTACGCAGCGCGAGCGACGCGTCCGCCAAGCTGGGCGACGCAACGAGCGCGGACGTCTTCACCGAAGTCTCCCGCGGCGCCGACAAACTGCTGTGGATGGTTTCGTCGCACGAAGTGGGCTGAGAGGCTCACTCGTCGGGTGTGTCGTCGTCCGCGCCCGCGATGCGCCGGAGCGTCGCCGGAAACTCGGGCTGCCCTGTCCGGGCGCTGAGCACCGCGGCGACCGCGCACGCGAGCGCCGACGCGGGCCGTGCGGGGGGCGGATCGTGCAGGCCCGGATCGAGCATCCGCGAGATCGCCTCGCTGAGCGTGTCGAGCGCTGAGGGCCCGCGCGAACGCGCGCGTCGATCCTTGATGCCCCGCGCCGAGGCGGGTCTGGGCTTGAGTTCGTCGATCACTTTCCCCGCGGGGTTGCTCCACGCCCAGCTCTCGTCGTCGAGGTCGATGCGCCCGGCCGAGCCGACGACGGTCGCGACGCGCCGCCATGCGCCCGCCGAGTCCGAGACGTGCGCGAGTGCGCTGCGCCCATCGGCAAAGCGAAGGTGGACGGTCATGTCGCCCGAGAGCCCACGGAGATCTTCGCCCGGGAGCATCCGCACCGGCGCAACCGCGGCGCCCGCCTCAGGATGAGGCGCCACGCCCGGGCCCGCGTACGAGGCGTCGACCGTCTCGGGCTCACCCATCATCAGCGTGATGAGGTCGACCGCGTCGAGCAGCCGCGCACCGAGTGAGCCCGTGCCAGCCTGACCCATCGCGCTCACGGCCATCGTGCGGATCGGGCCGAACGCGCCGCGGACCTCGACCGACTCGCGCACCGCGCGCGCATGACGGAACATCGGCGCGAGCCTGAACACCCCCATCGCCGAAAGATCGCCCCCGGTGCCGATCAGGCTCGCGGGGATGGGCTCGAGCGTCGCGACGCGCACCGATAAGGCCGGCCTTACACGCTGCTCGGCGGGGTTCACGTCCGACGGAACAGGCGCGGCCAGCAGCATCAGCGTCCCGGGCTCCGGCCGCGCCGCTTCGCCCAGGCCCGCGAGGGCCGAGCGCACATCGTCAAACGCCGAGGCGTCCTGCGGTTGACCTTCGCTCAGCGCCCGCGCGACTTCCAGCGAGCGCCCGCGCTGGGGCGAGCCCGCCCCCGACCACACCAATCCGCAGCGCTCGGCCAGCAGCCTCAGCAGCGGCACCTGATCGGGATCGGCCCACGCGATCGCACGCGTGGGCTTGGCAGCGGATTGGCCGGTCGGGTCGTCCATCGGCGTGCACCATCGTACCGACCCGGGCTCCCTATCATCGGGCCGGCAGAGTCGGCGGGCGGTCGCGCCGGGTTCGCAAGGGCCCGGCGAGGAAAGTCCGAGCACGGCAGGACACGGTGGTGGGCAACACCCACCCGCCCGGACGGTCACGGGCGAGGGACAGTGCCACAGAAAAGATACCGCCGACGGGGCAACCCGACGGTAAGGGTGAAATGGTGCGGTAAGAGCGCACCGCCCGGCTGGTGACAGTCGGGGCAGGGCAAACCCCACCGCGTGCAAGGTCGAGCAGTTTCCGCGAGGGCAACCTCGGCGCCCGGTCCGGGTGAAAGGAGACGGGTAGACCGCTTGAGCCCCGCGGCAACGCGAGGCCCAGAGAAATGACCGCCGCGCGGAACCAAACGGTTCCTCGGCACAGAACTCGGCTTATCGCCGACCTCCGACCGTTCGCGGGCCTCCGGCAACCCCGGGGGCCCGTGGCCTTTTTGCTCGCAACCGCTCAGCCCTGCGCGGGCGCGTCCTCGAACATCGCGTCGACGAACGACTCGGGGTCGAAGGGCTCAACGTCCTCGGGCGTCTCGCCGACGCCCACGAACTTGACGGGGATCTCCGTGATATCGCGGATCGCGACCACAATCCCGCCCTTAGCCGTGCCGTCGAGCTTGGCGAGAAAAATCCCGGTTACGCCCGCGGCCTTGGCAAACTCCTCGGCCTGCCTCAGCGCGTTCTGACCCGCCGTCGCGTCGAGCACCAAAATCGTCTCGTGCGGGCCGTCCGGAAAGTGCTTCGTCACGACCGAGCGGATCTTGCTGAGCTGGCGCATCAGCGGGTCCTGCGTCTGGAGACGCCCGGCGGTATCGATGATCAGGACGTCCACCGCACGCGCCTTGGCCGACGCACAGGCATCGAAGGCGACCGCCGCGGGATCGCCCCCCTGCTGCCCCTTGATGACGGGCACGCCCAGACGCTCGCCCCAGATCTCCAGCTGCCTGACCGCGCCCGCGCGGAACGTATCGCACGCCCCGAGCATCACGCTCTTGCCCTGCCCGCGGAGCATCGCCGCGAGCTTGGAGATGCTGGTCGTCTTCCCGGCGCCGTTCACGCCCACCACGAGGATCACGCTCGTGCCCGCGGATGCCAGGCGCAGGCGCCGATCGGCCTCGGGCCACATCGCCTTGAGCTCGCCCTTGAGATACTCGAGCACCTGCTCGCCGCGATCAATCCGACCGGCGCGAAAGTCCTCGCGGATCCGCGCGATCAATCGGTCGGTCGTCCGCGTCCCCACGTCCGCGGCGATCAGCCTCTGCTCGATCGTGTCGATCAGCGCCTCGTCGAGCCGCTTGCCCAGCAGGATCGACCGCAGCCCCGCGACAAACGTCTCGCGCGTTTTCTCCAGGCCCTGCTTGAGCTTCCCGACGAGCGACTTGAAGAAGCCCATCGCTCAGCTCCCCCGGCCCGGTTCGAGCACGCCCGTGCCCTCGGGCGGGTCCTGCTCGGCCTTGTCGCCCAGCACGCGCTTGAGCACGCGGTCGAGGATCGCGTTGATGAACGCGGGCGACTTTTCCGTGCTGAACGCCTTCGCCAGCTCGACCGCCTCGTTCACCGCGATCCGCGGATGCACCACGCCCGCGGTGATCTCATAGTGCGCCAGGCGCATGATCGCTCGGTCTACGCCCGCGAGGCGATGCACGGGCCAGTCGGGCGAGAGCTCACCCAGTTCCTTGTCGGCCTCGGCGCGCGCGCCCCAGGCGCCCGCGATCAGCTCGCCCGCGCGATCGATATCCTTGGCGCTCATGCCCGGCACGCGCTCGAGGAAAACCTCGATGTCCGCCGCCGACGCCGCGGGGCTCGCGTCGAACTGATAAATCGCCTGGAACGCCAGCCGGCGAAGCGCGATCTGCATCGCACGCCCGCGTTCCATCGGCGGGAGCGTCTGCAGCAACGCCTCGGCCTGCACCAACTCACCCGCCAAGTCGCGCTTGGCGTCCTCGTCCACGGGCGTGTAGATCTCCCTCAGCCCGACCTCTCGCGCTCGGTCATGCACGGCGCGCCCCCTTTCGGGGCTTGGTCGTGCGCTTCGCCAGCTTGTCGTGCGAGCGGATCGACCGCGCCGCTCGATTCTTCACGCCGATCGAGCGGATCGTCGTCAGCGTCTCGATCGCCGCGGCCAGGGCCTCGGCGCCCTTGTTGCCTTGATCGCCCCCCGCGCGCGCCAGCGCCTGCTCGGGCGTGTTCACCGTCAGCACGCCCAGGCCAATCGGTACCCCCGAGTGCGCGGACAGATCGGCGATCGACTCGCAGATCGCCTGCGCGATGAAACGATCGTGCTCGGTTTCACCCTTGATGATGCACCCAAGCACCGCAACGGCATCGAACGCACCGCTGCGGACCAGCGCGCCCGCGATCGCGGGAAGCTCGAAGGAGCCGGGGGCGTCGAACACCTCCAGCTCGACGCCTCGCGACGCCGCTTCGGACCGGGCGCCTTCGAGGAGGCGGTCGGTGACGGTGGCGTTGTATCGGCTGACGACGACGGCCGCGCGAAGCCTCGCGGCGCTGCGGGTTCGTGACGAATCTCGCCGGGCGGGGGACATGCGGGCCGATGATAGCCCGCGCGCGGGGCCCGCCCCGGTCCGCGGGGGCCTCAATTCAGGTCCAGCGCGAAGAAGACCGCGGTGAACACCAAGTCGGCGAGGATGATCGCGACGACGCACTGGACGACGGTGTTGGTCGTCGCCTTGCCGACGCCGTCGGCGCCGTCACGCGGGTCAACGCTCAGCCCGTTGTAGCACGACACGACGCCGATCAGCGTGCCGAAGATCAGCGCCTTGAACAGGCCTGTGAGCAGGTCGATCGGCTTGCACTGCGCGAGCGTGTTGGCCCAGTATTCCTGCGCCGGGATGTCCAGGCCCCAGACCGACATCGCCATCGCGGCACCGATCGCCACGGTATTGGCGACCACGGCCAGGCACGTCATCGACGCGGCGCACGCCAGCACCCGCGGCACCACCAGGAACCGAATGGGGTTCAGCGCGTGGGCCTCGAGCGCCTCGATCTCCTCGCTGACCACCATCGTGCCCAGCTGCGCCGCGATCGACGCGCCCGCAAAGCCCGTCAGCACGATCGACCCGATCAGGGGCCCCAATTCGCGCAGCACCGCGACACCGATGATGTTCGCCACCGCGCTCTTGCCGCCGAACTCATCCAGCGGCGGCGCAAGCTGCAGCGCCAGAATCAGGCCTACACAGCCCGAGACCAGCGACACGATGAACACCGACCGCACGCCCACGCGGACGATCTGGCTCACGACCGCGCTCTTTCCCAAGCGCACCTTGCGGTCGTACACCGAACGCCCGATCCACGTGCACGCCGAGACGAACAGCAGCACCATCCCGCCGATCAGCTCGAGCACGCCGCGCCCACCGGCGAGGGTCGCCGCAACGGAGAATCGGATCCATCCCAGCGCGGTGCGCACGGGAGAGAAGGGGACCTGGTCGGTCGCTTCGTAGGGGTCGTCGTTGGAGCCGGGCAGGGTCGACATGCCTCGGGCGATGGTACCGCAATCTCAGGGTCGGCGTGCGGAGAGCTCAGCCGGCGATCGCGGAGGCCTCGTCGGGCTTGATGTCGAAGACGCGGTTGAGACGGGCGATCTCAAAGATCGCCATCACGCGCTCGTTGAGCCCGAACAGGATGAACTTGATCTGGTTGCGCCGGGCGGTCTGGAGCGCCTCGACAAGCGCCGCAAGCCCCGGCGTGTTCATGTAGTCGATGCCCGACATGTCGACGACAAACTTCCGAGGGCCCTTGTCGAAGACGCTCTTGATCGTGCTGCGGAAGATCGGCGCCTCGGAATACGCGATCTCGCCCCGCGGCCTCAGAAGCCACGCGCCCGGGCCAGCGGAGGGAATCTCCTCCAGCGTGAATTTGAAGACATCGTCGGCCACGAGCGTCGCTCCACGGGCGGTGAGAATCTCCGCCGCGTTCCAGTTTAGGCGGCGCCCGCCTGCTGCGCAGCATCACGACGCTTGACGAGCGTGAGACGCATGCCCGCCACGGGGCGGTGCTCGTACGTCACCTCATCCATCACTTCCTTGATGATGTGCACGCCCAGCCCCCCGGGGCGGATGTCGGCAAGGTCGCGGCTCTTGATCGTCGCGGGGTCGACCTGGCGCGCCTCATCCTCGATCACGATCTTCAACGCCGCGGGGCTTTCGAGGGGCCAGAGGCTGATCCAGATCGGGCCGTCGGTCCGGCGCTGGTAGCCGTGTCGGATGATGTTGCAGAGCGCTTCGTCGACCGCGAGAGCGATCTGCGAGCAGGACAGGTCGGTGAAGCCCAGCCGCTTGGCCACGGCCGAGACGAGATCGCGAGCCCCCGCGAGATACATCGGCTGGCTCAGCATCTCCAGCCGGATCGGCGCATGGCCCGTCGGCGCGATCGGGCCCGCAGTTCCGCAGGAAGGGTTCGGGCTCTGGTCGCTCATGCGTCGTTCTTCCCCGAAGTGCCCGCCTCGGCCTTGAGGCGGTCGATCCTGCTCGGATCCTCGGCCCAGTCGGCCCATCGGCGGACCGCGGGCCCCTGCGCGAGCGGGTCGCCAGCGTAGTCGTACGCAAGGTCCGTCCCCGTAGCTTCACGCAAACGCGTGATGGCCAGCAGCCTCATCGCCGGGTCGGTGTGCTCCAGGAACCGGACGAGGGCCTTGCGGTCGCCGGGCGCGATGGCTCCGCGGGCGTTGAGATTGTTCAGAGCGCGGAGCTGCTCGCCAGGCTCGGGCGAATCTAAGCCCCCCACCATCTCGGGCCGACAGCCAGCCAGCGAAGTCACCAGCAGGGCCAGACCGGCAGCGCAGACGATCGGCAGCGCCGGAACCCTCGGCCTTGATGCAGACTCTCGCACGCCAAACATGCTACACCCTTTCCGCCGTCCTCCGCCCAAGGCGGGGACAATTCCTGCGCCCGAGCGACCCAGGGACTTCCCCCGCCTCAAGCACCATCGACCGGCTGGCCCCCGCGCCGACAGAGTTTGGCCCCCACTGTGGTCGCTCGCTGCAATTCGGGCCTCGCCCGGGGTGGCGTCGATGCGGGGCGGGCGTCTATCCTCGGGGCTTTCCCGAGCCCCAAAGACTCCAGTTTGGAGAGCCCCATGAGCCTCACGCCCAGCGAGACGGTGCCGGTGTTGGACTTTGGGTCGCAGACCGCGCAGCTCATCTGCCGGCGCGTGCGCGAGGCGGGCGTTCACTCGACTCTGGTCAACCCGGCGATCTCTGCCGCAGACCTCAAGAAGCTCAACCCTCGCGGCATCATTCTCTCGGGCGGGCCCTCGAGCGTTTACGACAAGGGCTCGCCGCGCTGCGACCCGGCGATCTTCGACCTGGGCGTGCCTGTGCTGGGCATCTGCTACGGCATGCAGCTGATGTGCCAGATTCTCGGCGCGACGGTGACGCGCGCGAGCCACCGTGAGTTCGGGCGCGCGACGCTCGCGGTCGAGCCCCAGAGCGAACTGCTCGCGCACCTGCCCGAGAAAACGACCGTCTGGATGTCGCACGGCGATCAGGTGACCGACCTCGCGGGCGCAAAGTTCCAGACGATCGCCTCGACGCCGACGTGCCCGCACGCGGCGGTGAAGCTGGCTGACGGCACGCGGCGAGCCTTCGGCGTGCAGTTCCACCCTGAGGTGACGCACACGCCTCAGGGGCGCGACATCCTGCGGAACTTTCTGTACGAGATCTGCAAGTGCGAGGGGCAGTGGAAGATGGCCGACTTTGCCCAGCGTGCCGCGGACGAGATCCGCGCGCGGGTGGGCAAGGCGCATGTGCTGTGCGGGCTGTCGGGGGGCGTGGACTCGGCCGTGGCGGCCGCGCTGCTGCACCGCGCGATCGGCAATCAGCTCACATGCGTGTTCGTCGACACGGGGCTGCTGCGCTCGGGCGAGCGCGCGCTCGTCGAGACGACGTTCCGCGATCACTTCCACGTCGACCTGCGCGTCGTCGACGCGGAGAAGCTCTTCCTGGCGGACTTGGCGGGCATCACCGATCCGCAGGAGAAGCGCCGACGGATCGGGCACCGGTTCATCGACGTCTTCAAGCGTGCGAGCAAGGACCTTCACGACGTGCAGTTTCTCGCGCAGGGCACGCTCTACCCGGACGTGATCGAGTCCGGCCATGGTCACGCGGGGCAGAGCGCGGGGATCAAGCTGCATCACAACGTGGGCGGCCTGCCCGCGGAGCTGGGCTTCAAGCTCGTCGAACCCCTGCGCGAACTCTTCAAAGACGAGGTCCGCAAGCTGGGCGAAGTGCTCGGGCTGCCCGATCAGATGATCTGGCGCCACCCCTTCCCGGGCCCGGGCCTGGCGGTCCGCGTGCTGGGCGAGGTCACCAAGCCCAAGCTCGACCTGATCCGCGAGTGCGACCGGATCGTCCTCGAAGAGATCGTCGCGGCGAATCTGTATCGCGCCACGAGCCAGGTCTTCGCGGTGCTGCTGCCCGTGCAGAGCGTGGGCGTGATGGGCGACGGGCGGACGTACGAGCACTGCGTCGCGGTGCGGGCGGTGGAGAGTGAGGACTTCATGACCGCCGACTGGGCGAAGCTGCCTCACGATGTGCTTGGGCGGATGTCGAGCCGGATCATCAACGAGGTTCGGGGCGTGAACCGCGTGGTGTACGACATTTCGAGCAAGCCCCCGGCGACGATCGAGTGGGAGTGAAGCCGCGCGAGTTTGTGGTGGAGGGCCCGCGTGTGGGGCTGCGCGCGCCTCGGGAAGCCGACCGCGAGGCGTGGGACGCGCTGCGCCGGGCGAGCGGGCGTTTTCATACGCGATGGGAGCCGCGTGTGAAGCCGGGGCCGGGCGTGCCGCGCGATGCGTTCGACCGATTTCTGAAGGATGCGAACACGTCCGAGCGCGAGCGGCTGCTGATCGTCGACCGCGCGACGGGCGCGCTGCTGGGGTATGTGGGTCTGGGCAACATCATCCGGGGCCCGTTCCAAAGCGCGTTTATCGGCTACTGGATCGGAAAGCCCTTCGCCGGGCGCGGGTACATGACCGAGGCGCTGGGGCTGATGCTCCGTCACTCGTTTGTGAACCTCAAGCTCCACCGCGTCGAGGCGAACATCCAACCCGGAAACGAGCCCTCCAAGCGCACAGCGCTGGCCGCGGGGCTGAGGCTTGAGGGGTATTCGCCGCGGTATCTCAAGATCGCCGGCGTGTGGGCCGACCATGAGCGATACGCGCTCACCGTCGAGGACTGGCGCGCGAGCCTGCGAACCCGGCGCGGGTCCGGTAGGCTGAGGGCATGACCGAGCAGGCGCGGGCGGTGATTCAGAGCGTGACCGAGACGCACCGGCGGGTGTTCGCGCGAGCGCCCGAGCGTGTCGCTGTGGCGCCCGGGCGTGTGAACCTGATCGGCGAGCACACGGATTACCACGGCGGGCTGGTGATGCCGATGGCGATCGACCGCTGGTGCGCGGCGTCGGTGTCACGCGATCAGGACGGGCGCCCGGACGTGCAGATCCATGCCGCGGACCTGGGACAGACCGTCCGCCTCACGACCGACTGGAAGCCCATGCCCTGCACGAACGCGCTGCCCGGCGAAACGGAGCTGAAGCCCTGGCTGCCCGGGCACTGGTCGGCGTACGCGGTGGGCGTGCTCGCGGAGCTGTGGGAGCGCGCGCCAGCGCTGCCCGGGCTGCGGATCACGCTCGGCTCGTCGGTGCCGATGGGAGGCGGGCTGTCGTCATCGGCAGCGCTGGAGGTCGCGACGGCGCTGACGATCTGCGACGATCGCGAGGCGATCCCCGCCGCGTGTCAGCGCGCCGAGCACCGGTTCGCCGGCGTTCCCTGCGGGATCATGGACCAGACGATCGCCGTGCACGCCCGCGAAGGGCACGCGATGATGCTCGACTGCCTGAGTATGGAGCGGAGCTTTTCGCCGATGTCTTCGGCGACGGACGTACTCATCATGAACACGGGCGTTCGGCACGCGCTGGCCTCGGGCGAGTACGCGATGAGGCGACTGGAGTGCGAGCGCGCCGCGCGAAGCTTGGGCGTCCCGATGCTCCGCGAAGCATCGATGGCCGACAGCCAGAAGCTTGAGGGCGAGCACGCCCGGCTCGTCCGGCACGTCACGACCGAGATCGCCCGCGTGCGTGCCTTTGCCCGCGCACTTCAGGCGGCCGACCTCCGCGAGGCCGGGCGGCTCATGAGCCAGTCCCACGATTCGCTCCGCGATGACTATCGCGTGTCGTGCTCGGAGCTTGACACGCTGCAGGCCGCGCTGGCGTCACAGCCCGGCGTGCTGGGCGCGCGGATGACCGGCGGCGGGTTCGGCGGGTGTGTCGTTGCGCTGGTCGAGCGGTCTCAGACCTCGCACGTCGCGCAGGCCGCCGCCCGCGAGTACGAGCGCGCAACAGGCAAGCGCGCATCCGCGATCGTCTCGCCCGCGGTCCGCGGGGCGTTCGTCGTGAACTGACGGCCCGAGCGCTTCAGCTCTTCTTGCCCGAGCAGCCGCCGAACTCGCGAAGCGCGCTCATGATCGATTGCACGAGCCCCTCGGGCATCTTGCACGGCGTGCGGTGCGCGCCCGAACACTTGCCCGCGAGCTTGATCGTGTCGACGTAGGTCTTCACGAAGTCCTTGCAGGGCAGGCAATCATTGACGTGGCGCTCGAACGCCTCGCGCACGGGCCCGGCGAGCGTGCCTTCGGCATAGTCCTGAAGGAAGGCGACCATCTCGCGACAACAGAGGTGGTCGTGAGGCTGCGCGCCCGGAGAGGTGTGATTGTGCGTGCTCACCGCGCGGTCCCTCCCGCGGGATCGGTCGAGCGCGGCAGGCCCTCGATCTGAATGTCGGGCTCGGGCGGCGAAAGGTCACGCTCCAGCAACGTGCGCAGCGCCAGGCGCGCGCGGTGCAGACGGGTCTTGACTGCCGCGGCGGAGATCCCCAGCACCTCCGCAGCCTCTTGCGTGTCCAGCTGCTCGATGTCCCGCAGCATGATGACCTCCCGGAAATCGTCAGGCAATTCCTCGATGTGCCGACGCACGGAATCGCGGACCTCAGCGCGCTCAGCCAGCTCGTCGGCGGTCTCGTCCCACGCGGGCTCGACGCCCATGCGGTGCCCGGTGTCGTCGAACCGGGGGAGCAGGTCATCGACCGACCGCTCGTGCCGACGCCCGCGCGAACGACGCTTCATCAGCGCCGCGTTCACGACGATGCGGTGAAGCCACGTCGTGAGCTGCGAGCCGCCCTGAAACCCGCCAAGGTTGCGGAACGCGGAGACATATGCGTCCTGCACGGCCTCGGCGGCGTCGGCCTCGTTGCCCAGAACCCGCAGCGCAACCGCGAGCATCCGCGGTCCGGTCTCGCGGATCGCCCGCTCGAAGGAAGCGAGGTCACCGGGTGCGGGCGCGGGGAGGGGCGCGGGCGTGCCGTCGGGCCGGGGGGAAGATGCCGAGGAGTCGAGGTCCATGCCGAGGCGGAAGTTTAGCCCCCGCACCGGCAAAGACTCGGATGCCCCGAGGGCGCGGGCGTTACCAAGCAGCGGAAGAATCATCCAACGCGGGCGAAACGGGCGGGCCCGTTCGGCCAACAACGTCCCGGCGCACGAGGTACGATGCAGCGCATGTCTTCTGACGATGGTTGTCAACCCACCGTTCCCGGGGCCCCCGGCTCGATGAACCCGACCGCACCGCCCGCAACCGAACCGCTCGTCGCGCTGCTCGCGCAGCTTGACGCGCTTCTCGCGGCACTCAGCGCCGAGCAGTACACGCGCTCGCCCGTGGGCGAGATCCGCTCCTCGATCGGCTCGCACGTCCGCCACTGCCTCGACCATGTCGAGGCTTGGGTCCGGGCGGCCGAGTCGGGCACGCTCGATTACGACCACCGCGAGCGCGGCACGCTGCTCGAGAAGGACCGCGACGTCGCGCTCGAAACCATCCGCCGGCTTTCGGGAGAGATCGCCTCGCTCTCGCCCGCGCTGCTCGATCGCCCGGTATGGATGTCCGCACAGCTCAGCGCGGGAGGCCCGAGCTATCGCGCGACGACGTCGGTCATGCGCGAGCTCATGTTCGTCGTGAGCCACACGATCCATCACAACGCGCTGATCGCGGTGATGCTCAAGTTGATGAACGCGCCCGCGCCCGAGCAGTTCGGCTACGCGCCCGCGACGCTCACGCACCTGCGCCGCGTCCAGACCGGCGCGTGAGCGATGTGCACCGTCACGATCATCCGCACAGTTACGGGGCTGAGGCTGCTCAGCGCGCGCGATGAGCAGCACACAAGGCCGCGGTCGGTCCCGCCGACGCTGATCGAAGCGGGCGGCGTGCGGGCGATCGCCCCGATCGATCCTCAGGGCGGCGGAACGTGGATCGGCGTCAGCACCCACGGCTGGGTCGTGACCCTGCTCAACCGAAACCCGCCCGATCGCTCGCGCCCGGCGCCGGGCAGCCCCTCGCGCGGCAAGCTCGTCCTGGCAGCCCTGAGCGCAGATACCGAAATCCAGATCGTGCGTGCAATCGATCAGGCAGTCGCCGCAGGAACATCGCACTTTCGATTCATCGCGACCGACGGCGCGCGGCTGATCGATGCCGCGCATGACGGGCGCGAGCGCTCCATTCGCGCGAGCTCGCTCGGCGAAACACCCGTCATGTTCTCGTCCTCGGGCCTCGGCGATGAGCTTGTCGAGCATGCGCGGCGGACGCTCTTCGAGCGCTGGTTCGCCCACGCGAGCCCGAACCTCTGGCCCGACCTCCAAGACGCGCTGCACGCGCACGGCTGGCAGGGCGCACGCTACCAGAGCTTCAACATGCTCCGCGGCGACGCGGGCACCGTCAGCCTCACCGACGCGCGAATCGAGGGCCCGCACGTGCGCCTGCGGACGCGCCTGCGCGACGAAGCAGCATGGGGCGAATGGCTCGGGTTGCCCCGGGTGACGGCATGACCATCAGCGAGCGCGAGATCGCCAAGCTCCGCCGGAGCGCGTGGCTCGGGCGCTTGCTCCGCGCCGAGTTCTGGCCCAGACGCGTGTTCTATGCGCCGCTGGTGCCGTATTTGCTCTGGCAGTCGGCGCGTCACGGCGGGATCACGGCGCCCACGGCCGCGAACCCGTTCATCCCGCACTCGGGCATCGTCGGCGAGAGCAAAGACCAGATCCTCCGCGCGCTGCCCGAGGCGTGGGTCATGCCGTGGACGCTGATTCCGCCGGGCGAGGTCACGCAGCGGCTCGCGCAGCTCGACGCGCACGCAGAGCGGCTGGGCGGGTACCCGCTGGTCCTCAAGCCCGACGCGGGCGAGCGCGGCGCGGCAGTAAAAATCGCGCGCTCGCGCGACGACGCCGCGGAGTATCTTCGCGCCCACCACGCCCCCACCATCGCCCAGCAATACCACGCTGGGCCGTTCGAGGCGGGCGTGCTGTGGGTGCGCGAGCCGGGGGCGGACCGTGGCCGGATCTTCAGCATCACCGACAAGCGCTTTGCGGTGCTTGAGGCCGACGGCGTACGCACGCTGCGCGAGCAGGTCTGGCGCCATCCGCGGTATCGCTTCCAGGCCGAGCGCTATCTTGTGCGGCTCGGGCCCCGGGCGGACCACATACCCCCGGCCGGTGAGCGCGTGCCGCTGGGCCTCGCGGGCAATCACTGCCAGGGCACACTCTTCGCCGACGGCGAGCACCTGCACACGCCCGCGCTCGAAGCGGCGTTCAACGAGATCGGCCGCGCAACGCCCGGGCTGCACTTCGGGCGCTTTGACGTGCGCTACGCCTCGGCCGAGGACCTCCGCGCGGGGCGCGACTTCCGGATCATCGAGCTCAACGGCGCGCTCGCGGAGAGCACCAACATTTACGACCCCTCGTGGCCCATCTGGCGCATGTACCGCGTGCTGTTCGAGCAGTGGCGCACGCTGTACCGCATCGGCGGCGCGAACGCCCGCCGGGGCGCACGCATAACGCCCATCGGCGAGCTCTGGCGCATCATCCGCGCCCACGAGACCAGCGTCAGCCGAACGATCGCGGATTAGCGCTTCTTGCGATCGGTGCTCGGAACAGCCTGCACGCCGCTGATGATGTCCCTAAACCCCTCGGGCGGGTTGCGGTAGGGCTCGAGGTCGATGGGCTTCGAGTCGGCCTTGACCGATTCGATCGTGATCTGCATCGGCGCCTTGCCGGCGATGCGATCCGCGCCGACCGTGAGTTCAAAGGCCTCTGGCCAGCCGTCTTCGCGCCAACGCTGGACTTCTCGGATGAGGTACGCCTGACCGCTGTGTTCACGCATCTCAACCCGATCGAAGCGCGAAACGTCGCCGGGCTTGGTTTCGATGACGACCAACGGCCTTCCGTCGGCAACCGCGGACAGAGAAATCTCCCAACGGTCCGCGAGATCGGTCTTGAAGCTCGACCGGACATTTCGCGTCACGGCGATGCGAAGCTTGTCGCCCTTCTGGATCAAATCCACCATCTCGTCGGTGATTCCACGCTCAGGCGTCACGGGAAGCTTGGAGAGACGCAAGTACTCGCTGAAGAGCGTCGAAACTCCGACAGGCACGGGCGACCACTCGGACACCATGTACTTGCTCCACTCGCTTTGTGAGTGGAATCGGCGCTCCGACAGCAGTTCCCTTCGCTGAACAGCAGGCCTGTCGCCCCTCGCCGCGATCGAGACGGTTCGATACTGCGGCTCCATCGACGGAGCTTCGGGAGAATCTCCCGACACAGTGGAGCCGGTCATCACGGCATCGCCGAAGCCAGCACTGGTGAGGTCGCGATTCCAGAGCATCCGACCCGCTGTGTGCGAAGGCGTCTCGAGATAGCGTGCCTGACGATCGACTTCCTCTTGAAGCTGCTTCTCGTAGTATCCGCCGCGCTTGCCGTCGTCACCCCACGCTTGCCGGACGGCTCGCTCGGTTTGCTCTCGCGACTCGATCCAAGGCCGCATGGTGAGGACGAATCGCACATCGACCGACGCGGGCGGCGCCACCGCGGCAACCTCCAGTATCGCTCGCACTTCCTGCCGCGACGCCAACTCCTGGGCAAACGCCGACGACTCGAAGTACACGGCTTGTAGAGCGCCGACCACCGACACACCAGCGAAGCTCAACACGCAGAATCGGTTCACGCGACACCTCCAGAGTGTGCAAATTGCTTGAAGTTTGTACGCGAATCAACAGTTAATGATTCGCCATCTCGCAAAACCAACTACCGATTCAGCGGCAGTACGAGCTGCTCTTCTTGGAAGGGCGGGACCATCTCAAATGGAAACGGGCAAGGAACTCCAGAGTGAGAAACTCGGACCGGACCGAGGATCGGGGTCAGCGCCCCCCCTGAACACATCTTGATCCTGCATGGCTTGCACAACCTGCGTTGCTCGCTTGCCAAGTAAGCACAAAGAAAGGGGTCTGCTTGGCCTTGAGCGACGCAAAAATCGTAGTAAGTTTGACTGGCCGCATCGCATAAGGCCTGGCCCGCAGGATTCGGCGTCGGGACACAAGGACCACGACTGCCAATCAGGGCGATGACGGTGTTGCACTGAGTGACTCCCAGACTATCGGGCACACACCGATCGTGTCCGAACATCGTGATTTCGATGTCGCCGGGTTGGCACGTAGCGGTTGAGAAAAATCCAGACTCGAAGCACGGCGAACACGAAGATTGGCTAGGCAGCACGATGCCTAGCCCAAAGCAATTGGACTGAGCGCTTGCCCTCTCAACAGCCCAACCGCTGATCGTCACCAGACCGACAGCCGCCGCGAATGCTCTGATCATGCGTTCCTCCCGGAGTAGGACTCAACGAGAGCCTAGCGGGGGGGGGGGGGGGCGTCAAGGGCTTATGCGGCCCATTTTCAGAATCTTCACCGGCCCAATAACGTCAGATCGAGCTTGATTCCGCACTTCAGCCGACGCCTATGACCCCACAATCCTCTCCGCCAGCTTGCGGATGGTGCCGGGCGCGCTCCCCTCGGCCTTGTTGTTGGCGATGACGTACACGGGCTGGTTGATCGCCGCGAGTTCCCGGCACAGGCGCGCGATCTCGGCGCGGTGGTGCGGGTCTTCGTCCACAAGCCGCGCGAAGGGCGCATAGCGCTCGGCGGCGCCTTCGTAACTGAACTTGAGGTTGAGCATCCATCGCACGACCAGAGGCCGCGCGAGCGAGGCCGGGGGCATGAGCGCGAGCTGCTGCTCGAGCGCGCCGGCGCTCGGGTGAACATTATAAACATGCACCGCGCCCGCATCGCGCAGGGCCTGAGCGTACGCGGGCGTGAGCAGCGTCGGGTTGCGGATCTCGACGCCGTAGAGCGGCCCTTTGGGAAGCGCGTCGAGGAAGCTGAAGAGGCGATCGATAAGCCGGGCGGCGCCGCCGAGGTTGGCCAGGCGCAGCGCGGGGAACTGGAAGACGATCGGGCCGCAGGTTTCGCGGAGGCCTTGGATCGTGGGCGCGATGATGAAGTCGCGGCTGTACGCGGCATCGAGAAAGAGCGCCGAGGCGTCGCCCGCGGCGCGTGCGGCGAGCCGCGCGGCCTCGTCCTGACTCCGGTAATCCTCGTGCGGCTGCGTCAGGGCCTGGTGGGCCTTGACAAGGAAACGGAACCCCGCGGGCACGGCCGCGGCCATCTCGGCGTAGTCGCGCTCGAGCGCGGGGCGATAGAAGGTCTTGTCGATGCCGACGGAGCGGAAGATCGGGCACGA
This sequence comes from Planctomycetota bacterium, assembly GCA_033763435.1. Lineage (GTDB taxonomy): Bacteria > Planctomycetota > Phycisphaerae > Phycisphaerales > UBA1924 > JANRKN01. The sequence continues at coordinate 73,755 of JANRKN010000128.1, forward strand.
GGCGTACGCGCGCAGGCCGTGGCGCGCGAGCGCGGTCTGCGACTCCTCGCGGGCGTACACCAGCCCCGCCCAGCCGGGGAACGACCACGAGGAGGTGCCGAGGTGGATGTTCGCGGGCAGTGCCTGTGCGAGGCGCGCGGTTTCGTCGTCGATCGGCACGGGCGCGACGCGATCGGGCTTGGACTCTGGCTTGGGCGGGGCGTCGGGGGCGGCTTCGGGCGCAAACGCAAAGAGCGCGGGCTGATCATCGCGCGATGTGCCTTTGCGGGCCATGGATGAGGTTATGCGCGGGTGAGGGTGATGAGGCCGATCTCAGCGGGCGCGTTGATGCGGAGGGGGAACCAGTTGCCCGTGCCGTTGCCGACGATGCAGTGCGAGGCGCCCTTGGTGTACTGGCCCGACCAGTACTTGTACATGAGGGGCCCGGGTCCGAGGTCGGGGCTGAGCATGAGCTGCCCGCCGTGGGTGTGACCCGCGAGCGTGAGCGCCACGCCCTGCTCGGCGGCAACATCGAACGCCTCAGGGTGGTGCGCAAGGAGAATGTTGACCGCGCCCGGATCGCGGAGCTTGAGCGTGGTGCGGGCGTGCTCAGTGTGCAGCGACGCGCGCCGGGCGGCCGGGTCTCCCCAGCGGATGCCGAGGATCTGGAGCCGCTGGCCTCGGATGTTGATCGTGTGCTCCTCGTTCAGCAGCAGCGGCACGCCCGAATCTCGCACGGCGCGCTCGAAGGCGAGATGACCATCGAACAGGTCGTGGTTTCCTTCGCACATGAACGAGCCGTACCGCGTGCGGAAGGCCCGAACCATCTCCAGCCCCGGCGGAAGATCGCGCAATGAGAAATCAATCAGGTCGCCCGTCAGCAGGCACAGGTCGGCCTCGAGCGCGTTGACTCGCTCGACGATCCGCGAGAGCAGCGCGTCGCCCGAGAATCGGCCCACGTGCACGTCCGTCACGTGCGCGATCTTCAGGCCCTCGAGCTCCGAGGGCAGATTCGCGATCGGGACGGTGAAGCGCGAGGTGCGGAACTCGTCGAGCCGGGGGATCGCCAGGCCCGTCGCGGCCAGGGTGAGCGCCGGGGGTGCGAGCGTGACGCTCCGCGCAAGCAATGCTCGGCGCGAAAGGCCCGCGGGCGGCCCGTCGGACGGGGAGGAGGCTGACACGGCTTGGCCTGAGGAAGCTTCGACCGACGGGCTCACGGTGGGCTGGGCCCGGGTGAACAAGCGCCGCACGCCCTGCGCAAGGCGGAAGACCGTCCACGGCATCACGCTCGCGAGCATCGCCAGGGGCAGGAGCACCATGTGCCAGATGTACATGGGCGTGAGGATCGCGATGGGCGTGCGGACGTCCATATCGCGGAAGCGTGTGAGCAACAGCCAGGCGAACGCACCGAGCTGAAAGAGCATGAACGCCGCGAGCGCCCAGCGCCCGCGCCGAGAGTTCGCGCGCGCGAGCCGACGGTCGGCCCACCACCACCAGAGCAGACCGGTGGTCGGGAAGGAGAACAGGATCACAAAGAAGATGAGCTGGCCGAGGGTCATGACGGGGACTTTCCTCACGAACGCGAACGTGCGAGACCATGGGATTGTTCGGGGCCTGGGCTTTGGATGCAGGAAAACCCGGCACGATCCGCGGCCGCAAGGCGCCTTGAACGGGACCTGAACGTCCGGTGTCAGAAGCTGTACGGACGGTGCGGGGGTGACGCCGAAGCGGGCGAGCACTCCCCGGAAGCGGTACCCCGACACAGGATGCATTCGGCCTCGGGTTTTCCGAAAGGGCTCAGGGGGAGGATCCGGAGTCCGATCCCATTCGCGGCCTGTGGTCGGTGAACCGCTGCGGGCGAGAGGCACATTCAACAGAACGGAGCCCGGGATGGACCGCCAGAAGGTCATGACGCAGTTGACGGATCCGGCCCTCGGACAGCAGATCGCCGAGGCGCTTCGCACGTGGCCCAACGCCGACGCTGGCGACATCGCCAAGACCGTGGACTGGGTCATGGCGGTGCGCTCGAACTTCGTGTCGCTTCTGCGTGAGGTGGACGACGACGGCGAGCTCGTAACAACGCTGGCGATCAACTACATCGAGCTCAAGAGCCACTGGATCGCACTGAACACGAAGATCAACTACCAGAACTTCCGCCGCGGCGCGTGTGATTCGCGCGTGGCGTTCCAGGCGACGGGCATCAGCATGCTGCTGGGTCAGCTCGAGAGCATGATCGACCAGAGCGATCTGGACAAGATCACCGAGTTCCTCGCGGCGCCCGTGCGTCAGGCGGCCTGAACCGATCGGCCGCGCTCCGCACGCGGCTTGAGCGTGAACCCTTTGCCCGGTCGTTGCGGAGTCGCCCGGGGCACGTCGTCCCGCGAAGGCGGGACGGAATCAGAAAGGACTCACCATGTCCAACACCCCCGGTGGAATGGAAGAGCAACTCGTGGCGTTGTACGCCGAGCGCGAGATGCTGGCTTCCGAGCTCGGCGTCGCTGACGCCGATGAGATCATCGACATGGTCCGGAACCTCGAAGCCCAGCTGCACAGCTTCTACAGCGTGTACGGGTCGAGCCCGGGCCTTGACGACCCCGCGACGGCCCAGCTGCTCGCGCAGGTGAAGGAGATCGACCAGACCCTGGCCGATGCCTTCAGCGAGAAGACCGTGACCCTCGAGATCGAGAACGATCGCCCCGTCCTTCGCGCGACGTGGCGGCAGACCACTCAGAACGGAGATCGTCAATGAGCCAGATGAACATGATGCGTTCCCCCGCCGCCCGGCCCGCCTCGTCGAACTCGTTCGTCCCCGACGAACTCTTCGGCATGCTCGGTAACCTCTCCCGCGCCGACATGGACCGCTGCGACTTCGGCGTCATCAAGCTCGATGACTCGGGCAAGGTCGTGATGGTCAACCGCTACCAGTCGGACCTGGGCGGCGTCGCCATCCCGAACTTCGAGAACAAGCACTATTTCACGCAGATCGCCCCCTGCACCAACAACGCGCTGTTCTTCGGCTCGTTCAAGAAGGGCGTCGCGGCGAACAACCTCAACCTGGTGTTCCCGTACACCTTCACCTTCAAGATGAAGCCCACCAACGTCAAGGTCCACCTCTACCGCGATCAGGCCACGAAGACCAACTGGGTCTTCTGCGCCCGCGCCTGAGGACGCGATCTCGCCCCGGAGACGGGGCAATCCTGACCCCTCTCGGGCGGCATGGCCTCGTGCTGTGACGCCCGTTTTCGTCCCCATGTCCACCGACCCCAACCACTTCTCCCCCCACTCCCACCCGCGCGAATCGGGCTCCGCGCGCGAGGCCGCTTCGCCCCGCGAGCGGCTGCGCGCGATCCTCTACGAGGGCCTGCACACTGATGTCGGGCGCCTCACGGTCTTCCCCGGGCGCATCACGCCGATCGCGTCGATCTGGACCGGCGCGCGGCAGTGGGTCAACTTCTTCCGCGCGTCGGGCCTGACGCATGGCACGCGCGTGGTGCTCGCGCTGGGCCCCTCTCCCGCGTTCCTGATGGCGATGATCGCGGCATGGTGGGAAGGTCTCTCGCTCATCGTGCTGCGCGAGGGCGAGCCCGTGCCCGACGCGCTCGACGCCTCGGTCATCATCCGCGCGGAATCGTGCGGCACCGATCTGCGCGTGATCGCGCCCAACCCCGACTGGGGTCCGCCCGAGAAGCCCATCCGCCCGCCGACGACCCGCCTGGGCCCGAGCCCCGACGTTCGGCTCATGCTGCGGACCTCGGGCACGTCGGGCAACCCGCGCTGGATCGCGCTGTCGGATGAGAACATCGCGGCGGTGATCGAATCACACCGGCCCCACCTCGGGCTCCGCGGCGCGCGGGTGCTCTCGGCGCTGCCCTGGCATCACGCGTTCGGCCTGCTGATTGACTTGGTGCCCGCGCTGCTCGACGCTGAGACGATCGTGCGCGAGCCCTCGGCCGGGCGTGATCCGGGGTCGATCATCGAAGCGGTCGAGCGCTGGGAGATCACGCACCTGTCGATGGTGCCGCTGCAGGTCTGCCGGATCGCGGCGCTGCCCGGCGGCCGATCAGTGCTCGCGGGCCTCCGCGGGGGCGTGGTGGGCGGCGCGAAGATCACGCAAGACATCAGCGACCTTCTCACGGGCTCAACGCTGCGCGTGGGCTACGGGCAGACCGAGGCCTCGCCGGGCATCGCGCTCGGCGCGCCGGGCGTCTGGCGCGAAGGAATCCTGGGCGCGGCGTGCGGCTGCGAGCTGCGCGCGGACGACGCGGGCGTGCTGCAGTTCCGGGGACCCAATGCCTGCCTCGGGCACTGGACCGAGCGGGGACTCGAGCGCTGGGCCGACGGCTGGCGCTCGACGGGCGACCTCGTGCGCGCCGAGCGCGGACAGTTCGTTTATCTGGGACGTGCGGACGACTCGTTCAAGCTGGCCAATGGGCGGCTGGTGGTGCCGGGGCCGATCGAATCGCGCCTGGCGGAGATCGTGCCCGACGTGATCGACGCGGCGGTGCTTTCGCGCGACGGCGAATCGATCGACGTGGTGCTCGTCACGCGCTCGGCGATTGCCCGACCGATCGCCCTCGTCGCGCGCGCCCTCGGGCCCCTGGCGCCGAAGCTGGGCGAGGTGCGGGTGCTCACGCAGCACAACGTGCCACGGTCGGCCAAGGGATCGCTCGACCGCGCGCAACTGGCGCGGTATCTCGAGGACCCGGGCGCCCGCGCCGCGGCCTGACGGAGCACGCAGATTCGGCTGGATTTTTGGCCTCACCCCCGATTGCGGGTGCGGGATCGCCGCCGATCTTGACGCGTATGACGACGCTGCCTCGCATCGCCCGCGCTGACCTTCCGCCTGCGACGCCCCAACAGCCCGCGCTCTTGGCGAGCTCAGAACCCGCTTCGACTCCGGAGCAGATGACCGGCACCGCGCCGATCGCGTTCATGCGCCGGGAGCCGATGATCGAGGCCAAGCCCGCGAGCGAGGGAACGGCGAGTGACGAGGCCGCGATTTCGTTCGGGCCCGATGTGCGGCTCACATGCGAGGACATTGAGTCTGGCGCGATCGGTGCGCCGAGGCTTGCGCTCACGACCGAGGCGCGCGTGCGCGTGGAGGAATCTCAGCGGGCGCTGTTCGAGGCCGCCAGGCGTGGCGACCCGGTCTATGGGCTCACGACGGGCTTCGGGCCCTTTGTCAAGTTCAACGCGTGCAGCGATGCACACATTCAGGGCGCGGGGCTGATCGCGCATCTGGGCGCGGGCTTCGGCGCACCGGCGCCCGCTCCGATTGCTCGCGCGACGATGCTCGTCCGCGCTCAGTCGCTCGCGCAGGGATGCTCGGGCGTGAGCGTCGAGACCCTCGAACGACTGATCGAGATGCTGCGATGCGGCGTGACGCCCGCGATCCCCGAGATTGGCTCGGTCGGCGCCAGCGGCGACCTGATCCCGCTCTCGTTCGTCGCGCGCGTGCTCGCGGGCGATGGGCGCTGTCTGAACGATGAAGGCACCGGCACGCTCGATGCGGGCGACGCGATGCGCCGGGCGGGGATCGAAACTCGTGCACTCTCGGCGCGGGATGCGCTGGGGATCGTGAACGGGACGTCGTTCATGACGGGCTACGCAGCCGTGGCGCTTGCGCGCGCGCAGAGGCTCATCGACCGCGCGGAAGAGATCACCGGCTGGCTCTATCGCCTGCTGGGCGGGCGGGCGCAGGCGCTCGACGCGAGGCTGCATCGCGCCCGCGGGCACGAGGGCCAGGTGCGCAGCGCCGAGAACATCCGCCGCGAGGCTGAGCGGTTTGGCCCGTTCGAGGACACCACGCGTCCGCTGCAGGAGGTGTACTCGATCCGCTGCGCGCCGCAGGTGCTGGGCGCGTGCCGGGATCAGATCGACCACGCGCGCTGGCTGATCGAGACCGAGATCAACGGCGTCAGCGACAACCCGGTGACGATCGCCTCGGACACCGCGGTGCTGCACGGCGGAAACTTCCAGGGCCAGCAGATTGCCTTCGCCTCGGATGCGCTGAACGCCGCGCTCGTGCAGGCCGCCGTGCTCGCTGAACGCCAACTCGACGTGCTTGCCAACCCCGACCTGAACGGCGGCGCCCCGCTGCTGCTTGCGTGGGAGCCCGGCGCGACCAGCGGCATGGCCGGCGCACAGATCACCGCGACCGCGCTCGTCGCCGAGATGCGTCATCACGGGCTGCCGAGCGCGACCGCGTCGATCCCGACCAACGGGCGCAATCAGGACGTCGTGTCGATGGGCACGCTTGCGGCGCGCGCGGCCTTCGGCCAGACCGAGCGCCTGGCCGCGGTGCTGGCGATTCTGTCGCTGGCGGCGGCTCAGCTCAACGGCTTGCGCGCTCTCGGGCGCGCGCCCGGACGCACCACGCCCGCGCCCGCGTGGCTCGGCGAGTTCGTCACGCTTCAGCACGACCGCGCGCTGTTCGACGAGATCGCGCGCCTCACTCGCATGAACTTGGAGGGCGCCACCCCTGAACGCACCGCGGCCTGAGCGTTCAGGCAGCGTCGAGGTTACTCATCGCGGATGGCCGCAAAGACCGCCGGCGCCCACGGCCCAGTCACGCGCACGTCGTCCGAAAGCGCGGCCACGAGCTCGCGGACCTGCGCGGTGAACTCTCGCGGCACAAGGAAGCACACGCGCCGATGCCCTGGCGCGCCCGGGGCGGATGTTGCCGGATCGACCCACGCCCACTGCGAGCTGATCGCCTCGAGCCCGCGGAGCTGCTCGGGCAACGGCTCCGGGAGCGCGCCCAGCGCCGCGCGGCGCGATTCGAGAAAGGCCCGGCCCGTCAGGGGCTTGAGCTCCACCTGCGCCGGAGCGCGCGTCGGTGCGGGAAGCGTCACCATCCACTCGACACGCCCGCGCACACGCTCGATCGCCTGCAGGATCGGCCCCTCGCGCAGCCGCAACGCGCGGCCCACGGCGGCCTCATCGGCAAATATCTCGCCGAACCGCAGCGGCACGCACGTCGCGCGCGCCGCGACGGCGTTCACAAGCTTCTGGTACATTGAGACACGCGCGGCATCCGCGGGCCAGGGCTGCTCAACCGTCGCCGCGAGCATGCAGAGCACGCCCTCGACGATCGGCGCAAGGTCCGTCAGCTCCGAGCCCAAGGCGCGGAGGTCCGCCTCGCGCACGATGCAGACGCCCATCAGCATGCCCGGCTCCTCTCAGGCCGCGAGCCTCGGACAGAATGAGTACGGCGCCCACGGGCCCGTCCACGCGACGCTCAGGCCCGGCTCGCCGGCCCGCTCGCGCACGAGCGCCGAGAGGGCTTCGAGATCCGCGGACTGTTCGCGCCCGACCAGCAGCGCCCAGTGCCCGATCGGGCTCAGGCCCGAATCGTCGCGCGTCGCCCGCCGGACCACCACCTCGCCCCACCGTTCGCGCAGCAGCGTCTCGATCGACTGCGCGAGTTCGACCTCGCGCCGGCGCAGTTCAACGCCTGCCCGCGAGGCGGCCTTCTTCTCAAGGAAGTACTTCGCGCCCGGCCCCACCGCCTTGCCCTGCGTCTCGGCCTGGATCAGCCGCTCGGTGATCGTCCGCAGCGCGATCGTCGGGTCGAGCATCACCTTCAGGCTCCACTCATCCCGCTGCGCGACGCGCCCGAGGAACCCGAGGATCTCCGTCGAGTGATCGGCCATCTTCTGGGCGAGGCTCATCTCCTCGCGGAAGACCACGCCCAGCGTGAGAGGCATGACCTCCGCACGCTCGCGCGCCTCGCGGATGATCTCCTCGTGGCGCATCGCGCGCGGCGTGAGCCACTGCGGATCGGCGAGTCGTTTCTCGGCGTCCTCGCCCACGAGATAACCGATGGGCAGGCGCACGACGACGGCATCGAGCCCGCCGTGGGTCAGCACTTCCAGACGCTGGTCGGGCTCAAAGCCCGCGCCGCTCAGGTGCGCGAGCGTGCCGGCCCGGCCCACGCACACGGCGTAGATCAGCGAGGTTTCGTCGGTCGCGCGGACGTCCCGCGCGGTCATCGTCTGCTCCATGCTTCTACCCCTCTGACGCGGTGATCCTCTGAATCCGTCCGGCGCGCTCAGGCCGCCTCGCGAAGGTCGCGGATGGCCAACTCGAGGTCCTCACGGGTGATGCGGGGCGAGTCGCCGCCTTCGCCGACGGTGCGCCGGATGGCCGCGAGGCCCGCACGCGTGCAGGCCGCGGCGATCTGCGCGCCCGAGGCGCCCGGGAAGATCCGCGCGAGCGTCGCGGGCTCCACGCCCGGCTCGATCGGCTTGCCCTTGAGGTGGACCGCAAAGATCTCGGTCCGCGCGCGCTCGTCGGGATACGGGAGCTCGACGACCTCGTCGAACCGGCCCGGGCGGAGCATCGCGGCGTCGATGCGATCCCGGCGGTTGGTCGCGCCCAGGATCAGCACGTCACGCAGCTCCTCGACGCCGTCCATCTCGGCGAGGAACTGGCTCAGGACGCGCTCGCTGACAGCATCGCCGCCCGTGACAGCGCCGGCCGCGCGGGCGGGAATGATCGCGTCGATCTCATCGAAGAACACGATGCAGGGCGCAGCCTGGCGCGCCTTGCGGAAGATCTCGCGCAGGCCCTTCTCGCTCTCACCCACGAACTTGCTCAGCAGCTCGGGGCCCTTGACGGAGATGAAGTTGACCTGCGTCTGCGTCGCGGCGGCCTTGGCAATGAGCGTCTTGCCCACGCCGGGCGGCCCGACGAGCAGGATGCCCTTGCTGGGCTTGATGCCCGCGCGCGCGAACAGCTCGCGATGTTTGAGGGGCCACTCGACCGCTTCCATCAGTCGGCGCTTGACGTCGTCCATGCCGCCGATCTGGTCCCAACGGACGTTGGGCACCTCCACCACCACCTCGCGCACGGCGGAGGGCTCGACCTCGCCCAGCGCCTGCTCAAAGTGATCCATCGTCACTTCGAGCGTCGAGATCAGCTCGTAGGGGATGGAGTCGCGCGCGAAGTCGATCTGCGGCATGATCGTCCGCAGGCAGGCCATCGCCGCCTCGCGGCAGAGCGCTTCAAGGTCCGCGCCCACGAAGCCGTGCGTGCGATCGGCGATGCGCGCCATATCGACGTCCGCCGCGAGCGGCATGCCGCGCGAATGAATGTCGAGGATCTCGCGCCGGCCGTGGCGGTCGGGGATCGGGATCGCGATCTCGCGGTCAAAGCGCCCGGGCCTGCGCAGCGCGGGGTCGAGCGCGTTGGGCAGGTTGGTCGCGGCGATGACCATCACGTTAGACCGGCGATTCAGCCCGTCCATCAGCGCGAGCAGCTGCGCGACGATGCGCTTCTCAACCTCGCCCGCGGCGTTCTCGCGCTTGGGCGCGATCGAGTCGATCTCATCAATGAAGATGATGCTCGGCCCCTGGCGCGTCGCTTCGTCCCAGATCTTGCGCAGGTGCGCTTCGGACTCGCCGTAGAACTTGTGGACGATCTCGGGGCCCGAGATGGTGAAGAAGCGCGCGTCGGTCTCGTGGGCGATGGTGCGGGCGATCAGGGTCTTGCCGCAGCCGGGCGGACCGTGCAGGAGCACGCCTTTGGGTGGATCGATGCCCAGGCGCCGAAAGACCTCCGGGAAGCGCAGGGGGAGCTCGATCATCTCGCGGATGCGGTGCACCTGCCCGCGCAGGCCCCCGATGTCTTCGTAGCTGAATCGACGATCGCCGGTGCCCTTGGCGTTCGGCGTCGCGCCGCTGTTGGCGGACGAGCCGGCGGGCGCGCTGGCGACAAGCAGTCGCGTGGTCGGGTGGATGAGCACGGGGCCCGGGGGCGTGGTCTTCTCGGCGACAAACTCGGCGCTCCGGCTGCCGAAGAGCATGACGCGCACGCGGTCGCCGGGCATGACGGTGAGGCCGTCGAGCCGGCTGCCGATGTACTCCATGTCGCGCGCCGAGGGCTGAACGTTCGTGGGCCTGAGGGTGATGCTCTCGGCAGGCTCACACGCGGCCTTCTCGATGCGGACGGGGGCATCGAGCCCGACGCCGGCGTTCTCACGGCTCAGGCCGTCCAGGTGCACGCAGCCCTTGCCGCGCTGTTCCTTGAACGTCGGCATCGCGCGGCAGACCGTCGCCCGCGAGCCACGCACGAGCACCGCATCGCCCAAACCTACGCCCAGGCGCTTGAGGTCCTCAGGGTCGAGGCGCGCATAGGCCCGTCCCACGTCCTTGCCCGCGGCCTCGCCGACCCGCAGTTCGATTCCGCCCGCTTCGCGCGCGGCAGCACCGGACGGAGCGCCCTGACGACCATTCGGAGAGACCATGCCCTGCCTCCGTGTCACCGCTCGCAGCGGATCTCGACCACGCCGTTGTTCGTCGACACCTTCATCTTCGCCCGGTCCATCGCACCCGGGAGCAGCACTTCCTTGCGGTAGCGCTTGCTCGCGTGCTCTGCCGAGATGGTCAGCACGTCACCCGAAACCTCGAGCTTGACGTGCTCCGCGCCGATGCCCGGCATCTCTGCGACGATCAGCACGTGCGTGTCTTCCTCGAAGACGTCGACCGCGGGCTCGCGGATCTCTTCGACGCCCGTCTCGCGGGGCGCCTCGGTCGTGGGCCGGACGTTGCCGAAGGGCTCGACCTCAAAGCCCTGACCGTTCTTGGCGGTGCGGACGTTGAAGCCGTACTGGAAGCGATAGGGCTTGCCACTCTGCGTGGTGCCTTCACCCTCGCGCTGAAGTTCCTGGCCCTTCTCGGCCAGTTCCTGCAGCTTGCCGAGCAGGCCCGTGAGCCCGCCCAGAATGCCCTCGATGTTGCCCATCGGGCCCGCGCCGGGGGTGTTCGGGCCGGTGTTGCCTGTCGGATTGCCGGTGGGCCGGCCCGAGCGGCCTGGGTTGGATCGACGGCTGTTGTTGATCATGCCTGTGCTCCTTGGCTCGTGGTCCGCGGCTGAGGCGCGGCGGTCATGGGCTCGATGACCCGCACGTCCGCGGGCAGAAACCGCTGCACGCGGTGCAGCATGCCGATGAACAGCACGCCCTCGAGCCCCGGGGCGAGCGTGCGATCGATGCGATCGGCGATGAATCGGTCGCGCTTCTCGAGCAGCGCATCGCCCAGCGCGGGGTCCAGCCCCGGCTCGCCACGCTCGGCGGCGCGCTTGACCGCGCGATATTCCTCAAGCAGCAGCTCGGGCGACTCGGTGCCCACAACCTCCGCGCCGCGCGCGATCAGCGATTCGAGCAGGCGGTGGTTCCGGCTGCCCTGGCGCGCAAGGTCGGCGATGATCTCGCGCTCGCGCCCGCAAACGGGCAGTCCGTCCTGATACAGGCGCAGCGACGCGCTGACGCTCAGGCTCTGGGCCCAGGCTTCGATGCGTTCCCAGTACTCGGCCACGCGCGTCTGCTTGCGCAGCCAGGCGTCCGGGCCCTGCGCGCCGATCGTCGCACGCACGACGGCGTCGCGCAGCTGACCGAGATCGGCCTCGGTGTGAATGATCGGCACGACGTGCAGCACGCGGGCTTGTTCGGCGGGCGCGCTCATGCCACGTCGCTCCGCGGGAGCTCAATCGGCTGCTTGGGCGCGATGCGCCCGGCCTCGGGCAGCACCGGGCGCGCCAGGGCCGACTCAAGCTCCGACACGCGCTTGCGAAGCTCTTCGACCGTCTCTGCGGCGACCGTGTCGACCATCGGGGGCTTGGCTTCGATGGATTCGGCCTTGGGCGCCGAGCCGAACACCGGGCTGTTCGCCCACCAGTCCATCCCCATTTCCTTGGCCTTGTCGACCGAGCAGATCACCAGCCGAATCTGGATCGAGAGCAGCTCGATATCGACGAGCTTGATCCGCACGTCGCCCGCGATCACGACGCCCTTGTCCAGCACGCGCTCGAGCAGGTCGGCGACCGTGCTGCTCTGGATCGAGTGGTTGGGCTGGCGTGCGCTCATGCTGAGGGTGGTTGGCGTTCAGTGGTTGGCGTGCGGTGGTTGGCAGTTCGGCGAGGCGAGCAAGCCGGGCGATCAGGACTTGGGGCTATCCATCAGCGTGCCGAGCGGTCCGAGGTCGAGGTTCAGGTCGCTCTCCGAGAGCCCGAACTCGCGCCTCATGCGCTCGATCTCGCGGGCCTGAAGCATGAGCGTCTCTCCGAGGCGCTCGATCTGGGCGTCGCTCAGCGACCCGGAGTCCATCCGCCGGATCGCCTGCTTCTCCATCAGCTCGTGCAGAAGCCGGATGAGCGTCAGCACAAGCCTCCCCAAGCCTTTTCGGACGTCCTCCGGGTCGACATTGACGCGGGCCGCGGGTTGGACGGTGTTCTCTGCGCAATCACGTCCGCGCCCACCGGTTCTGGTGGTCGCGGCCATCGCTTCGTCGGTCACAAGGCTCTGAAGCGCCGATTTCAGGTCGTCGCTCACCTCGCCCCGCGGCTCGATCTCGCTCGAAGCGGACGTTGGAAGCCCACTCACGCGCCCCCTCCTTCCGGGGACTGGCCGGACGGCTGCACCGACCATGGCGCGGTCATGCGCCGGGCCGTCTCCACCGAGGCCAGCAGCAACTGCACCCCGAGATACACCAGCTCCACATCGGCAACCGAGATCGTCACCTCGCCCTTGACGACCACACCCTTGTGCAGCACGCGGTCGAGCGCATCGCACAGCGACACCTGGCCTTCTTCGCCCGTGCACAGGTCATCGTCGGGCCCGAGGCCGACGCGCGCGGTCAGCCCGTTGCAACTCTCGTGCTCGACGCGCGCCATCGATCAGCGCTCCCCTCCGGCGGTGGGATCATCGTCGCCTTCCGCCTCCTCACGTTCCTCGGCCTGCGCCTGGGCGATCAGACCTTCGAGGCCGAGCGTCACCGACGAGCCGTCGTCATCGTCCTCGGCGTCTTCGTCTTCTTCTTCATCGTCGTCGTCGTCGTCGTCGTCGTCCGAGTCCTCGGCCGAGGCCTCAGCATCGCTGTCCGCCTCATCGTCGTCAGAGCCCGCCTCGTCGTCGTCCTGATCTTCCTGCTGCATCGCGCTCAGCTCGTCGAGCCGGTCAAGGATCTTTTTCTCGAGCTCGTCGAACGCCGACTCCGAGAGCTCCCCCGCTTCCAGCTTGCGGTAAAGCGCCGAGAGTTCCTGCGTGAGACGGTCGGCCTCGCCCGCAAGTTCCTTCTGCGCCGCCTTGTGGATCTCCTTGAAGACCCAGAACAGGCCCTTGGCGGGCGAAAGCAGGATGTCGTCGAAGATGAACACGAGCCCCTCCGCCGCGCCGGGCGCGGATCAGGCCGCCTCGCGGAGGCCTTCTTCGCCATCGATCTCGAGCTTCACGAAGTTGTGAGGCGCCCAGGGCCCGTTGAAGTCAAATACAAACTCTTCGCTGAACCCGCTCGCCGCGGCATGGACCGCCCTCTCGAAAGCCTCGACGCCCTCACGGCGAACGAGGCACGCGAGGTTCATGATCTCGGTGTCCTTGCGCGGGTCGTTGATCAGGACGTCCGCGCACGCGGGGCGCAGGGCTTCGAGCACGCGGTCGGTCAGGTCCTGGCGCTCCTGGCTCAGAACACCCTCGACCATCCGACCCAGTTCCATGCGCTCGTCGTGCGAGGCGCCGGAGGCGAGGCGATCGCGCGCGACGCGCAGCACCGGATGCCGCTCGACAAGGTACGCGAAGATGTTGGGGACGTCCCACGCGACGCGCAGGCCCATCTCGACGCAGCCGGCCACGCGGCCCATCTGCTCGGTCAGGCTCAGGCGGTGCTGGCGCAGGAACCGCTCGATCTGCGGCTGATTCTTCGTGATCATCCCGAAGCTCAGCGGCAGCACGGTCGCCACGCGCCCGAGCACACGCAGCACACCCTGGTGCGCCGCGAGGTGCCGGCGCTCGGGCCTGAGCGTGCGCACCGCGATCGGGCTCACAACCGCCGCGAGGTCATCGACAATGATGCTGGTGACCGCGGCGCCATCGACGCCAGCGGGCAGACCATCCACCGGCGCCGAAGCTTCGGTCACCGCGTACACATAGAAACCATTCCCGGCCATCGCTGCATCCCTCCGAACCACCCCGGGCGTATCGAGTCATCCCGCGATCGCGAACATCAGGCCGCTTCACGCAGCGCGGGCGGCTCGGGCGCGACCGTCAAGTTGCTGTCGGGCGCAGGCCCGACCGTGCCCGCGACGGGCGACGGGCTCGCCGAGGTCGCGACGGGCGCGGCGGCCGGCGTCGCCTGCGCGGCGGCCGGCATCGGGAAGAGCATCCCCGCGCGGACGCGCTTGAGGTTGCCTTCCTCGCTGCGAATATCGAGCAGGAACCGGCACGTGGGGCACTTCACCAGCCCCTCGTAGTCGTCGTAGTTCTTGCCCAGGTCAAACTTGTGCCCACAGTTGATGCAGTTCACCTGCATGGATTCACCTCAGCTCTGTTCTCAATCTCAACCGGCCCGCGCGGGCCGACGTTTATGTTCAGTACGAATGCACGAATCCCTCGTCACCCGCCGAAGCCTTGGGCGCGATCCGAGGCCTTTCGGCCAGCTCCTCGCCCTGCGCCGCGGCCTTGAAATCGCTCAACGCCCGGCGCGGCGGGCCCGAGACCGCCTCACCCACCGGCTCGATGATCGTGCCGCGCGTTGAACCGATGTCAGGCGTCAACCGCGCGCCGATCCCCGTCCGAAGCCGGATCGATTCCAGCAGGTTCTGGATCTCGATCTCGATCTCTTCGCAGCGCTTCCGGCACAGCTCGGCGCGCTTGAGCGCGACGCGCCGGTCCTGCTCGCGCCGATAGCGCTCCATCTCCAGCGCGCTCAGACGCATGTACGTCTTGTGCGCCGGGTCGTCCTCGCGAGACCTCGACACCGCGCTCGGGCGCGAGGAACCCATGCCGGGGCCGCTCATCGCTGACTTGCGCTCACGACCGTGGTTCATGCCCGCCATCGCTGGGTCTCCGTACTCGTCCCGTTCCCCTCGGCTCTCGCCTGGGCCTTACGCGGCCTGGGCCTGCGAACGCCTGGGCTTGATCGTGCCCGCAACGCGCGTGGCGCACACCTCGCGCGCCAGCTCCTCGAGCGTCCGGCGGATCTGCTTCTCGTCGGTGCTTTCGTCGACGCGGAGCACGTCCGCGAAGACGTCGAAGCAGACGAGGCGGAAGAAGTCGTCGTCGGCGCGCGCCGCCGAGCCCTTGGCCGCGATGATCCGCGCCGCAGCGATGCACGCGCGGATCGTCGGGCGGTGGCGGCTCGTGCCCATCTCGCGCAGGCGCCGGGCCATCTCGACAATGACCCGCGCGTCCTCGACAGGCACGCCGCTCTTGCTCGCGGTGATGCCCACCTCGGTCTCCATGTCGTAGTGATCGACCTGGATCGTGATCAGGCGGTCGAGCAGGGCGTTCTGCGTCTTGTGAACGCCGGCGTACTCCTCGGGGTTGCTGGTGAAGATGCAGCGGAAGTCGGGGTTGACGCGCATGTAGCCGCTGCCTCCGAGCTTGGGCAGGTTGAGAATTCGCTCTTCAAGGATCGAGAGCAGCGTGTTGTTGGCCTCGGGGCGGGTGCGGTTGAACTCGTCGTAGATCAGCGTGTGCCCGCGCTCGCACGCGGTGGTGAGGCGGTTGTCCATCCAGTGAACGCTGACGTTCTCCTCGGTCTTGAGGACCGAGCGGACGTAGTTGTCGATCAGGGTGCTCTTGCGATAGCCCGCGTCCTTGCCGACCAGGTCGCTCGAGCCGAACTCGTCGTTGCCGTGGATCAGCGTGACGGGGCGCCCGATCTGCGCCGCGATGTGGAACGCGAGCGTGGTCTTGCCGGTGCCCGCGGGGCCAGCAAGGTGCACGGGGTAGCCGGCGCGGAGGTACGTGAGCGCGCGTTCGGCGAGCTCCTGCACCTGGGGCGTCTGGACAAAGCTCTCGCTGGCCTTGGGGACCACCGAGACGCCGCCGTTCGCCGAGGCCACCACTTCGTTCGCGCTCCAACGGTTCTCATCACGGATGTTTGACATGCCCAACCGATCGGAGCGTCACACGCGGCTCTGAAGCGTCAGTCGTCACGACCCGCGCATTCCGCAAGCTCTGCCACGGGTTTTGGCCCCCGCGTTCTGGGGGTGCGTACATGCGCGCAGAAAAACGCCGGCGCGCAGGCCGCCGGCGGAGAGATCATCGTTGCTGCGTGTCGTGCCTCAGGCCGCGCGGTTCTTCTTCCGGGCGCGCTGCGCGGGCGACTCGCGCGTCTCAGCCTCCGAGCGGGGCGTGATGCGCGTGGGCGCCTCAGCCGCGGGCGTCGACACGCGGGCCGCGGGTCGCGGCGCCGGCCGGGGACCGGAACCCGAGGCCTTCGTCAGGCTCTGCACGAACTCCCGGCGCGAGTTCGCTGCGCGCCGCGCTGAGTCCACACGCTCGCGATGAATCTCCGTCACCAGCTCGCCCATCTCCTTGCGGAAACCTTCGAGCCAGCGGTGCGTCTCGCGCACGGCCTGGGTCCGCACGTCGCGGCTGCGCTTGGCGATCGCCCGCAGCACGTCGCGGTTGTGCTGCTCGAGCTTCGTCACGTCCTTGCGCAGGCCCGCCACCCAGCCGTCGACATTGGTCAGAAACTGCTCGCGCTGGCGCTGGTCCTGCTCGCCCGCGCGAGTGCGCTCGGCGCGGATGCGCGGCAACAGCTTGCTGACGTCACCGCGGATCGCCTCAACACGGTCGCTCACACGCCGGATGGCCTGCTCGCGGCTCTGACGCTCGCGCTGCGCGGCGTCGCCCAGCTCCTGCTCGAAGCCCTTGAGCAGCTCCGACACATCCGACCGCAGCGAATCGACCCAGTCCGCGACCTGGCCGATCAGCTCCAGCCGCTGGTCGCGGCGCTCGTTGCCGGTGTTCCGCGAGATCCGCCGATTCGTTCGCGCGCTCGAAGCCATGCGACACCTTCCCTTAAGTGCTCAGCCCACCACCATCGCCCCGATCCCCACCACGCCCACCATCCCACCGTGCTCTATTGGCCGCCGGAACGCCGGGGGGCGGGCCCGATCGGACCCGCCCTCCGGCCGTGTTCCTTGACCGATCGCCGATTAGTTGGGCGACGCGGCGGTCGCCGTCAGGCCGATGGCCTCGGCGTACTTGAGGTACGTCTCGACCGACGCGATGACCACGCGGGCCTCGACCGAGAGCAGCTCGATGCCGACCAGCGAGACCTTCGCGAAGGCATCGATCACGATGCCCTTGTCCAGGATGCGGTCCACGACCTCAGCGAGGCTGGACGAATCCGTCGACTTCTGAACCTTCGCCATGAGACTCTCCTTGGCGCCGTCAAGCGCCGTCACAGTGTCGCGAGCTGTCCAGCGCCGTTCCTGACCTTCCCGCGGCTCGCTCATCGACCCCACACCTTGCGCCCGCGAGTTTCGCTCGCGGTCCGGGCTCATCGCTGAGACCGGCGGGTGTGTGATTCGAACACGGGGTCCGATCGGTCCCCCATGGCCCGCGCTCCATTGCTGGCAGCGCCGCGCTGGGTCGATCGATCGTGCCGCGGAACGGTCGGCGGTTCTGCGCCGGGCCGCTCCACCGACAGGTCCACACGACCCGTCGGCCGCCGCGAGCGTCTGCACGCCCGTGGCTCCTCCGGCATCGACGCTCACCCGCCCCACCTGACGCCCACTCAAGTCCCAGCGCTCACAGGGTCGAAATCTGCACCGTCCACGCGGGCCACACCCCTGTTCAGGAACACCGCAACATCTTCACCCGATCGCGGGAGCGGTTTCCCCGTAGAGCGATTCGGGGCGCGCCGGAGCTGGCCGCCGCGCACTCTCCGATGAATTGCCCCGCTCGGACCACCGATAGCAGACGGGATGCCTGTCGCGGGACGCCGCGACGCTCAGGCATCATCTGTTCGTGGCCACGAATCATCAGATCGGAGCTCCCGCGTGTCCTCGCACGATCACTCGCCCGACGCCCCGCGTTTCCGCCGCAAGGATCTCGACGAAGCGCTCGCGCAGCCCTCGCCCGATGCCGCGCGCGAGCCCGAGCCCGCGCCGCCGCAGCTCGCCCAGGGCGCCGACGGCACCGCCGGTGCACCCGCGCGCTCCTTCTTCCAGCGCGCCGATGCGTCCCAGCCCCTCGACAACGCCGAGATCGCTGCGGCGCCCGAGCCCGCGAGCGCCGAGCCAGACTCGCCCGAGATGGCCGAGCCCTCGGAGCCCGTCAACGAGACGCCCGCGATCTTCCGTCGCGCGGACTCGGCCTTCCGCCGCGCCGATGCGCCGACGAACGAACCGGCCCCCCAGCCCAGCGAGCCTGTGCCGACCGACGCGGTGAACGCCGAGGCCCCCACGCTCGCGGCAGAGGCACTCCCAGACGCGCGGACGACGACCGCGGCCGAGCCAACATCAGTCGACGAACCCGCCAGCACGCTCCCGCGCATCGGCCTGCGCGCGAGTGACGTGACGCCCGCGTCCGAGCTCGCGCCCGAACCCGCGCTCGAACCTGGGCCCGAATCTGGGCTCGCTTCTGATCCCGCGTCGCATGCGCCCGAAAGCCTCGCCGAGCCGGAAGCGCCTGAGAGCGACGCGCCAAAGATCGCGGCCTTCGCACCCGCGCCCGAGCCGCCGACGCTCGAAACGCCGACTTTCGCCGCGGAGCTCGTGAGCGAGTCGATCAGCACGGCAGAGGATGCGCCGATCGCCGCATTGCCGGTGGAAGAAGCGCCGGTGAGCGAAACGCCGAGCGAGACACCGAACGACGCGCCGAGTGCTGTTGCGGCCGAACTTTCCACGGCGCCGGAGATCACCGCGCCCCAGGCTCAGGCCGAAGCGCCGCCCGAGATCCTCGCGACCGAAGTCAGCCCAGCCACGGACGGCCCAGCCAAGGACATCACCGCGGTCGACACCACGCCCTCGGAGCTCACGGCCGCGCACAACCCCGAACCCGATGGCACGGCGACCGCCGAAATCGTCGAAGAGGACAGCTTCGATCCCTTCGCGGCGCTTGCTCTCCCGCCCTGGCCGGAAGACCCGGCGCCCACCACCGAGCCCGCAGCCACCAGCGACACACCCGCCGAGCCGCAGACAGGCGCGGAAACTCAGGCATTCACCGAGCCCGAGGCCGAAGCGACGCGCGAAGTCGCCATGGAACTCACGCCCGACACCGCGACGGAGTCTGCTGTCGAGGCTCAGTCGGGTGCTGCGCCGGAAGTCCCGGTCGAAGCGCCGATCGAACCTGCAGCCGAAACCTCGCCCGCGACCGTGGCCGAGCCGTCGGCCGAAGCTCCCACGGAACTGCCAACCGAACTGCCAGCCGAATCTCCGACCGAACCGGTGACCGAAACGATGCCCGACCCCATCGCCCAAACGCTCACCGAAACGCCGGCCGAGCCTCTGGTGGACTCGCCCACTGAACCCACCTTCGATGCCGCGCCGGATGCTGGCGCGGAATCTCCCGCCGACATGCCCGCGGCCTCTGACGCTGCGCCGACCGAGCTCACCCTCGAGCAGGTGATGGCGATGATGGCCGCAGAAGGCGGCGGTGCGGCAGGCGGCGGCGGCGAGTCTTGGGGCACCACGCCCCTGACGCTTCCTCCCGAGAAGCTCGAGCTGCTGCAGTTCATGATCAC
Source organism: Planctomycetota bacterium (assembly GCA_033763435.1). Lineage (GTDB taxonomy): Bacteria > Planctomycetota > Phycisphaerae > Phycisphaerales > UBA1924 > JANRKN01. The sequence goes on from JANRKN010000128.1 coordinate 93,209, forward strand.
CGATCTCCGTGGCGGCGCCGAGCAGATCGAGCCGATCATCGCCGAGATCGCCGACATCACCACCCGCGCCGAGGCCGCCGCGAGCATGCGCGACCTCGCCGACGGGATGCGCAAGACCGCCGAGTTCTTCGAGTTCGCCTCGCTCAACACGCTGATCGACCTGCTGCACCGCGTGGGCCTGCGCATCGCCGACGTGCAGGACGACAACATGAACGAGGTGCTCCTGCGCGTCCGCGCCGTCAAGCGCCTCATCGATCAGCACGCCGCGGCGCTCGAAGTGATGATGGAGACGTCCTGGCCCCTCAACACGCTGTCCGAGCGCATCGACAGCCTGCTCTCGGGCATGCCGATGGACCCGGCGTTCGTCGCCTGGCATCGCAACGACATCGACCGCGTGCTCGAGCTCGACCGCGTGGTTGAGGGCGTGGAACCGCTCCCCGAGCCCGGCTCAGCTCCCATCGCGCCGGCCGACAGTTCTGCCACCGCGGCCATCCAGACCGCGTCGACTCAGGCCTTGCCGACCGACCCCGCAAGCGTCGAGAAGGCGATCCCGATCGTCCGCGTTGACGAACGCTTGCTCGAACAGCTCTTTGACCTCGTGGGCCAGCTCGTGCTGAGCAAGAACCGGCTCTCGCGCGTCACGCGCATGCTTCAGTCCGCACGCGATACCCGCGACAGCATCGAAGAGCTCGTCGTCACCGCGTCCGAGCTCGACCGCCTGACCAGCTCGCTGCAGACGGGAATCATGCAGACGCGCCTGCAGCCGATCGGCAAGCTCTTCGAGCGCTACCCGCGCGTGATCCGCGACGTAGCGCGTCTTGCTGACAAGGAAATCGAGATCGAGCTCCACGGGCAGGACATTCTCGTTGACAAGGGCCTGATCGAGTCGCTCTCCGACCCGCTCACGCAGCTGCTGCGCCATGCCGCGTCGTACTCGATCGAAGCCCCCGCCGACCGCGAAGCCCGCGGCAAGCCCCGCACGGGGCGCGTCACACTCTCGGCCTCGCACCAGGGCACACACGTGGTGATCACGCTGCACGACGACGGCAGCGGCATCGACCCCGCGGCGCTGCGCGCCAAGGCCGTCGAGCTGGGCATCCTGCCCGAGGCCGACGCGAGCGCGATGCGCGAGGCGCAGCTCATGGAGCTGTGCTTTAACGAGGACATGGGCGTGGGCATGCTTGCGGGCATGGACCAGAAGCTGCGCAAGTTCAACGCCGAGCCTTCGATCAGCTCCGAACCCGGCGCGAGCTGCACGATCACCGTCTCGGTGCCTCTGGCCGCGGCCATCATTCCCTCGATGCTCGTGGGCGTCGGACGCTCGATGTACGCGATCCCGCTCAAGGCGGTCGTCGAGATCCTCAAGCCCGGCACCGAGCACCGCTCCGAGATGGGCGGGCGCCCGCTGATCCGCCTGCGCGAGCAGGTGCTGCCGGTCGTCAACCTGCGTGAGTCGCTCAACGAGTCCGCGCCCGAGGGCACGGCCGAGGGCGAGCTGCCGCGGTTTGCGGTCGTGGTCGACAACGCGGGCCACCGCGCCGCGCTGCTTGTTGACCGCGTCGTGGGCCAGCAGGAGATCGTCCTCAAGCAGCTCGACGAGCGCTGCGCGGTCGAAGGCCCATTCTCGGGGGCGACGATCCGCGACGACGGCTCGGTGTCACTCATCCTGGATATCGCCCGCGTGATGCGCGACCTGAGCACTGAGGCCGTCGCCTGACGTTCTCGGAACGGGCGTTTCGCAGGACCCACTCAGGCCCTTCGCAAGGCCTGATCGGGACCGGCGTTAGGCCGGCGCGCCGATTCTGCGGCCCGGCCCGAACATCGACCGATAACTCCCGCGGTGACCACCGCCGCGGCCCCATCCTCCGCCCGATCGGCCCTGCTCGCGCTTTTGAGCGCGGGCCAGCACGCCCAGTTTGTCTCGGCGGCCTGTGCGTACTTGCAGGCCGACGGGTCGGATTCGGCGATCGCGTTCCAGGCCGCGGGCGCTGCTGGCACGCTCGGGTTGCCGACGCTGGCGCGTGATTTCCTCGCGATGCTGCCCCAGGCCGCGCAATCGGACCCGGCGGTCGTTTCGCTTCGTGCGAGGCTCTCGGCGTTGCCTCACGATGCTCTTCCCGAGGCCGATCGCGCCCGCACATTTGCGGACGCCGCCGCGACGCTGGGCCGACGCCTTCACGGGGCTGGGGCGGTCAATTCCAGCCCATTCTCTACCTCAGAGCAAGTTTCGCCGCAGGTCTTGCGTGCGCCTTCGGGGCTCGTGGTCTGCAGGGACGCGCGGGGCCGCGTGGAGCTCCTCACGCCCGCGACGCGAGCGCTCACCGAGTTCCGTCAATTGCGAGCTTCGCAAGGCGCGCGCCCGATCGAAGCGCTCGTCGCGGCGGGCCTTGCTCCGGGCTTGATCGGCGCCCTGCTGGAGCTTGCACCCCGCCAGCCCGACGGCTTCGCGCCGATGGTTCTGATCGTGGAGCCCGACGCGCAGCGCGCGGCTGACATTCTGAGCCTTCCGGGCGAAGACGTGCGGGACGAACGCCTCCGGCTGTTCGTGGGCCCAGGCGCTGCCGAAGCCTTCGCCGCATTCCTCCGCGCGCGGCCCGATGCCGTGCTGCCCTCCGACGTGCTTTCGATCACCTCCGCGTCGCTCGCGGCCTCGCTGCGCGCGACGCTCGACGGGCTCGCTTCCGCGCAGCAGGCCCGTGCCCAGACGCTCTGGCCGCGCGTGCTTTCGCGTTACGCCGGACGCTCGCCCGAGTTCTGGGCCCGGCGCCTCGCTGAGCCCGGCCCCAAGCGGGTGCTCATCCCAATCTCCCGGTTCTCGACCTTCGTGCGCCACTCGGCCTCGGACCTTGCCGAGGCCTTCCGCGCGCTCGGGCACCGCGCCGAGATCCTCACCGAGCCCGACGACTCGACGCACCTGATCACGACCGCGTATCACGACGCGATCGAACGTCTCGAGCCCGACTTGGTCGTCTGCATCAACTTCAGCCGGCACGCGCTCGCGAACGCCTTTCCGCCCGAGTTGCCGTTTGTCTGCTGGGCGCAGGACGCGATGCCTCACCTGTTCAACGAGCGGCTCGGCCGCGCGTTCGCACCACTGGATTTCTTTGTCGGTCACACCTGGCCCGAGCTGTTCAGCGCCTGCGGTTTCCCGCGTTCTCAGACGCGCCCAGCACCGGTCGTCGCATCCGACACCAAGTTCACGCCCTCGCCCGCGCCCGCCGAGCTTCTCCGCAAGCACGCGTGCGATGTCGCGTACGCCTCGCACCAGTCGGAGCCTCCCGAGATTCTCGAGCACCGGTTGCGCGAGTCGATCCGCAGCAACCCGCAGGCGCTGCGGGTGTTCGAGGCCGTGCTGCCGACCATCGAGGCCGTCGCGAACGCGCCGTTCGATCATCACCCCGGGGGCGAGCTTCGCACGGCGCTGGATGTCGCGTTTGCCGAGCGCTTCCCCGCCGCACCTCCGCAGGTGCGGGTGCTGATGCTCACGCAGTTTGTCTTCCCGCTTGCCGAGCGGCGCGCAAGGCACATCGCGCTCACTTGGGCCGCGGAGCTGGCCGAAGAGCTCGGCCTGCGGTTCCATCTCTATGGGCGAGGCTGGGAGACGCACCCGCGGCTGGCCTCATTTGCGCGAGGTCCGCTCGAGCACGGCGAGGCGCTCCGCGCGAGCTACCAGGCCGCAGCGGTGCATCTGCACGTCTCGCTCAACTCCCTCGTCCATCAGCGCGTGCTTGAGTGCTCGCTCTCAGGCGGGCTGCCGCTGCCGCTGCTTCATCGCGACGAGCTGACGACGCTCGAACTCTGGCTGCTCGAACAGATGCGCGCCCGGCCCGTCGATGTCTGCCGCATCGAGCCCCGACTGGACTGCTGGTGGACGGGCGACCACGTCGAGCTCATGCGCTGGACATCTCTCCGTCAGCGGCTGGGGCTTGAGGGCTATCCGATCCTCGCGGCGCACGAGTGCTACCAGCGCTCGCTCGCGAGCGCGCCCCCGCCGCCGCGGAGCACCCACGCGGACTTCCTGCTGGGCGACCTGGCCGACACCACCTTCCGCAGCAAAGCCACGCTGCGAGACGCCATCGCCCGCGCGGTTGAACGCCCCGAGTGGCGCGCCGAGACCGCGGCCTCGATCCGCGAGCGCGTCCGCGCCCACCTCACCCACCACGTCTTTGCACGCGACATGCTCGAGTTTCTCGGAGGCCGACTCCGCGAGGGTGCCCGCCCATGACCCCCGACCGCCCGCTCCGCATCGCCTTGGTCTCGCGCGAGTATCCGCCGTTCTTCGGAGGCGGGATCGGCTCCTACGCCCGGCACATCGCACCCGCGCTCGCTCGCGCCGGCGTGCATGTGCATGTCCTCACGCAGGCGCACGACCCCTCGCACCCGCGCGTCACCTCGAGCGCGCTCGGCGCCGGCTCGCTCACCGTTCACCGCGTGCCGCTGCCTTCGCGCACGGGCAGCTGGACGCGCTCGCTCCTGCGCTGGTCCGCGGCCGTCGCGACCGCGCTCGACGACCTCCGCCGCGAACAGCGCATCGACCTCGCCGAGTTCGCCGAGTGCGAGGCCGCGGGCCTCACCACCTCCCTCGCTCGCGCGATGTTCCCGGAGCTGGACGCTTCACCGGGCCTCAGCGCAAGCGCCCCGACCCGCTTGCCCACGGTCGTTCACCTGCACACGCCCAGCGAGATGCTCCTGGCGCTGCGATCACTCTCGATCAGCAGCGTGACCGAAGACTTCGCGGCGTACGTACTGGCCGAGCGCGCAGCAATGCACGCGGCCTCCGCGATCTGCGCCCCCTCTCGCTTCATCGCGGGCTGGGCCCAGAAGCACTACGAACTCTCCACGACGCCCGAGGTGATTCCGTACGCGATCGCGCCCCCGCCGCCGCTCGAATCGCTCGGCGAGTTTCCCGAGGCGCCGCGTGTGCTCTTTGTCGGGCGCATCGAACCTCGCAAGGGCATCGAGCCCTTGCTGCGGGCGTGGGCCCGCGTGCGCGCCGCGGTGCCGGGCGCCGAGCTTCGCATCGCGGGCAGCGATACCTCCACCGCGCCGGGCGGCACGTCGCTGCGAGGCCACCTCGTGCGAGATCTCTCGATCGACGCCCGCGGCTCGATCCAGTTCCTCGGCCCGCTGCCCCCCGAAGTCCTCACGCTCGAATACGCTCAGGCCTCGCTCTGCGTGATCCCTTCGCTGTGGGAGAACTATCCGAACACCTGCCTCGAAGCCCTCGCCCACGCGCGCCCGGTGGTCGTGTCCGACTCAGGCGGCATGCGCGAGATGTTCGAAGGCACGCCCGCGGGCCTCACGTTCCCCACCGGATGCGTCGAGTCGCTCGCCGACGCGATGATCTCGATCCTGCACGAGCCCCCCGCCCAGCGTCAGGCCCGTGGCCTCGCCGGTCGCGAGCACATCGCCGCCCTCTGCGATCCCGCTCGCATCGCCGCCAGGCGCATCGACTTCTATCGGCGCGTCATCGAGCGCGATCAGGCCTCGCCTGACCGCGCGACCGAGCCGGGACAGGCCTTGCGCATGTGGCGTAGCCTCCAGACGCTCGCCTCGGGCCAGACCTGGGGCGTCGCCATGCCGACCGTCGAGCCCGCGATCGCGCGCTGGCTCGGCGGCACCGATTCACCCGCCCGCACTCACGAGTGCGCGATCTAAAGAGGAGTGCGCGAGATGAACAGCCCGCTCCGCGTGGCGCTCTTGAGACCGACGCCCCCCGAATCGCCCGACCCGGCGCCCGAGACCTTCGCGCTCGCCGAGAGCCTCGCCGCGATGGGTCACGCGGTGCACCTGTTCTTCGTGGATCACCGGGGCAAGGCGCTCCGCGTCGCGCCCAAGGGCCCTCTGACGCTGCACGCGATCGCGCCGGTCTCGACGGGCGTGACGCGCCCCCGCGCGACGCTGCACGTGTGCCTCGCGATGTTGCGCGAATCCGGCCGGCTCGAGAGCGCGGGACGCCTCGACCTTGCCGACATCCCCGCATCGTCAGCCGAGGCCGATCCGTTCGCGCTCCTGCTGCCGATCGTGACGCCGACGCTCATCACGCTGCGGACCCCGCACGACCGCGAGCCCGCGGGCTCGCGCGCGCAGGCGTACGCACGCACGCTCGACCACGCCCCGGCCGGCGCTCCCGCGCGCTCCGTGCGGGACTCCTGGCGCAGGCTCGCCTCAGAGCTTGCGCGCCTCTCGCCCCCGACCGAAGACGCGAACCCCGCTCGCACCGCGGCCGCCACGCCCGAACTGGTCTGAACCTCCGATCGGACTCTCGCCCATGCCCACGATCTCCTCATCGCTCAGCCCCGCCAGTTCGCACCGCGCGCCCGTCGGCATGCTCCGCATCGCGGTCGGCCCCGCCTCGTGCGACTGTGACCTCACGCTGCCGATCTCCAACACCTCGCCCTGGCAGGCGCTCATCGGCCCCGGGCCCGCCCCCGCGGAGACGGCGCTCGACACGCTCGCCGCCGCCGCCGACACGTGGGCCAGCCCGCCCCAGATCGTCGAGCTCGTCGGCCCGCCCGACCTGTGCCTGCTCCCCGCGATGTGGCTCCGCTCCATCTGGCTCGGCACGGGCGCGCACCTTCGCCTGCACTGGCCCAGCCCGGAGTCGGCGCCCTCCCTCGCGACCGCCGACCCGCGCCGACAGATCGCCGCACAGCTCTGCCGGGCGATCGTGAACTCGGTGCACACGCCCCAGCCCGCCGAGGCTTGGCAGCGCGCCGGGTTCGTCGCCGATGATGCCAACGCCGGCTCGGGCCCTTCGGTCTTCGACCTCATCCAGGCGCTGCTCGACCACTGGGACCTGTACATCCGAGGCGCCGACCAGCTCGCTCCCAGCGACTGGCTGGTCGCCGCACGCAAGGCCTTCGACGAGTGCCAGAAGCTCGGGCGCAAGCGCATCTGCCTCTACGGCTCGGGCACGCACACCCGCGCGCTCTCACCCCTGCTGATGACCTGCCCGCTCGAGGTCCTCGCGATCATCGACGACAACCCCGAAGCGATCGGCACCCGGCTCTGGGGCTTCCCGATTGTGTCGCGCGAGCAGGCGCGGGCGCTGAAGCCCGACGCGGTGATCCTGAGCGCGAACTCCTTCGAGCGCACGCTCTGGGAGCGCTCGGCCGACCTCCGCGCCGCCGGGATCCCGGTGATGCGTCTCTACACCACCGGCTAAGTCCCCGGGTTTGGATAAGCCTCAGGCCAGCTCCCGCGCGGAAAGGCGCAAGGCCGGTCGCTATCATCGCGCATGATCGCGCTCATCATCGACAAGTTCGAGGACGTCGGGATTCAAGGTTTAAAGCAGCTCGGTTGCGAGGTGGTACAGAACACCAAGCTCGCGGGCGCCGCGGCCGACGCGATCGCGGCTGAGATCGCTCGCGTGAAGCCCGCGGTGCTGATCGTGCGCTCGACGAAGGTTCCCGCGGGCGCGCTCGCCCAAGCCGAGAGCCTCCGCCTGATCGTCCGCGCGGGCTCGGGCGTCGACAACATCGACGTGCCCGCCGCGACCGCCAAGAACATCGCGGTCTGCAACTGCCCGGGCATGAACGCGGTCGCCGTCGCGGAGATCACGATGGGCCTGCTGCTCGCGTGCGACCGTCGGATCCCCGATCAAGTCATCGCCGCCCGCGCGGGCCAATGGAATAAGAAGGAATTCGCCAAGGGCAAGGGCCTCAAGGGCCTGACGCTCGGCGTGATCGGCTGCGGCGCGATCGGCAAGGAAGTCATCCGCCGCGCCAAGGCCTTTGACATGCACGTCATCGGCTGGTCCCGCTCGCTCACGCAGGCCTCGGCGCGCGACCTTGGCGTGGAGTTCGGCGGGAACGACCGTACCCACCTGCCCGCACTGGCCGCCAAGTGCGATGCCATCACCATCCATCTCCCGGGCGGCGCCGACACCAAGCAGTTCATCGACAAGTCCTTCTTCGCCGCGATGAAGCCCGGGGCCTATTTCATCAACACCTCGCGCGGCTCGGTCGTCAACGAGGCCGACCTGCGCGACGCCATCACCGCCAAGGGCCTCCGCGCGGGGCTGGACGTCTACGACAACCAGCCCACCGAGCCCCAGGCCCCCTGGCAGTCGCCCACGATCGCGCTGCCGGGCGTCTTCGGGACGCACCACGCCGGCGCCTCGACCGATCAGGCCCAGGCCGCGATCGCCGAGGAAACCGTGCGCGTCGTCACCGCGTTCAAGCACACCGGCAAGCTGGAAAACTGCGTCAACGCCGGGCTGCTCAAGCCCCGATAAGGCGGGCTTTCGCGCACCGTTAGCCAGCCCCAAGGCCTTTCTCGCATGAAACCCCGTCCGAACCTGCGCACGCCGGGGGCTGTCACTCCGCCCCTCGCGCCAGGCCCGGGCACGAACCTCCCCGGCGGGGGTGTCGGCGCTGTGTGGCACCGACGGGTCCGCGTGTGAGGCCGGCCTTTCGGGGCCAGCCTCGGCGGCATGCGGACCGCGCCAAATCTCCCCGCCGGAACCTCGCCCGGTCCGCCCACCGCGGCCCGGGCGACTTCCAACCCGGACTTCCACCCCGCACAGGCACGGAACCCCCGCCCGTCCACTATCATTCTGGACGCAGGAGGTTCACATGCCGTTTTACTCCAAGCTCGGATTACTCCCCCGCAAGCGCCACGTCCAGTTCCGCAGGCCCGACGGCTGCCTCTACTCCGAAGAACTCTTCGGCACCGAAGGCTTCAGCGGCCCCTCCTCCACCATGTACCACATCCACCCCCCCACCCAGGTCTACGGGTGGCAGGCCAAGTACTCCACCAAGGTCGAGTACGTCGAACAAGACATCATGCGCATGCGCCACGTCATGACCGGCGGCCAGCGCATGAACCCCCAGGGCGACTTCATCACCGGGCGCGTCGTCCTCTTCGGCAATTCCGACTGCGAAATGGCCGTCTGCAACCCCGCTGAGCAGATGCCCTACCACTACAAGAACGCCCAGGGCGATGAGTGCATCTTCATCCACTTCGGCACCGGCGTCTGCCACACCATGATGGGCACGCTGCGCTTCGGGCCCAAGGACTATCTCATCATTCCCAAGGGCGTGATCTACACGATCATCTGGGACAAGCGCGTCAACGGGCCCGACGGCAAGCCCACCGACGGCGGCCCGTCGATCGAGAACACCCCCTTCGGCCGCTACCTGCTCATCGAGACCGCCAACGGCTCACACCTCGGCCCGCCCCGCCGATACGTCTCCAAAGAGCACGGCCAGTTCCTCGAGCACGCCCCCTACTGCGAGCGCGACCTGCGCCTGCCCGAACTCCCCCTCACCTGGGACATGAAGGGCGACTTCCCCGTCCGCATCAAGGCCCGCGACCTCATCCACGAGTACGTCTACCAGTACCACCCCCTCGACATCGTCGGCTGGGACGGCTGCTACTACCCCTACGTCTTCAACATCGACGACTTCGCGCCCATCACCGGCAAGCTCCACATGCCCCCGCCCATCCACCAGACCTTCGAGGCCCACAACTTCGTCATCTGCTCCTTCTGCCCGCGCATGCTCGACTACCACCCGCAGGCGATCAAGGTCCCCTACAACCACTCCAACCTCGACAGCGACGAAGTGCTCTATTACGTCGAGGGCAACTTCGGCTCGCGCAAGGGCATCGAGGTCGGCAGCCTCACCGCCCACCCGCAGGGCATCCCCCACGGCCCGCACCCGGGCACGATCGAAGCCTCGCTCACCGCGACGCACACCGCCGAACTCGCGGTGATGTGCGACACCTTCAGGCCCTTGTTCCCGACCCGTGCCGCGCTCGCGCTCGACGATCCCAAGTACGTCGCGTCGTGGCAGGGCGAACACTTCCCGGGCCTCTCGACGGGCAAAATGCACCTCAACGGGGTCACGGTGCCCCAAGCCTCCGCCGTGGCGTTCCCGCGCGAAGTCCACCCCGTCGAGGTCATCCGGGCCGACGTTCACACGACGATTCTGCCCGCGCCGGGCGTACCCAACGGCACGAACAAGCCCACCGGCACCGCCCCGGGCATGGCGAACGTCTGGGCGCCATGACGGCAAGCGCCTAGAGGCCGGAGCAAAGACTCGCTGATCCCGCCCCCGTCCCCCGGACGGGGGTTTTCATTTGTCATCGTGACGTCCGACCAAAACGCCCGGCCTGCACTTGTGCCGGACCCCGACCTCCGATTAGACTGGCCTCTCCGCCACCGCCGCGTGGGCGTTGGACGGTCACGTTCTCTCGGGAGGTTCCATGTCGCATCGCACGATCACCCGCGCCGCGCACACCGCAGCGGCTCTGCTCGCAGGATTGGCCGCGGTCCTCGCGTCGCCGGCCCACGCGCAGGACGACCCCAGTGCGCTCGAGAAGGCCAAGCTTGAACAGATCCGGGCCGAGGTCGAAATCCGCCGAGCGCAGGCGCAGGCGTACTTCACCCAGCGCCGGGCGGAGAACTTCGGCGACCGCGTCATCTACGGCGCCGACGATCGCCTCGATACCTATCAGGTCACCGACCCGTTCCTGCTGAGCATCCAGCAGGCCGCGGCCGTGGTCGTCACCAGCGGCGAACTGACCAACAACGGCAACGGCACGTACAACCTCAGCACCTCCCCTTGGAACACGCAGGGCGGCACGCCGCTGTGCGCGACCGAGCCCTTCCGCGGGCAGCTCACCATCGGATTCTGCTCGGCCTTCCTCGTGGGGCCGGACATCATCGTCACGGCCGGGCACTGCTTCAGCGCGGGCGATGTCGGCAACGTCGCGTTCGTCTTCGGATTTGACCAGCGCGGCCCCACCAACTCGGCCGCGGACAGCCCCGCAACGACCGTGAGCGAGGACAACGTCTACTTCTCGACGCAGCTCATCGGCCGGCAGCTCGCGGGTGACCTCGACTACGCCGTCATCCGCCTCGATCGTCCCGTCGTCGGGCGCACGCCCCTGCCCGTCCGCCGAACGGGCACCGTCGGCATCGGCGAGCCCCTCGTGATGGTCGGGCACGGCGTCACGCTCCCCAAGAAGACCGATGCCGGCGGCGTCGTCAAGGACAACGCCAACGCCGGATACTTCACCTCCAACGTCGATGCCTACGGCGGAAACTCCGGCTCGATGGTCGTCAACGCCAACACCGGCGTCATCGAAGGCATCCTCGTCCGCGGCAACACCGACTTTGTCAACAGCGGCGGGTGCATCGTCTCCAACCGCTGCGCCGACACGGGCTGCTCGGGCTCGTTCGAAGAGATCTCCAAGGCCACGACGTTCGCCTCGTTCATCCCTGAGCTCGGGCTCTCCGTCACCCCGGCGGCGGGCGTCCTGAGCGTGGGCCCCGTCGGCGGGCCGTTCTCCAATCCCGCGACCACCTACACGCTGAACAATCCGACCGCCAATCCCATCAGCTATGAGGTCTCGATCATTTCGGGCGCGACCGCCCCGCTGCTGCTCGACGGCGGCACCTCGACCCTTACCGGCTCGGTCCCGCCTTCGTCGTCGGTGAACGTCACCGTGACCTACGACGGCGCGGGCTCGCTGGCCTCGGGCACCTACTCGGGCACCGTGCGCTTTGCCGACCTGACCAACAGCATCAACCACGACCGCGGGCACTCGATCGAAGTCGGCCAGACGGGCTTCACCGTGACGCCCGCTACGGGTCTGCTCGCGTCGGGCCCGGTGGGCGGGCCGTTCTCCGGCTCGGCAACCTATACCGTGACCAGCACGCGCCCGACGCCGGTGACCGTGACCGCGACGCCCGGCGACGGCTGGCTGCTCGTCAACGGGCTCTCCGGCGCGCAGTCGATCACGCTCAACAGCCAGGGCGACAGCGCCTCGTTCACGATCACTCCTGGCCCGGGCGCTGACTCGCTCGCCGCGGGCCTCTACTCCTCTTCCGTCGCCTTCTCGGGCGGCACGAACACCCTCAGCGACACCACGCGCCCGGCCAGCCTCGAGGTCGGCCGACTCACCTACGCGTCGAGTGACGTTCCCCGCGCGATCAACGACAACAGCTCGTTCGAGAGCACGCTGATCGTGCCCGACGCGGTCTGCGTCGGCAGCCTCGAAGTCCCCGTCGACATCACGCACACCTTCCAGGGCGACCTGATCGTCGAAGTCATCTCCCCCGACGGCACCAGCGTCCGCCTTCACAATCGCACGGGCAGCGGCACCGACAACATCATCGCCACGTTCGCCGACAGCGGCACCGGTGGCACCCGCGCGCCCGATGGGCCGGGTCTACTCGCCAACTTCGCGGGCAAGCCCGCCGCGGGCACGTGGCGCCTTCGCGTCTCGGACAACGCCAACCTCGACACGGGCACGCTCAACGGGTGGGGCCTGCGGATCGTCCCGCTCGCGGGCGCCTGCCCGCCGAGCGCGAGCAACGTCGCGGTCAACGTCGAACCCAACCGCCGGGCTGATGTCGCGCTGAGCGCGGCAGGCGATGGTCCGATCGACTACGTCGTGCTCTCGCTCCCGGCCTCGGGCACGCTGCACTACGGCCAGGGCCAGCTCATTAAGGGCGACATGCTGCCGTTCACGATCCCGGGCGGCTCGGAGATGCTCAAGTACCGCCCCGCGCACAACACGATCGGCACCTATTCGTTCAACTACCGCGCAACCAACGGCAACGACTCCAACACCGCCGTCGTCACGCTCACCGTCGGACAGAACGGGCCGATCTACTCTTTCCCGCTCGACACCAACCCGGGCTGGAGCACGACCGGCTCCTGGCAGTTCGGCGCGCCCCAGGGCTTGGGCACCTCGGGCCGGACCGATCCCGCCTCGGCCTTCTCGGGCGCGAACGTCTTCGGCACCAACCTGGCGGGCGACTACGCCAACAGCATCGCGTCCACCATGTGGCTCACCACCGGCGCGCTGGACTTCTCGGGCGCCACCAACATCACGCTTTCGTTCCAGCGTTGGCTGGGTATCGAGTCCTCCACCTACGACCAGGCCCGCATCGAGCTCTCGGTCAACAACGGCGCGACGTGGAGCACGATCTGGGCTCACGCGGGCGCGGCGGTCAACGACCGCAGCTGGCTGAGCGTGTCCTACCCGCTGCCCACCGCGTCCGGCGCGTCGGCGGTGCGTGTCCGGTGGGGCCTGGGGCCGACCGATTCATCGGTCACCTACGGCGGCTGGAACCTCGATGACGTCGTCTTCACGGGCATCGCCCCTCCCAACGACCCGCCCTGCCCGGCGGACTTCGATGGCTCGGGCTTCGTGGACTCCGACGACTTCGTCGAGTTCAACGCGATGTTCGAGCTGGGCGACCCAGCCGCGGACGCCGATGGCTCGGGCTTCGTCGACTCTGACGACTTCGTTCACTACATCGGGCTCTTCAGCGCTGGGTGCTGATCGCGCCTCGATCTGAGTTCAGAAAACACCACCGGCCCCGAACACGCAGAGGCGTGCGCGGGGCCGGTGGTGTCTTTGAAGGACACTGAATCGCGACGGAACTCAGGCGCGACGGCGACGACCCGAAACCAGGCCCGCAACGCCGAGCAGCGCGACCGCGCCGGGCGTGGGGATCAGACCGGGCGAGCCGACCTCGCCACCGGCGACCGACGTAAAGGCGCCGTTGACGCCGACAGACGACAGCGTGTTGACGAGCCCCGAGGCCCCGGAGGGATTCGAGAACGTGATGCCGTTGAAGGCGCCGCCGAAGCTGATGTTGTGCACGAGCGCGCCTGCCGCGGTGAAGATGTTCAGGGCATCGCCGCCGGAGCTCAGGCCGATGCCCGAGCCGCCGTAGGTGCCGATGAGGAAGCCCGCGGGCGCCAAGCCGCCGAACCAGGCGTCGATGAACGCGGCGATCTTGGCGTTGCCGTTGGAGTCATCCGACGCGGTCTCCATGAAGATGACCGACTTACCAGCGGGGATCACCGTCAGGCGACGGAGGGCCACCGACGAACCGAACGCGTTGGAGTTGTCGTCCACGCGCCAGCCGGTGATGTCGACATCGGTGTTGCCGGTATTGGTCAGCTCGAACCAGTCGGCGGCATAGGTCGAACTGCTGCTGCCCGTCGGATGGGCCTCGGTGATCACGATCGCGGCTTGGGCCGAACCCGCCGCGACCATCGCCGCGATCAGAGCGCTCTTGAACGACATGGGATCTCCTCTCGTCCTCTCAAACACGGGCAGGCACGCGCCCAGCCCGCCGACGGACGGCTCTCCGGGCCGACCAATCGTGAGCAAAGCGTAAAGAACACGTTTCGAGCAACCATGCAGAAGGTGTTCGTTCGGCGTTGAGATTGCGCGAAGTTCACCACGTATCGCACCCGGCAAAGACCCTGCGCACCACCCGTGCAAGCCATTTCAGATACGCAGGACAGCAATTCCACACTCTTTGGGCCAGAATCCCCCGTAGTGGTGACCCCGAGTCGCCCGACAGATTTCCCCGTCGCGTCGTCCGCGGCCCGGGCCCCAGGAGCCTCCAGATGCGTCTGTCTCTGCGCGCCACATTCACCGTCGTTGTCATCGCCGCGATTCTCGGCATGTCTGCCCTCACGCTGATCGCTTGGAACACCCTCCGCACCGTCCGCGTCGATGGGCCCGTGTTCAACAAGATCGTCGAGCGCAAGGACCTGCTCGCCGACATTCTGCCGCCGCCGCTCTTCGCGGTCGAAGCGACGTTGGCGTCCTTCACCATCCCCGACGCGGCGAACCAGGCGGAGCTCAGCGCGTTCCGGGAACAGATCGGGCGGCTGCGCACGGACTTTGCCGCACGCGAAAAGTTCTGGGCCGAGGGACTCGACACCGGTCCCATCCGCAGCGCGCTCGAACGTGAGACGGTGCCGACGGGGAACGAAGTCTTCCGTCGGATCTCTGCCGAGTTGTTGCCAGCGCTCGAGCGCCCGGCGAACGACGCGGCTCGTCCCGCCGCGCTCGCGGCCGCCCGGCGAAGCGTGCTCGAAGCCTTCAACTCGCACCGCGAGGTCGTGGCGCAGCTGGCCAAGGACCTGAACACGGACTATGAGGCGATCGCGGCCTCTTCGCGGACCAAGGTGGCCCGTTCGACCACGATGATGTTCGCGGGCGCGGGCCTGATCGCGATGGTGATCACCGTCGGATCGCTGATGCTCTCACGGTCCATCGGACGCCGGCTGGGCCGTGTGGTCGAGCTGATGGAGAACGTGGCCAAGGGTGAGGGCGACCTGATGACCCGCATCACGGGGGCGCCCTCGGACGACGAGATCGGGCGCCTGACCGCCGCGTTCAACCTGTACTCGCAGCGCATTCACGACTTGGTCGCAAAGATGTCCGCCGCGATTGCTCAGGTGATGGGCTCTTCTGCGACGATCGCCGCGAGCGGTGAGGAGCTCTCGCAGACCATGGCGATCCAGACCCGCGAAGTGAACCAGATTGCGCAGGCGGTGGACGAACTGGCGAGCGCAGCGCAGGGCGTGGCAGAGCGGTCGGCGCAGGGTGGCGCGCAGTCCGCCGAGGCGGGACAGGCCGCCGTGCAGGGCCGCGAAGTCGTCGGCAGGACCGTCCAGGTGATCCACGGGATCGAAGCATCGGCCAAGGAGGTCGACACGTCAGTCCGCTCGCTCCGCACGCGCAGCGAGCAGATCGGACAGATCCTGGGAGTCATCAACGACATCGCGGACCAGACCAACCTGCTCGCGCTGAACGCGGCGATCGAGGCCGCGCGCGCCGGCGAGCACGGGCGGGGATTCGCGGTGGTCGCTGACGAGGTTCGCAAGCTCGCCGACCGGACCACGAGCGCCACGGGCGAGATCTCCCGAGTGATCTCGGACATCAACAACGACACCACCCAGGCCTCCGCGCGCACCAAGGACAGCCTCGACCGCGTTCGCACCGGCGTAAGCAACGCACAGCAGGCAGGCGAGAGCCTCGAGCGCATCGTGAGCCAGAACACAGCCGTAGGCGGCGTCATTCGCGATGTCGCCTCCGCAGCCTACCAGCAGCTCGCAACTGCCGCAAGCGTCCGCGACAGGACAAAGGTCGTCGCGCACAGCCTGAACGAAAGCGAGCAGGCGACAAACCTTGTCGCCTCAGCAGCGCGAGACCTCGAGGAGCAGTCGCGCGCCCTCGGACAGACGCTTTCAAGCTTCAAGCTCAATCGTCGCAACGACAACCCTGACGACTTCCGCCGGAGCACCCACGGCGTCATGTGCGAACTCGGTGACGTTGTCGACGTTTCATGCTCTGGCGCTCGCATCAAGCTCTCCAAGAGCATTCCGTCCGGCGGCGAGCCGTTCTCACTCACACTCGAAGCCCGGGGCGCGGCGGTGCGCGTGAAGGCCCGCGTCGCGTGGCAGCGCCCGATCGACGGCAAGCCCCATGCGGGCGTGCAGTTCGTCGCGGCCGATCTCGAAGAGATCCGGCGCTTCATCGCCAGCGTCGCCCGCACACCCGAGGCCGTCGCGGCCTGAGGCCAACCCGCGTCAACGCAACGCACCCCGCGGGGCCGAGACTCCACGTCT
>JANRKN010000129.1:0-7670 GCA_033763435.1 Planctomycetota bacterium
GCTGGAGCTCAAGCTCGGCCGCCCGGTCGAGTATCTCGCGTATCCGTTCGGCGATGTCGACGAGCGCGTGATCGAAGCCACCCGCGCCGCGGGCTATCGCGCCGCGATCGGCACGGAAAGCTCCATCCTCCAGAAGCGCGCGGACCGCTGGACCCTCAACCGCGTGTTCGTGGGCTATACCGACGGCCTCGACGTCTTCCGTGCCCGCCTCGAAGGGCGCGAGGTCCCGGGCGCCGCGGGCGGTGGTGGTGGCGCTGGTGGGGGTGGGGGAGCCGGCTGAGTCAGGCGCCGCCGTCGTCCTTGCGATCGTCGTCGCGGTCGTGTTCCTCCGAGGCCGAGTCCTCGGGCGGGAACATGACCAGCAGCGCGAGCGACAGCACCGAGAGAATTCCGACGACGCAGACGAAAATCACCGCCAGCCGCACCGATCCGATCCACGCAAGCCCGACCACCGACGCGCTGGAGAAGACCGTGAGCACCCAGCTGATGATCAGGTCGCGCCGGGGCATCCGCGCGAGCATCGCCGCGACGGTCCGGTGCTGCCACGCCGCGAGCAGCAGCGTCGCCGCGTTCACGCCCAGGAATACAAGCGTCAGGTAGGTCTGGCCGATCGCGTAGATCGCCGCGCCGGTCCCCGCGGCCACCAGCGCCGACGTCGCCAGCGACATGCCCGCCGAGCGCGCGAGCGACCTCGGGGGCGGCGTGTGAGGATTCGGTTCATCCGGCATCGTGCGAGCGTACACCGGCCCGCAGCGTGTGTCCGGCGCGTACCGTCAAGCCCGATGCGCGATGCGCCCATCCACGCCGCACTCGTCGTCAACCCCGCCTCGGGCAAGGGCCGCGCGGCCCGCGTGGCCGACGCGCTCGAATCGCATCTGCGCGCCGCGGGCGTCGAGATCTCGCGCGCCCACGTGGACGCGATGGACACGCTGCTCGGCTCGGGTCCTCCGCTCACCGCCGTCCTCCTCGTCGGGGGCGACGGCACCGTCCATCACGCGCTCGCCGCTCTCCGCCGCGCGGGCGTTCCCCTCTGGCACGTCCCGACCGGCACCGAGAATCTCATCGCGCGCGAGCTTGGGCACTCCGCGCGTCCCGAGTCGGTCCTCGCCGCGCTCCGCGCCGGGCGCACCCGCGCGCTCGACCTCATCGAGATCTCGCCAGCCTCAGGCGGCTCTCGCACCCTTGCGGCCATCATGCTGAGCGTCGGCCCCGACGCGGGCGTCGTCGCGCGACTCGAAGCCTCCCGCTCCGGTCCGATCACGCACGCAAGCTATCTCCGCCCCGCCCTCGCCGAGGCCTTTGCGCCCGCACTCGCGCCGATCTCGCTCTGGGCCGAGGGGCGCTGCATCGTCGAGTCGCGCCCGGGCTGGCTGGTCGTGGCCAACATGCGGTCCTTCGGCGCGCGCATCAACCCCTGCCCCGATGCGGACCCCTCCGACCGCGTGCT
The DNA here is from genome assembly GCA_033763435.1 of Planctomycetota bacterium. Lineage (GTDB taxonomy): Bacteria > Planctomycetota > Phycisphaerae > Phycisphaerales > UBA1924 > JANRKN01. Next base: position 1,448 of record JANRKN010000129.1, read on the forward strand.
CGATGCGATGTTCCTCCCCGCCGCCAGCACCGCCCGCGTGCTCCTGGGCATGGCTTGCCTGCGAGCGGGCCTCACTCCGCCCGGCGCGCTCAGGCTCCGCGCGCGTGAGTTCACGCTCCTGCGCGGCGCATGCCCCGCGCAAGTCGACGGCGAAGTCTTCGCCGAACCGTGGAGCCTCGTCACGCTGCGGGCAGTGGGGGAGTTGTCCGTGCTGGCGCCCGCGTGAGCAAGCGCGACGCGCGGACCTCAGCGGCCGGACCTCAGCAGCCGTTGCTGAACGCCGTGACGAACGCGATGAAGTCGTCGGAGTCGGTGAAGCCGCTCTCGTCAAAGTCCGCGCACGTTTCACCGCCCCCGAACGCATCGACGTACACGATGAAGTCGTCAGAGTCGACGAACCCTGAGCGGTCGACGTCCGCGGGGCAGAACTCGACCGGCACAAGCTCGACATCGTCCATGAACGCCGCGCCAGCCGCCATCGCGGGCTGGCTGAACTGAAGCACGAGCCGCACGCGCGCGGTCCCCGCGGGCGCGACGCCCGTCACAACCACGCGCTGCCATTCGTTCAGCGGCGAGTTGGCATCGAGCGAGCGGTCGCTGACGCTGGAGATCAGCGCGCCCGCGGCCGTGCGGAACTCCACGATCGTCGAGGCGAAGTTCGCGCCCTGCATCCGGTCGGCGCTGTTGTTCATCCAGTACGCCGTCGCGCGCCAGCGCTCGCCGGCCGCCGCCGCGAACTCCTGGTGCATCGTCGACGTGTTCGCCGCCCCGGTGAAGCGCCCGAACAGCTTGCCCGCGTCGGCCGCGCTGCGGGGCGAGAACGGCTCCGCGTACGCAGCGCCGCTGAACGTCCAGTTCGCCGGGCGGTTACCGCTGGCCTGGGTTTCGAACCCGCCGTTCGCGAGGCGATTCAACCCGCCGTCGCGCCGGTACGCGCGAACCCAGTCGACGACATGCGACTGCGGGAACACCGTCGTCGCGTCGGGGTTGCCGGGCCAGTTGCCGCCCACGGCCGTGTTGATGATCATGTAGAACGGCTGCGCGGGCACCGCCTGCGTATGGATCGCCCGCAGCGTCTCATCGACGTAGAACTCCATGCGATCCGGGAACCAGTCGACGCGGAACGTGTGGAAATCCGCCGAGAAATCGGGGCCCGTGAACGCCGTCGTCTGATACGGCACATTGGGCCAGACGCCCCAGTGGTTGCTCATGTAGACCGTAAACGGGTCGTGCCCGAGCAGCTCCATGATGTCGATCTCGGGCGGCCATTGCCCGTTCTCAGGCAGCATCCAGAACGCGGGCCACAACCCGCGGGTCCTGGGCATCTTCGCCCGGTACTCGAACCGGCCGAAGGTCTGCGAGAACTTCCCGCGCGTCTCGACAAGGCCCGAGGTGTACTGCCGCCCGCCCATGTTCTGGCGGCGCGAGATCAGCGACATCACGCCGTTGTTCACGACGACGTTCGCGGGCGCGTAGTACTGCAGCTCGTTGTTCTTGATCAGCGCCGCGTTTTCCGCGCGCCACTTGGTCGTGTCCAGGTTGAAGCCGTTGAACTCGTCGTCAAACGTCATCACCCAGCCGGGGGGAGAGCACCCGCCGACACCCTGCGCGATCGCCGGCGCGCACGCCGCGGCCAGAAGGGTCGTCGTCGTCCACGCCAGCGTCCGCTTGGTCATCCACGCGCTCCCGGATTCGTCTCGCCCCGCCCGCATCAACCCGTCAGCCGATTCATCCGCCCCGCGGCGGCTTCGTCGGCGGCTTCATCTCCGCCAGGTGAGGCGTCCGCGCCCCATTGGTGCTCACGCCCGCCGTCCCATTCGCCGAACCCACACCCGGGGTTGCACCGCTCAGCAGCTCGCCCGCCGTGGCCGACGCCGGCGCCAGCAGCGACGACCCGTTGGTCCGGATCACGTCACGATACCAGTACGCCGAGTCCTTGGGCGTCCGCTTGAGCGTCTGGAAGTCCACATGCACCAGCCCGAAGCGCATCTGGTACCCCTCGGCCCACTCGAAGTTGTCCATGATCGACCAGTGGAAGTAGCCCGTCGCGATTCCCTCGCGCGACGCCCGCGCAAGCTGCAGCAGATACCGCCTCGTGAAATCGATCCGCTGCGGGTCCGCCACGCGCCCGGAAAGGTCGGGCCAGTCCAGGTTCGCCAGACCGTTCTCCGTGATCACCACCGGCAGCCCATAGCGCTCATGGATGAACCGCGGGCCCCAGTACAGCGACTCGGGCGCGACCGGCCACTTGAACGCCGTCTGCGCAAATCCCGGCTCACGCGTGATCACACGCGCCTGACCGTCCGGCCCCGCCTCGACCGGCGTGCCCTGATAGATGTTCACGCCGTAGAAGTCGAGCGGCTGGCAGATCGTCTCCATGTCACCCGCCGCGACCCGCGGCGCGTCCATGCCGAACACCCGAAGCCCGTCCTCCGGATACGCCCCGCGGCAGACCGGATCCGCCCACCACGTGTTGTTCCACGTGTCCGCGCGGTGCACGCTCATCGAGAGCTTCCGCGCCGCCTCAATGTCCGCCTCGCTCTCGCTCCCCGGATACCACACGTGCCCGACCGGCGCCCACCCGACGAACGGCCTCTGCCGCGCGTGCGCCCGGATCACCTGCACCGCCTCGCCGTGCGCCAGCAGCGTGTGATGCCCCGCGAGCAGACGCTCGCGCATCGACAGCTTCAGCCCCGGCGCGTGCGTGCCGTCGCCGTGGCCCAGCGAGATGTACACCTGCGGCTCGTTGATCGTCATCCAGTGCTTGACGCGATCGCTCAGCCGATCCACCACCACCCGCGAATACTCGGCAAACCACCTCGCGCTCTCGCGGTTGAGCCATCCGCCCTGCAGCTGCAGCTCATACGGGAAATCCCAGTGGAACAGCGTCGCCCACGGCTCGATCCCCGCCGCGAGCAGCTCGTCCACCAGACGGTCATAAAACCCCAGCCCCGCCGGGTTCACGCGCCCGCGCCCCTCGGGCATCACCCTCGGCCAGGCGATCGAGAACCGATACGCCTTCAGTCCGAGCTCGCGCATCATCGCGACGTCCTCGGGCATCCGGTGATAGTGGTCGCACGCGACCGCGCCCGTGTGCCCGTGAAGCACCGCGCCCGGCTTATCGCAGAACTCGTCCCAGACCGACAGCCCCCGCCCGTCATCACGCGCGGCGCCCTCAATCTGATACGAACTCGACGCGCTTCCCCACACGAATCCTTCGCGGAACATCCGTGACTCCCATATCACGTGATCAAACACTGAGCATGCAAATGGGGGCGGAGCGCCCCCCCGTCCGAGGTTCGGGGGGGCCGCTCCGCAACGCCCTGGGGGGAATCGTCTGAGGTCTCGGCTTAGTTGCAGCCGACTTCGAACGCGCTCACGTAGAACACGAAGTCGTCCGAGTCGACGAAGCCCGAGCCGTCCACGTCCGACGTCTCATCGCCCGCCGAGAACATGTTCACGAACGCGACGAAGTCGTCCGAGTCCACGAAGCCCGAGCCGTCAAAGTCCGCGACGCAGTTGGGGTTCAGCCGGCGGAACGTCACGTCGTCGGCCCACGCCGCGCCGCCGATGAACGTGCCTTCGCCCGGCTGCAGGAACAGCAGCACCACGCGCACGAACGCCGTGCCCGCGGGCGCCGTGCCCTGCGTCACCGCCTGAATCCACGTGTCGGTCGGCGAGCTCGCGTCCAGCGCACGCGTCGAATCGAACGAAATCAGCTCGCCGATATTGTCGCGATACTCGAGGTTCAGCACGGCGAAGTTGTCCGCCTGCATCTGATCGTTGAACTGCGCGTTCGGGTCCTGCAGCTGGTTGTACCAGTAAGCGGAAGCGCGGAAGGTCTCACCCGCCGAAGCCGGGAACTCCTGGAAGCAGCCCGAAACGTTGAACGTGCCCCAGAAGTTGCCGAAGAACTTCGCGCCCAGCGCGCCCGTCCGCGGATGCACCGGCTCAACGTACGCGTTGTTGAAGTTGATCCACCCCGAGAACCCGTTCTCGAAGCTGGGGTTCGTGACCAGGTTCTGCGCCGACGCGGCCGACGTGATCCCGGCAGCGGCGAACAGACCTAACGCAAGCGTGCGAAACTTCATGACGATTCTCCCTTGCTGCGCGCCCTCAACGGAGCGCTCTCTTCCAAAGACCTCGAACAGACTTCCCCCCGCGAGTCGGCGCGTCCGGCGCCGGCGGGTTAACGATCGATCTCCCGATCCATGGGGGACCACATGACCTTGAACGTGCTCAGACCCGTCGTGATGTCCGCCACCTCCTGCGCACTCGCCCCGCCCACGTGACCGTCGGCAAACGCGAAGTTCGCGTTCCCCGAGATCTCCCACGGGCGCTGGCTCTTCCGCGGATGGCGATACCACGGCACATAGCTCTTCATGTCCGTCAGACGCGCGCCGCCGAACTCCTGCGCGCTCTTGGCAAGCCACTGACCCTGCTGGAACTCGCTCGTCTCCGTCACGCCCCGGCCCGCGCCGAACCGCCGGCCGGGCGCCGCGGTCAGACCCACCTGCCCGCTCGTGAACCAGCGGTCCGCGCCGTTCTCAGCCTGCCACAGGCCCCACGCCTCGCTCACCAGCATCATCCGGTCGGCCTGGTCCACCGTCGTGTCCCAGCCGCGCCCGCGCAGACGCTCGGTCGTGTTGAACGGGTTCGAGCCCGGACGGAACGACTCGATCCGTCCGTTCACGCTCCGCCACGACCCGGCGCTCGCGGCCCAGAAGTTCATCGTGTACGACCGGCCCGCGCCCGGATGGCTCGGGCACAGCATCGCCCCGCCGCCCACCGTGTTGTTCTTCTGGTTCGAGAAGCTCAGGTTCGAGTTATCGAGGTTGGGCCAGTACGCCCCGATCCGCGGCTCGTCGTACCAGATCATCGACAGCTTGCCCGTCGATGCGTCGGGAGCCAAGTCCAGAATCGGCGGGAACATGCCCTTGAAGTCGTTCGCGTACAGGAGCAGGCTCGTCGCGACCTGCTTCATGTTGCTCTTGCACTTGACGTCCCGCGCCGACTCACGCGCCCGGCCCAGCGAGGGCAGCAGGATGCCGATCAGCAGCGCGATGATCGCGATCACCACCAGCAGCTCGATCAGCGTGAAGCCGCGAGCGCGATGGGCGCGGGCCGTTCCAACGTTGTTCGTTCCTAAGTTGCTCTCGTTCTTCATCGTGCACCGTCCTCAATCTGGGCCCCGCATGGTCCGGCGGCCCGCCCCGATCCGATCCCGATCACATCACCGCCTCGCGCGATCCGTCCGGCATGATCCGGAATCGGCTCGTCGCGGGCTTGCCGGTGGTCTGGTTGATCTCCAGGCGCGTGGAACGAATTTCGCGCAACCGGCCCCGATCCTGCGGGTTCTCAAGCCACGACGAGAGCCACAGCGCCGCCTCGCGGCCCAGCATCCTCGCGTCCTGGCAGACCGCCGTGCACGCCGGGAAGGTGTGCAGGCGAATATCGCTGTCGTCAAAGCCCACGATCGACAGATCGCTGGGCACGCGGAGCCCGAGCTCGAGGCAGCGCCGGAGCGCGCCGAACGTGAGCAGGGGGTCCGTCAGGAAGATCGCGGTGGGGGGCTCGGGCCGGCTCATCAGCCGCGACACGATCGCCGCGCCGCCCTCAAAGCTCGAAGGCACCTCAATCATCAGCGCCGGGTCCGCCTCGAGGCCCGCTTCGCGCAGCCCGTCGAGATACCCCGCGCGCCGGTCCAGGTGGTCGCTGTCCTGGATCACGTGGATGCCCATCGCGATCCGCTTGTGCCCGAGCTCGACCAAGTGCCGCACCGCGCGCCGGCTGTCGTCGCGCGAGTCGCAGCAGATGAAGTTCACGCGGTCATCGTCGCTGAAGCGTTCGGCGACGACAACGTGCGGCACGCCCTCGGCCGCGATCTGCCGCGTCATCTCCCGCGACTGCTCGAACGACCGCAGGATCACGCCCCGAAGGCCCTTGCGACGGAAGAACGCCGCGAACGACTCGACCGGATCGCGATCACGCGCGAGGTCCAGAATCTTCAGGTCGTACCGCGTCTCGCCGAGCCCGTCCAGAATGCCGACCAGCAGCGCCGACTCGAAGCCGCCGTAATCCGCCGGCACCACCGCCTCGGGATACACCAGCCCGATCACCGTGCCCACGCGCCCCGACGGATCCTGCCCGTACCCCGCCTGCTGGGCCGCCTCGAGCACACGCCGACGCGTCTCCGCATCCACGTACGGCGCGTTGTTCAACG
>JANRKN010000130.1:0-36518 GCA_033763435.1 Planctomycetota bacterium
GCACGCGCGTTGGACCGAGCGTCTCGCCGAGATCGAGCGCGAAGACGCCCGCTGGCGCGTTGAGATTGAAGAGGGCAACGTCCCCGCGGGCTCTGCTTCGGCCCGGCGCATCGCGCCCGAGCGGCAAGCCGAGCCCGACATCCCGCTGCGCGTCTCGCAGATCACTCGCGCAGTTCGGCCCAACACGCTCGCGTGGGGTGACAAGCTCGCGATCTATCTTGACCGCTGGCGCGTGTTCCTCACGACCGATCCGCTCAACAACGGCATGGAGGGCGGCGTCTGGCCCGCGATCTTCGGCACGATGGTGCTCACCGTGCTGCTGTCAATCGTCGTGGTGCCGCTGGGCGTCATGGCCGCGCTGTACCTCCGCGAGTACGCGCGCCAGGGCTGGGTCACGAGCGTGCTGCGGATCGCGGTCAACAACCTCGCGGGCGTGCCGAGCATTGTCTACGGCGTGTTCGGCTGGGGCTTTTTCTGCTACACGATCGGCCGATACATTGACCGCGGGCCCAGCGCCGCGAGCGTGCTTCCGAGGTTTGAGTGGTGGTTCATCTTCGCGGGCTTGGCGGTGATCAGCGCGAGCGCGGTGGCTCTCGCCGAATGGCTCCGGCGTGCTGGCGACTCGTCGCGACTGCGAGCGGGCGAGGGCGAGGCCTCGGGCGGCGGGCGGAGGTTCGCGGGCTGGACGCTTGGGCTTCTGTGGGCGGGCGCGGCGGGTCTGGTGGTGACGCTGCTCGCGACGACGCCGTACTTCTGGGGTTTCTTTGCCGAGCGGGCGCCCAATCAGGTCTACGCCGGGCGTGCGGTGATCTGGGGCGCGCTCACGCTGGCGCTGCTCACGCTGCCGGTGGTGATCGTCGCGACCGAGGAAGCGATCGCGGCGGTGCCGGGCTCGATGCGCGAGGGGTCGTATGGCTGCGGCGCGAGCAAGTGGCAGACGATCCGCCGCGTGGTGCTGCCTTTGGCGATGCCCGGGCTGATGACCGGCGCGATTCTTGCGATGGCGCGGGGCGCGGGTGAGGTTGCTCCGCTGATGCTCGTGGGCGTCGCGCCCACGGCGACCGAACTGCCCGTGTCGGGCGAGTTTCCGTACCTGCACCCCGAGCGCAGCATCATGCATCTTGCTTATCACGTCTTCAATGTGGGGCTGCACTCGGACGATTCCGAGGCCGCCAAGCCTCTGGTGTGGACTGCGACGCTGGTGCTGGTGCTGCTGGTGCTGGTGCTGAATCTTGTAGCGATCTGGCTGCGGGCGCGAGTGCGGGCGCGGGCGCACTCGATCTTCTGATCGTGTTCGTGGGTGGCCCGGTTGGGTAGGAATGAGCGGGGATGGGTGGGGATGAGCGGGGATGGGTGGGGATGGGTGGGGATGGGTGGGAGAGATGCGTGTGGACGGTGGTGGGGTTCGGGGCGTTTTCGAATGGAAGGGCGCGGTGACGACGATGAGCGCGGGCCGGATGATCGTGGGCAAGCCGGGGCTGCCAGGCGAGGGCGGCGCGCGCGCCGAGAAGGGGCCCAAGTACCCCGTGATCGACGCGATCCGCGCCGGTCGGGCCTTTGAGCCCGTTGTGCACGAGAGCGTGCTGCGCGAGGACCCGGTGCTGCGCGTCAAGGACTTCTCTCTGTGGTACGGCGCCGCGCAGGCGCTGCACGGCGTCACAATGCCCGTGTCGCGCGGCAAGGTCACGGCGCTGATCGGCCCTTCAGGCTGCGGCAAGAGCACGCTCCTGCGCAGCGTCAACCGGCTCAACGACCTCATCGACTCAGTCCGCATCTCGGGCGACATGCTGCTCAATGAGTCTTCCGTCTATGCGCCGGGCGTGGACGTCATCGACCTTCGCAAGCGCCTGGGCATGGTGTTCCAGAAGCCCAATCCGTTCCCGATGTCGATCTTCGAGAACGTTGTCTACCCGCTGCGCATCGACGGCGAGCGGAACAAGCGCGTGCTGGCCGAGGCGTGCGAGCGAGCGCTGAAGTCTGCTGCGCTGTGGGACGAGGTGAAGGACCGGCTCAAGGAATCGGCGCTGGGGATGTCGGGCGGGCAGCAGCAGCGCCTGTGCATCGCGCGGGCGATCGTCGCCGAGCCTGAGGTGTTGCTGCTGGACGAGCCGTGCTCGGCGCTGGACCCGATCGCGACGCACCGGATCGAGGAGCTGATCCTGTCGATCGCCGAGCGCTACACGGTGCTGATCGTGACGCACAACATGCAGCAGGCCGCGCGGGTGAGCGACTACACCGCGTTCATGTACCTCGGCCGGCTGGTGGAGTACGGCGCGACGGCCGACGTGTTCCAGAACCCTCGCCTCACCGAGACCGAAGAGTACGTCACCGGCCGGTTCGGCTGATCGCAAATCCCTGCTGGGAAAGTTGTTGCGCGCGGCCAAACGATCCTCCGGCGCTCAGAAGTGTTCGGTTGCGCCTTGGCCTCTAGCGGTGGTGAGGGGCAGGGCAGGAAGCCGATCAAGAGGCCTAGAGTTTCAGCCCGACTTCGGACGGTCGGGATGTGCATTGGCGGACCGGATGTTTGCAGTCTGTTCGGTTCGCTCTGGACGATTCGGCCGGCGCTACGGAGATCCGCGGCGGCCCGGCCCTGCTGACAGGATGGCCCATGACTTCCGCGCCCCGCGCTGTGCCCGCCGGAGTGAACTCGTGGAACGCCGCGTTCCTCGATGACCAGTACGCCCGCTATCAGGCCGACCCCATGTCGGTCGCACCGGACGTTCGGGCGTTCTTCCAGGGCTTCGAGCTCGCCGCGGCCGGCGGGGCCGCTCCCACGCGGGCAAGCGCTTCCGGCCAGCACGCTGGGGGCTCGTCCTCCTTCCAGCACGCGGTCGATGATCTGGTCACTTCGTATCGCCGGCTCGGGCACGTGCACGCGAAGCTCGATCCGTTCGGGCGTGCGCCGCGCGAACAGCGCGAGGAGCTCGCGCTCGCGTACCACGGCCTCACCGAGGCCGACCTCGATCGCCCCGTGCACGTCACCGTCGGCACGCGCGAGGGCGCGACGCTGCGCGAGGTGATCGCGCATCTCGAGAAGACCTATTGCTCCTCCGTCGGCGTGGAGTTCACGCACATCTCCAGCCGGGAGGAGCGCGAGTGGTTCCTCAAGAACTACGAGCAGGTCGGCGGGCGCATCCCGCTCTCGGCGGCGCACCAGCGCCGGGTGATGGAGCAACTGCTTTCAGCCGAAAGCTTCGAGCGGTTCCTCCAGAAGCGCTATCCGGGCGACAAGCGGTTCTCGCTCGAGGGTGCGGAATCGCTGATCCCCTCACTGAACAATCTGCTCGAGCGAGCGACCGAGCTGGGCGTTCAGGAAGCGGTCATCGGGATGGCCCACCGCGGGCGCCTGAACGTCCTCATCAACATCATGGGCAAGACCTACGAGCAGGTCTTCACTGAGTTCGAGGACAACTGGGAGAAGGGCTTTGCCGACGGCGGCGGCGACGTGAAGTACCACCGCGGTTATTCGGGCGAGCGCGAGTTTGCCAACGGCAAGCGTCTGCACCTGGCAATGGCGTCGAACCCGAGCCACCTCGAATCCGTCGGGCCAGTCGTCCTCGGCCGATGCCGGGCCAAGCAGCGCTTGCGCAACGACATGGAGCGCGTGCGGACGATCCCGGTGCTGATCCACGGCGACGCGGCCGTCGCGGGCCAGGGCGTCGTCGCGGAGTGTCTGAACTTTTCGCAGCTCGAGGGCTACCGCGTCGGCGGCTGCGTGCACGTGGTCGTCAATAACCAGATCGGCTTCACGACGGTGCCCGAGGATGCGCGCTCAAGCCGCTACTGCACCGACGTCGCGAAGATGATCGAGGCGCCGATCTTCCACGTGAACGCCGAGGACCCGGAAGCCGTGGTCGCGGCCTCGCGCCTGGCGATCGAGTTCCGCCAGCAGTTCCGCAAGGACGTGTTCATCGATCTGGTGTGCTACCGCAAGTACGGTCACAACGAGCAGGACGAGCAGACCTTCACGCAGCCGGTGCTCGCGGGGCTGATCAAGAATCAGCCCTCGACGCTGACGAGCTACGCGGCGCGCCTGCGCGACGCGGGCGTGATCACCGAAGCCGACCTGAGCGCGGTGATGAGCCGGATCGACGAGCAGCTCGACAAGGCGCAGCAGTCGGCCAAGGCCAAGCCCAACACGCCGACGATCGATCCGGGCGGCAAGCGCTGGGCGGGGATTGTGGGCGAGTACTCGTTCAAGAACGTGGACACGGGCGTGAGCAAGGAGCGACTGGCGGAGGTTGCCGCGGCGCTGGGCCGGACGCCCGAGGGGATGAACGTCAACCCCAAGCTCAAGCCTCTGCTCAAGTCCCGCGGCGAGATCCCGACCGCGCCGGGCGTCGTCGTGGGCCATGCTGACGCGGAGATGCTCGCGATCGGCACGCTGCTGCTCGACGGGATCCCGGTGCGTCTGAGCGGGCAGGACTGTCGCCGCGGCACGTTCTCCCAGCGTCACGCGGTGCTTCGCGACTTCGTGTCGGGCGAACCGTACAACTCGCTGAACCAGATGCGCGAGATTGGCGTCCCGGGCGTGAAGGAACTTGAGCCCGGCACCAAGGCTTCTGACGGCCGCACGCGCCAGGCCAAGTTCTGCGTGTACGACTCGCCGCTCTCGGAAGAGGGCGTCCTCGGCTTTGACTACGGCTATTCGCTGGCCGACCCGAACATGCTCGTGATGTGGGAGGGTCAGTTCGGCGACTTCTTCAACGGCGCGCAGGTCGTCGTTGACCAGTACCTCGCCTCAAGCGAGATCAAGTGGCACCGCTGGTCGGGCCTTGTGATGCTGCTGCCGCACGGGTACGAGGGCGCGGGCCCCGAGCACTCGTCCGCGCGCCTCGAGCGGTTCCTCGAGCTGTGCGCCGACGAGAACATGGAAGTCGTGATGCCCTCGACGGGCGCGCAGATGTTCCATCTGCTCCGCCGCGTGGTGGCTCGCAACTTCCGCAAGCCGCTGATCGTCATGACGCCCAAGAGCATGCTCCGCGTGCCGACCTCGTCGGCCTCCGAGCTGCTCAGCGGCACGCGGTTCCAGGAGATCATCGACGACGCGAGCGCCGAGCGCAAGGGAATCAAGCGCGTGGTGCTGTGCTCGGGCAAGATCTACCACGAACTCGCCGAGCGGCGCGCGCTGCTGAGCAAGAAGGACGTCGCGCTCGTCCGCGTCGAGCAGCTCTATCCGCTGCACACGGACCTGCTCAAGAAGATCCTCGCCAGCTATGGCAAGGGCGCGGAGATCGTCTGGTGCCAGGAGGAGCCCCGCAACGCCGGCGCCTGGCGTCACATGGCGCTGACGGTGAAGGAGACGCTGGGCATCGACCTTGCGTACATCGGGCGCGACGCCTCAGCCAGCCCGGCCGTCGGCTCCAAGACCAAGCACAAGTACGAGCAGGAAGCGATCCTGACCGCGGCGGTCGGCGCCAAACCCAAGAAGGACGAGGGCGCCAAGAACGGGCAGGCGGGTGGGGTGGGGGCGGGCTCGCCCGCGTCGCGCGTCAGCGGCAAGCCGGGCGTCAAGGCCTGAGCCGCGCATCGTCAAGCGCGTTGAATCTTCGGCCGGACTCGATGGACGGAATCGTCAGCCAGGGCCCCGCAACTCGGGCCCGTTCAGGAAGGATTGGGCGACATGGCGGTGCAGATTGTGATCCCGACGGTGGGCGAGAGCGTGACGCACGGCGTGATCGCGCGCTGGGTCAAGAAGAACGGCGAGGCCGTCCGGCGCGATGAGACTGTGCTCGAGCTCGAGACTGACAAGGTCACGATGGAAGTCCCCGCGCCCGCGGCCGGCGTCGTCAGGCACTCGGCCAAGGAAGGCGACACCGTCGCCGTCGGGCAGTCGGTCGGCGAAGTTGACGAAAGTGCCTCGGCCCCCGCGCCTGCCGCTGCTCCCGTTCAGGCTGTCAAAGCCGCCGAACCTGTCGCGGCCGCGGCTGCTGCGCCGGTTGCCGCTGCCGCGCACGCGGGCAACGGCGAGGTTCGCGCGACGCCACTGGCTCGCAAGGTCGCCGAGGAGCTGGGCGTCGACCTCGCGAAGGTTCACCCGACCGGCCCCTCCGAGCGCATCCGTCAGGCCGACGTCGTCAACTTCGTCCAGACCAAGCCCGCGCCCGCCCCCGCGGCGGCGTCGGTCGCGGTCGCCGGCCCCCGCCCGGGCGTGACGCGTGAGAAGATGACCACGCTGCGCCAGCGCATCGCCTCGCGTCTGGTCGAGGCACAGCACACCGCCGCGATGCTCACGACCTTCAACGAGGTCGACATGACGGCGGTGATGGCCCTGCGAGCCAAGTACAAGGACGAGTTCGAGAAGAAGCACGGCATCGGGCTGGGCTTCATGTCGTTCTTCGTCAAGGCTGCTGCGTCCGCGCTGCGGGCCTTCCCGCTGGTCAACGCCTATATCGTCGACGACGGCGGCCAGCCCGCGATCCAGAAGCACGACTTCTGCGATATCGCCGTCGCGGTCTCCACGCCCAAGGGCCTCGTGGTGCCCGTGCTCCGCGGGTGCGAGAAGCTCAGCATGGCCGGCGTCGAGAAGGGCATCAAGGACCTCGCCATCCGCGCGCGCGACGGCAAGCTCTCGCTCGACGAGATGCAGGGCGGCACGTTCACGATCACCAACGGCGGCATCTACGGCTCGCTGATGTCCACGCCCATCCTCAACCCGCCGCAGTCGGGCATCCTCGGCATGCACGCGATCAAGAACCGCGCGGTCGAGGATCCGAACAACCCGGGCCAGGTCGCGATCCGCCCGATGATGTACCTCGCGCTGTCGTACGACCACCGGATCATCGACGGCGCCGAGGCCGTGCAGTTCCTTGTGAAGATCAAGCAGGCGATCGAAGATCCGAGCCGCCTGCTGCTGGAGATGTAAATCTCCGGGGCGCACGCGTCGCCGACCTGATCGCCAGCATCGCACACGCCCGCGACCCACGTTCGCGGGCGTTTTCATTCCCCGCGGGCGGGCGGCTCGCCCCCGCTGGGCGTGTCCATGTCGGGCCGGGGTAGCTTCAGACGCGTGAGCAGTGAGCGCAGGTCGCGCGGCCAGGGGCTCTGAACATCGATCGTCTCGCCAGGCTTGGCCGGATGCTCGAACACGAGCCGGTGCGCATGCAGCGCGAGCCGCGGCGCCGCGTCGCGCACGGCACTAGGGCCGTAGAACTCGTCACCCAAGATCGGACAACCGATCGAGTCCAGATGCACGCGGACCTGATGCAGCCGGCCCGTCAGCGGACGGCATTCGATCAGCGACGCGACGTCCGAGGATGAAAGCACGCGATACGCCGTCACCGCCGGCTTGCCCGAGGATGAGATCCGTGCGAGCTTCACCGAGGGGGTGAAGCGGTCTTTGCCAGAGCGCGAGCCGCGGCCCTTGGCCTGAACCTCGGCCAGCGGCTTCTTGATCACGCCCGAAGCCTCTCGCGGCGCCCGGTCCGTCACCGCCCAGTAGTGCTTGCGGATCGTCCGCCCCGCGAACGCCTCGCGCAGCGCGTCGTATGCCCGCGGCCTCAGCCCCACGAGCAACAGGCCCGACGTCTCGCGGTCAAGCCGGTGCAGCAGCCCGTAGTCGCGGTCCTTGCCCAGGTTCTGCAAGAGCGCGCCGTACTGCGCGAACAGCCCGTTCAGCAGAGTGTCGTGCTCGTGCCCAAGGCCGGGCTGCGTCACCAGCCCCGCGGGCTTGTCGATCACCAGAAAGTCCGCATCCTCGTGGCGGACCTTGAACGTGACGCGATCGTTGGGCTCAATAGCCAGTGTGGGCGGCATCGTGCGGCATCAGCTTTCGGTAAACAGCGCGTCGCCATCAGGCCCCTGATCGCGGGGCGTGAACGGCAGCCCGAGGTGCGAGCACGCCGCCCGTGTCAGCATCCGCCCCCGGCTCGTCCGCGCGAGGAACCCGATCTGCAACAGATACGGCTCAACCACATCCTCGAGCGTCGCCGGGTCTTCGTTCAGCGTCGCCGCGATCGTCGTGAGACCCACCGGCCCGCCCGCGTACGTCGTCGCGATCGTCCGAAGATACGAATGGTCCAGCTGATCGAGCCCGAGCGCGTCGACCCCTTCAAGCGTCAGCGCGTCCCGCACCACGGCGTGGTCCACTGTCGCCGAGCGTGACCGCACCTGCGCAAAGTCGCGCACTCGCCGGAGCAGACGGTTGGCGATCCTTGGCGTGCCCCGCGAGCGCGAAGCGATCGCCTCGAGCGCCGAGGGCTCTCGCACGGCGACATTCAGCAGTGACGACGAGCGAGAGAGGATCTTCAGCAGGTCCGCCACGGGATAGAACCGCAGGTGGTGCGTGAGCCCGAAGCGCGACCGCAGCGGTGAGGAGAGCGCGCCCGCACGCGTCGTCGCGCCGATCAGCGTGAACGGCTGGCACTTGATCTGCACCGTCCGCGCCGACAAACCCGAGTCGACGGTCACGTCGATGCGGAAGTCTTCCATCGCGGGGTAGATGAACTCTTCAACCGCGATCGGCAGGCGGTGGATTTCATCGATGAACAGCACGTCGCCGCGCTTGAGGCGTGTGAGGGCGCTGACGAGGTCCTTGCCGCGGGCGAGCGCGGGGCCGGAGGTCAGAACGATCTCACCGCCCATTTCCTTCGCAATGACGTGCGCGAGCGTCGTCTTGCCCAGGCCCGGCGGTCCGTGGAGCAGGACGTGCTCGAGCGGCTCGGATCGCTGCCGTGCCGCGCGGATCGCGATGATCAGGCGCTCCATCAGCTCAGACTGCCCGACGTACTCGTCGAGCGATGTCGGCCTCAGAGCCCAGTTCGCCTGGTCTTCCTCGGGGGTCGCGGGCGCTGCGGAGATGACGCGATCGATAGCCACGGCACACTGAGCGTAGGGTGCGCGCGAACCGGCCGCCCGAGCTGTTCGGCCGGGCGATCAGTTCGCCCGGTTGCGGTTGCGCTGACGGGGCTGCGGGGGCGCCATCTTGCCGCGGGGCAGCAGCTCAGGCGCGCACGCGAGGTTGAACGCGGTGATCGCTGAGTTGGTCGCTGACTGTTCGAGATACTCGGGGATCGCCAGATCGATCTTGTCGTGCTGGGTGTGCCAGCCGTACTGGTAATCCGCTCGGCCGACCTCATCCCAGTAGAAGCCGGGGATGCCGACCGCGTTGAACGCGGCGTGGTCCGACCCGCCGTGGGTCTGGATCGATTCGCCCGTCTTGCGGATGTTGGCAACCAGCGGCGCGTTGTCGACCTTCGAGAACCAAAGCCCGTTGGTCGGAGCGGTCGCCGCGGCCATGTAGTCCGCCATGTTGTCCGCGGCAGGCAGGCCGCCCTGATAGTCGGTCCCGCCGTCGTCGTTGAGCATCGCGGAGACTTTGGGCCACTGATCCTTGATCGCGTCGACGTACGCCCGCGCGCCGAGCAGGCCCTGCTCTTCACCCGTCCACCAGATGAAGCGGATCGTGCGCTTGGGCTTGACCTTCGCTGCGGCGAGGATGCGAGCCGCTTCGAGCGTGACGGCCGAGCCTGTGGCGTTGTCGACGACGCCCTGCGAGCTCGGGCCGTCCCACGAATCGAGGTGACCGGAGACGATCACGACTTCATCGGGCTTCTCCGTGCCCTTGATCTCGCCGATGACGTTGTAGAGCGTGATGGGCCCCGGCACAAAGGTGTGCTCGAGATTGAACTCGGCCCAGATGTCCGCGCCATCGGTCAGTGCGGAATTGAACAGGTCATAGTCGCGGGAGCGGATGGTGATCTCGCGGTCCTTGGCGACCTTGTCCGCGGGCAGGTCGCGCCAGCCGTCGACTGCGGCAGTCCAGACGCGGTCCTGGCGATAGTCCTGCGCGCTGGACAGGAACCCGGCGGGATTGGCCGCTAGCACGTGATCGATCAGCGCCTTGGCGGCAACATCGGCAGAGTTCGCCGCGGGCGCCGCTGGCTTGAAGCGCGACGCGGTGATCGGGTAGGAGCCGTTCGCGTTGGTCGCGGTGCCAGTGATCTGGCCCTGCTCGGGCTTGAGGACAAAGCTCGTCCGCGCGCCCACGACGTTCCACGTAAACGTCAGCTCGTTCTTCTCGGCGTTGAAGGCGAGTTCGTCGACATTGCCGGCCTGGACGCTGGGCACTTCGGCGGCGCCCACCAGCGCGTTGTTCTCACCGGCCGTGATCGTCAGCGCAATGTCCAGCCCTTCGTCGGGCAGCCCGGGGCCCTTGACCTTGCCGGTCCACTTGCCGAGCACGCCGGGGGCGGTGTCAATCTCCAGCGCGGGCGTCGCGGAAGTCTCGGAACCCGGGAAGGGCGTCGGGCCCGATAGGGCAATCCGCTCGCGTGCCTGGATCCACTGGGTGTGCCGCTGGCGCATGTTTCCCGCAACGCCCCGAATGCCCGTACGGCCCTGAGCGTTGGGCGGAATCAGAATCCACGCGCCCGCGAGCCTGTCCTTCACGGCCTCGAATTCAGCCTGCGTCGCGGGCATGCGCACAACGCGCCCGCGCTCGGGCCCCGATGTGCCGCGGGCCCAGGCGAGCGTCGAGAGCTGGAGATCAGTGATCGTGTCGAACTCTTCCTTCTGGACTTCGTTGCCGGCGTCGTCCTTGGTTGTCGTCACGCGCCGGAGAAGCGCCTTGCCCGACGATGGACCCCGGTCAAACCGCGAAGCCGCGGTTCCCCACGGCTCCATGCGGGCCTCGAGCCCCCAGGACTTGAGCTGATCGACGATCCAGCGCTCGGTGTTCTCAAGGCGCGTTGAGGCCGTCAGGCGCGGGCCTCGCTCGGCCATCTCGCGCGCCTGCGTCATCACCTGATTGTTGAAGCGACCCTCGCGCAAGATGCGATCGATCGAAGCCGCGTCGCCCATCGGGATCGGCGGCACGGGAACGACCTCGCCGTTGACGACCGCGAAGGGCGCGTCGACCTTGCGGACCGGCACATTGCTGCGGTGGGGGCCCACGCCCGCGACGGGCGTTCCCGAGCCGGTCGGACCATCGATCGGCACCGTTGGCGCAAAGCGCTCGAGGCGCTGCGAGGTCAGGGGCTGACAGCCCACCTGGGTCAGCGCCAGACCCGCGACCAGAACCAGAGAACCGATGCCGACGGCAGAGTGACGACGATCCTGACGCATGTGAACTCCTCGAGAGAAGCGTGAGGGTCGGAGCGTACCAAACTTCGCTGGGTGCCGCAGGCTGGCCCTCGCCCGGGTGCGGGATAACCCCGTTGGACGTTGGACGGCTCCGTCTGTGAGGCCCCTCCGGATGGCAAGGTCGGGATCGACTGCGCAGGCGGGCTGATGCCGGCGTGCGGACGGGCCGATAGCCCCGATGGACGATTCCCCTGTTCGTTGGAGAGCCGCGATGGCCGAACCCGTGCAATCGACGATCGTGCGCGCAGACCAGCGCGTGACGTGCGACCTCGTTGGGCTGGTGCGCCCGGCCGAGGCGATGGGCGAGCACATGGTGCTCTCGCGCTCAGCGGGGGAAGGCGACGGCAGCCTGAAGGTGCGTGTCGTCGACGTTTCCCGAGGCGGTCTGGGGCTGATGTCCCCAGTCTTTGTGCCGCGCTCGGCGACGCTCGAGGTTGAAGTCTCGCGCCCCACGGGCGGAACCGTCAAGATGCCGTGCCGCGTCCAGCGCGTCGAGATGCGCGACCGCGGGCCGAACTACTTTGTGGGCGTGTCCGTCACGGCCGAGCACCGCGCCGCGATCGACACGCTGATGACTGAGCTGACCAAGGCCCAGACCGGGAGGGCCGCATGATCGGCCACGACGACTTCGTGATGGGCGCCCTGCTCGAAGAAGGGCTGATCGACACCGCGGCCGTTGAGAAAGCCCGCGCCTACGCGCTCGAGCACGGCAGTCGGCCGGGCGAGGGGCTCGTCGCGCTTCGCCTCATCGACGCGCGCACGCTCGCGCTCGTTCGGGCGCAGGTCTACGAGTGTGCGTACGTCGATCTCAACGCGTTCAACGTGCGATTCGGCAACTCGTCGCTGCTTCCCAGGCCGATCGCCGAGAGCCTCCGCGCGTTCCCGCTGTTCGTCTGCGGCGAGGTCGCGACCGTCGGCATGGCCGACCCGATGGACCTCAAGGCCGTCGACCAGCTTCGATCGATCCTCAAGGTCGACGTCGACCCGGTGCTGTGCGAGCCCGCTGCGCTGTCGAACCTGATCGAGCGCGCCTACGCGCTCGCCGCGGGCACCACGCCCCGCACCGAACAAGCCGAAGCTCAGGGCGGCGATCAGACGACCGGCAAGGAGCCGATCGTCGCGGCAGTGAATCAGATCATCGCGCAGGGTCTTGATCTGGGCGCCAGCGATATTCACATCGGGCCCGACGAGCACGAGCTGCATCTGCGTTATCGCGTCGACGGCACGCTCGTCGGCGTTCAGGGCCCGCCCGTTGATGCCCACGGCGGCATCATCCAGCGACTCAAGGTCATGGCCGACCTTGACCTGACCCAGTCGCGTCGACCCCAAGACGGCAAGTTCCGCTTTTCGCACCAGGGACGCGACGTTGACGTGCGTCTGAGCCTGATCCCCACCGTCTGCGGCGAGAACGCCGTCATGCGCTTGCTCAGCAGCGCGGCCTCCATCCGCGGATTCCCGGAGCTGGGCTTCCCCGCCGAGCAGACGGCGCGCTTTGAGACGATCATCGAACAGCCTCACGGCATGGTGCTCGTGACCGGACCCACCGGCTCAGGAAAGACGACCACGCTGTACACGGCGCTCAAGCGGCTCAACACCGCGGACGTCAACATCATGACGATCGAGGATCCTGTCGAGATCCGCATGCCGCGGATCCGCCAGGTCCAGGCCAATCCCGCGATCGGCATGACCTTCGCGAGCGCCCTGCGATCAATCCTGCGTCAGGACCCGGATATCGTGTTCGTGGGCGAGATCCGCGACGAAGAGACCGCGCGCATCAGCATCCAGGCTGCGCTCACGGGCCACCTGGTGCTCTCGAGCCTGCACACCAATGACGCGGCGGGCGCGGTGCCGCGACTGCGCGACCTGGGCTGCCCGGCGTTCGCGATCAATGCCGCGCTGCTGAGCGTGATCGCGCAGCGCCTGGTCCGCAAGGTCTGCCCCGATTGTGCCAAGCCCGCGCGACCCGAGTCCTCGCTGCTGAGGCGCTTTGGTCTGGAGGACGATCCCTCAGGCCTGGTGCGGGGTGCGGGGTGCGCGCGCTGCTCGGGCCAGGGCCTGCGCGGGCGACTGGGCATTTACGAGATGCTCGAGATGACCCCGGCCGTTCGCGCGGCGGTCGACCGCGGGGCCTCGGGCGTGGAGTTGCTGAATGTCGCTGTCAACGACGGGCTGGTCACGATGGCTCAGGACGGCGTGCGTAAGGCGCGCATGGGCCTGACCACGCTTGAGGAAGTGGCGCGCGTCGTCACCGTGCTGGGCGAGGAGACGCCCGAGGCAAGGGTCGCGGCATGAGCACGCTGAGCTTCGAGTACCGTGCATTCACGGCCGACGGCAAGGAGACACGGGGCGTTGCGACCGCCGCGAGTAAGGCCGAGGCGCACCGACAGCTCATCGCGCGCGGGCTCACGCCCGTGCTGTTGCGGGCCGCTGGAGAGATCGGCGTCGGCCGCGGGGCCAAGGGCGAGCGGATCAAGCCGCGCGACCTTGCGCACTTCACGTATCAGTTCTCCGTGCTCGTCAACGCGAATATCCCGGTCGCCGAAGGTCTCCGAGGCGTGGGCGAGCAGGAGCGCGAGGGCCCACTGCGCGACATGATCTTCGATCTCGTGCAGCGGATTCAGTCGGGCCAGACCATCGCCGACGCGGTGGGGGTCTATCGCGCACAGGTCGGCGAGGTCTACGTCGAGACGCTCCGTGCGGCCGAGAAAACCGGCACGCTCGGGCAGGTGCTCGAACATCTCTCCGAAATGCTCGAGCGAGGCGTCGAAACCTCCCGCCAGGTCAAGGGTGCGCTCATGTACCCCGCGTGCGTCGTGGGCGTGCTCGTGCTCGCGGTCACGTTCCTCGTCGGGTTCGTGATCCCCAAGTTCGCGACGATGTTCCAGCGCCACGGGAGTCAGCTTCCGATCTTCACCAAGATTCTGCTCGAGGTCGGCCAGTCGATGCAGAACTACTGGTGGGCGTATCTGCTCGGCGTCGGCGCAGTCGTGTTCGTCTTCAGGCGCCTGACCAAGACCGATGACGGGTTGCTGCTGCTCGACAAGCTTGCGCACCGAATCCCGTACATCAAGCGCATTCTCATCGGCATCGGCGTTGCGCGCTTCTCGCGCATCCTCGGCCTCAGCCTCGGCTCGGGCCTGAGCCTGATCGAGGCGCTCACCCTCGCCGGAAAGGCCTCGGGCCGGCCCCTGCTCAGGCGTGAGTCGATCGAGATGGCCGGCAAAGTCCGCGCGGGTGCGACGCTGGGAGCGGTGCTCGGCGAGAGCACCTATCTCACGCCCTTTGCCCGTCGCATGCTCACCGCGGGCGAGCGATCCTCCGAGATTCCGCGCATGTGCAGTGTCGTCTCGCGGCACTACGAGCGCGAGGCCTCCGACCTCACCAAGAACCTCTCGACTGTGATCGAGCCCGTGCTTGTCGTCGCGATCGCGGGCGTGGTGCTGGTGGTTGCCATGGCGATCTTCCTTCCGATGTGGGACTCGATGAAGATGGTGGGCAGCTGAGGCCGCACAGTCGCTACAGCCGTTACGGCTGGTCATTGAAGCCTTGCCCGCGGCCGAAAGTACCCAAGTTTGGGGACGCAAACTCCGATCGAACCAGAAGTTGGGATAGACGGTCGAAGGAACAAACAGGAGTCCGAACGATGAACATGAAGATGAACGCCGTCCGCCGGTCGAAGGCCTTCACGCTGATCGAACTGATCGCGGTGATCGTCGTCCTGGCGCTGCTCTCGATCGTGGCGATTCCGAAGTATCTGGATTACAGCGCAAACGCGCGTGCCTCGTCGACCAAGGCGGTGCTCGGCAACGTGCGCTCGGCCGTCGCGAACTTCTACGCCAACAGCGCAGTGAGCGGCACGGCGACGTACCCCACGCTCGTCCAGATGCAGACCGTCGGCACGGTCATGCAGGAAGCCATCCCGGCCAATCCGTACAACAACAGCGCGACCATCACGGCCGCGACGTGGTCGACCGCTCAGGCCGTCAGCGGCAGCGCGGGTTGGAACTACGACGCCGCCGCCGGTCGCTTCTGGGCCAACTCGAACACCTCGGGCGTCGGCGAGAACAGCTGGTAATCCGCCCGGCCCGATCGTGACCGGGATCGATTCTTCCTCTCAGGGGACGATCGGGCGTGTTCCACCACCGTGACCCAACTCTGAACCGCGTCGGCCAACACCGGCGCGGTTTTACCTTGGTCGAGCTCATCGCCGTCAGCGTGATCATCGGCCTGCTCTCGGTCACCGCGATGATCTCGATGTCAAGCACCGCGTCCGCACGCGAACGCGCCGCGGCCCGGCACCTTGCACGCGATCTCCGGTTCGCCCGAGAATGGGCCATGACGACCGGGCTGCAGACCTGGCTGAGCTTCAGCCTCAGTTCGCACTCCTGGTCCGTGCTGGTCGACAGTCGCTTCCTCCCCGGAAGGTCGAGCGCGCTCGCGCTCACCGACCCGGCGACGGGCAACGCGATGGTGACTCGCATCAACGTCGACGACTACGCCGGCGTGCGGCTTATGGCGGTGAGTGTTCCGGGCGGCGGGAGCGAGTTCGGCTTCGACTGGCTTGGGCGCAGCGAGAACACCGCCGGTACGGCGCTGACTTCCGACGTGACGATCACCATCGGTTCTGCGCCGGCCGTCCGCGTCCTCGCGGGCACCGGCGCGGTGGAGGGGCCCTGAGGCACCATGAAGCGCCGAGCGTTCACAGCCCGCGGCTTCACGCTGATCGAGGCGATTATCGCGATCGTCGTGCTGTCGATCGCGATGCCCGCGATGCTGTGGGCGTTGCGTGAATCCACCGCCGAGCGTGTTGATCCGGTCATGGTCACTCGCGCGCGCTGGCTCGCCGCCGAGCGCCTCGAAATGCTCACCGCCGACCGCCATTCCGCGACGCGAGGCTATGGCTTTGTCATCACAGGCAACTATCCCGACGAGACCGTGATCACCGGCTTTCCGGGCTTCACGCGCGAGGTCGACGTGGTCGAAGTCGGGCCCAGGCTTCAGTCCGGCGGCACGGGCTACAAGCTCGCGACCGTCCGCGTCGCGTGGACCGATACGCGTGGCCAGTCGCGCACGCTCGAGCTTTCGACGGTGCTCGCGGAGTATCCATGATGCGCACTCGGACCATCCGCCGCGGCTTCACGCTCGTCGAGGCAATTTCGACGATGGTGATCCTGAGCGTGCTCGGGGTGGTCACCTCGCGGCTGATCTTCACCGCGTCGGACGTGTACCTCACCTCCGCCGCGCGTTCGGAAGTCAGTTCCGTCGCCTCGGCGTCGCTCGAGCGCATCGTCGCGGAGCTTCGACAGGTGCCCGTGCGGTCCTCGTCGAGCCCGGCCGCGCCCGATCTCACGTCGATCACGCCGTCGAGCGTCGCGTGGAACGCCGGAGGCGCGGGCGCGAAGGCCATCACGCTCTCGGGCAACGATCTGAACCTCACCGAAGGCGGCACGACCGCACGCCTCGCCAGCAACGTCACCGCTTTCAGCGTCGCGGCGTTCGATCAGTCGGGCGCCGCGCTGGCAGCGAACCTCTCAGGCTCGGCGCTCGATGCCGTGCGGACGATTGAGGTGTCAGTCACTCTCTCCCGGTCGGGACTGACCGAGACCCTCCGCACGCGCGTGTTCCTTCGCTCGATGCAGCAGGGGGCGACGCCATGAACCATGCCTTCTCTCGCTCGGTTGTCCGCCGCGGCTCGGTGGTCATCACGGTGATCATCGCGCTGATCGTGCTGCAGCTCGTCGTGGTGTCGATCACGGTGTCGGGTGCGCGTGACCAAGACGTGATGGCCAAGCGTGTCGAGGCCGCGCGCGCGTTCTACGCCGCCGAGGCGGGCGCCGCGATGGCCATGCGAGAGATCGCGACTAACGTTGACGAGGATAGCAACGGCTCGGTGGGCGGCGTCGCGGCTTATTCCTCCGGCACGCTCACCACCGCGCCCGTCATCGCCTCGACCTCGGGTTTGATCACGACGATTCAGGCTGTGGGCGCCAACGGCGCGGCGTCGCGCACGGTCGCCGCGTCGATCACGCGTACCGCAACCTCGGGCCGCGTGCAGGGCCTCTGGGCTGAGATGTGGGTGATGTCCGTCGGACTCTCGCAGCTCTCAAACATTCCCTGGACCACCGCGCCCAACTTTGCCGGCCTCGTGCCCAATGTCAACATCGTCAATCAAGGTTCGGTGCTCCGAAACCCAGGCGGCCCGACCGGGCGATACGGCATCCGCTTCCGCGGCACGATCACGGTCCCGCAATCGGGCGTCTGGACCTTCAGCACCAACTCCGACGACGGTTCGGACCTCTGGATCAACGGCACGCGCGTCGTCAACAACGACGGTCTGCACGGCGCTACGACGCGCACGGGCACCATCAATCTCAACGCGGGCGATCATGAGTTCGAAGTCCGCTTCTTCGAGAACGGTGGCAGCAGCAACTGCACCGCGTTCTGGTCGGGGCCCGGCGTGCCCGCGACGACCATCATCCCCGTGACCGCCTTCACGTGCGAGCCCCCGACCGAGTGGCCCGCCCTGGCCGCCGCGACCTCGATCATGCTGACCGGCACTAGCGGCGGCGACCCCATCCGCATCGACGGCTTTGACTCCGGCGCTGGGCTCTATGGGGGCAGCAACATCCTGATGGGCGGCTACCCGGTCAGCCTCAACTCCACATCCAGCTCCACCTGGACCCAGTCGTCGCAGGCCGAGATCTACGCCAATGCCCTCGTCGGTCCGGGCGGTAGCCCAAGCAGTGTCATCTCCGTCTCCCCTCCCGCGGTGCTTTCGGGCTCGCGCGGAAACCTCACCACCCGCGCGCTGATGATGATCAATGGCCTGCCCAGCAACATACCGGGCGTCACCGGCGTACTCAACATCAGCAGCGCGACCACCATCAACTCCAACCGCCGGCACTCCGCGATCACGATGTCCGGCGCGGGCGTGCTCACGATCTCCGGCCACGTCATCATCGTCGTCGACGGCAACGTCTCGATGACCGGCAACTCCGCGATTCAGCTCGCGGCCAACTCATCGCTCACGATGTACGTCTCGGGCAACTTCACGATGGACTCCGACAGCGCCCTCAACGCCAACACTCAGGTCCCCTCGCGCGTTCGCATCTACATGACCTCGCCCTCGGGCACGCCGCGGACGTTCTCGATGGACTGGCGCGCGCGGGCCTACGCCATGGTTGAGAATCCTTTCGGAGGCTTCTCGTTCGTGGGCTCCAGCAACGCGAATCAGACGCCTCACTTTTATGGGACGTATCGCGGCATGACATTCTCGGCGAATCGCCGGGGCTGGTTCCATGCGGACATCGGCGCGGACTCGATCGGCGGCGGCAGTTCCCCGGGCACGCACGGCTCGATCACCGTCGCCGACTGGTCGCTCGCGCCCTGATGCTCGCCGTCCCCCCGAACGGGCGGCCGCACCCAAGTCGGGGTCCGATTCAGCCGATGCTCAGGCCGAGGGCCTCTGCACTCAACGCCTGTCAGGAGATCGGTGCCTTGGCGTCACGCAGGTTGATCATCTCGATCGGGCCGACCGGCTTTGATCTCGCCGCCGTAAAGGGCGCGGAGGTTGTCGCGTCGCTCAGCGAGCGAGGCGAGCCTCGCTCGTGGGATACGCCCTGGAGTTCGGCCTTTGAGGCGCTGAGTTCGACGGTGCGCGAATTCGTCACGGCTCACGGGCTGCGCTCTGCCCCGACGGTGGTTGTTGCGCACGGGCCGACGAGCCATGCGGGTGTGACGGACGTGCCCACGAGCGTGCCGCACGAGCAAGCCTTTGCCTCCGCGCGCCTGAGCCTCGCGAGCGCGTCTGAGGGTGACCTCGACAGCGAAGTGTTCAGCGACGATCTCGCGGTCGACGCGCCGGGCGTGGCTGAGCCTCGCCGGCACGTGCTGAGCGTCAGCGAGTCCGACGCGGTGCTTTCGGCGATCGAGTCAAGCCTTGCCGCGTGGGGGCTGCGGCATGAGCGGACGGTCGTGGCCGAGTCGCTCGCGATCCGCGCCGCGGCCAGCCGCGCGCTCTCGAACACGACCGGCGCGAGCGCCGCGCTGTGGGTGGGCGAGCACGGCTCGGTCCTCGCCGCGAGCAAGGACGGTCGGTTGCTGTTCGTCCGCCAGATCAGCGTGGGCTGTGAATCGTTTGTCGACGCTCTGACCAGGCCTCTGCGCCGGGCGGGCGATGAGTCGCCGACCGCGTGCGTCCCGCGCGCCCACGCGCGCCGACTGATCGCCGAGATCGGCTTCCCCGCCCCGGCGGCCCCGCTCCCGGGCATCGAGGGCTACACGGGCGCCGCGATTCTGCCGGTGCTTCAGCCGCTTGTGCAGCGCATCGGCGTCGAGATTAAGCAGTCGCTCCGCTTTGCCATCGGCGCCGACGCGCGGGGCGAGCTGGTCGTTGCGCTCATCGGTCCCGGTGCGAGCATCCCCGGGTGCGACGCGGCTATCGCTCGCCAGACCGGCATGAGCATCAAGGCCGAGCGCTCAGAGGTCGACTCCGCGCTCGCTCTGGTCCATCTCGCCTCGCGGGGCATCAGCGTTCCGGTGCTCCGCTCGGTGCAGGCTCAGGCCCGGACGGCGGGCTCAACCGCCCGGCGCGCGGTGCTCGCGGGCGTCGGTGCGGCGCTGGCGATCACGGTCTTCCAGTGGGGTGCAACTTTGCAGGAGCTCTCGTCGCTGCGATCGCGCGCGTCTGAGGGCGTCTCGGCGGAACTCACCTGGAAGCGTGCAACGCTCGAGAGCGTCCGCGAGGCCGAAGGGCAGGTCAAGGCTGTGCGGGCGCGCCTCGCAAAGGTGGCGGGCACGACGATCGATCCCGCGTCGGTCTGGGCCGCCGCGGCGAGCGTGACGCCCGAGGGTGCATGGCTGACCGACGTGCAGTTCTCGGGTGAGGCGAAGGTCTCGCGGCTCTCGATCCTGGGCAAGGTCGATGCGCAGCGCGTGGCCAACCCCGCCGAAACGATTCGCACGCTCGTGCGCGATCTGGGCCAGATTCCGCTGGTGTCCTCGGTCAGGCTCGGGCGCACCAACCGCGCGATCGAATCGGGTCGCGAGGTGGAATCGTTCGAGGTGACCGCCGAGCTGGTGGGGCTTCCGGCCGGAGGCGCGATCAAGCTTGGGAGTGTGACGCCGTGAGCGAGATGATCCGCAAGGTCGGGGCGGAGCTGCTGATCGGCGTCGCGGTGTGCGTCGCGGCGAGCGAACTGCTGCTCACGCCCAAGCTCAAGGCGCTGCAGGCCGAGCGCGCCGCCGCGGAAACCGCACGAGCCGCCGCGGCCAGCGACAGCACGCTCACGCGCGAGCAGATCGAATCCCGTCTGGCGATCGCCAGAGTCGACCGTGAGTCGATCGAGCGCGCCTCGGGATACGCGAAAGACGAGTCGGCGCTGTACGCGGCCGTAATGGACGCCGCCAAGGTCTCGGGCGTGCGTGTCGAGCAGTTTGCCCCGGCCCAGCTCGTCCGGCCGGGCGCGGACCCGTCGCAAATCACGACGCCTGGCGACAATGCCGCGGCGTACACCGTGCAGATCGTTGGCGACTTCGGGAGCGTTGTGAGCTTCGGTGAGCGGCTCCGCGAGTTGCCGATGTTCCTTCGTGTCGCGTCCGCGCGACTGAACCGTGAGGCGCACTCGGCCGAGGGGCTCATGCGAGCGGACATGGCGATCGAGGTCTTTGGCTTCTCCACCGCCAGCGCCGCACCGCCTGCAACCGGGAGCGCGATGCCGTGAACCTGTCACGAATCAAGCGTGAGCATCTGCTTCTGTTGGCTCTCGCGGCCGCGCCCGCGGTCGTTGCTCAGGGCCTGCGGTTTGCCGAGCTGACCTCGCCCCGCGCTGCATCCGCCGCGGTGGATGCGCCCGCCGTCGCCGCGCCCGAACAGAGCACGTTTGCGCCAACGCCCGCGCAGGCCAAGGCCGCTGCGTGGGTTGCCTCGCAGCCCTCATCGACGCTGCGAGATCCGTTCGTTGCCCCCGCGTTGCCCGATCAGGCGTCCGAGCCCAGCTCGACGCAGATCGTGACGACGCCCGACCGCACCAATACCGCGGCGGGCAGGGTTCCCCAGTTCCGCCTCACGGGCGTCATCGAGCGAGGACAAAAGCCCCTGGCCGCAATCAACGGCAAGGTCTTCCGCGTGGGCGACGAGGTCGAGTCGGGCTGGACGCTTATCAGCGTCCACGGCGGTGAACGCTCGGTTGAAATCCGCCACACGGACGGGCGCGTCGTGTCCGTTCGTGTGCAGCCGGTCGAAACTCCACGCTGAGTCCGCTCACACCGCCGAAGGCAGCACGCCTCGGAGCTGCTCGCGGGCCATGTCGAGCACGTCCGTGGTGGTGATGCGCGCCATGATGCGCTGGCCGATGTCGTCGTCTTTGTGGTCCATCGTGTCGCCCGGGACCAGGCGCTGCAGCACCGAGCCCTCGCGCTGATACGGGCCGACCTTCGCGACGTCGGTCGGTCCAAAGAGCGCGACGATCGGCCGATCGAACCCGACCGCCATGTGCAGCGCGGCCGAGTCATTGGCAATGACCAGCGCCGCGCGGCTGATCCAGGCCATGAGCTGCGCAATGCTCGTCCCGCCCACGCGATCAAGCACGCGAGGGTTGCGCCGGGCAAGATCGAGCACCGGGGAAATCTGCTCGCGTTCGGAGGCTGAACCCACGATCACGCAGTTGAGGCCGCGCGCGGTCAGGTCCGAGGCGACGACCGCGAATCGCTCCGCGGGCCACTGCTTGCCGGGCCAGCGGCTCGTGGGCGCGAGCACGACATAGGGCGCCGCGCGCCGCAGCTCGGGCGCCAGCTCCTCAAGCGACTGGGGCGGCACGTACAGCCGCATGTCGCGCAAGGCAGGAACTCCCGCGGCCTCGACCAGCCCCAGCATGCGGTCGACCGTGTGCACCGCTTGAACGCGGTGCTTCTCGGTCAGCAGCAGCCAGCCCAGCTCGCGCGCATCGGCAAAGCCCACCCGCCGGGGCGCGCCCGTCGCGCGCGCAAAGATCGAGGATCGCAGCAGTCCCTGGGCGTCGACGACCAGGTCGTAGCGCTCGCGCCTGAGTGAGCGCAGGAACGCCAACGTGGGCCCGAAGTTCAGCCGCGAGCTTGAGCGCCCGAGCTCGCGCCGCCGAAACGGCACAACGCCTGAGAGCGCCGGGTGTGCGCGGATCGCGTCGGCAAATGAGTCCTGCACGAGCCAGTCAATGCTCGCTTCGGGAAACTTCGCCCGTAAGCTCGCGAGCACTGGCACCGTTCGGCACACATCCCCAAGGGCGCTGGGGCGGATGAGGAGGATCCGCTCGGGGTTGGCTCCGCGTGCGTCACTCACGCCGTCACGGCCCGCAGCACTTCCGCGATCGTGGTCAGCCCCTGACGCACCTTGCGGAAACCGTCGTCGCGAAGCTGCAGCAGCGAACCGTCGCGGAGCGCGTCCGCCGCAATAGTGGGGGCGTTCACCCGCTTCATCACCTGCTCGCGCGCATGCTCGGACATCGTCAGCAGTTCGTACATGCCCACGCGCCCGCGATAGCCCGTGTTGCGACACGCCCGGCACCCGGCGCCCTGCATCAGCTTCTCGCCCGGGCGCAGACCGAAGCTCGCGGGCACGAGCGCGGGGTCGGGCTCGGCGGGCGAAGCGCACTCGGCGCAGATCCGCCTCACCAGTCGCTGCGCGAGCACGCCCTCGACCGTCGAAGAGATCAGGAACGGCTCCACGCCCATGTCGAGCAGGCGCGTCACCGCGCCGGGGGAGTCATTCGTGTGCAGCGTCGAGAACACCAGGTGCCCCGTGAGCGAAGCCTGGATCGCCGTCTCGGCCGTTTCCTTGTCGCGGATCTCGCCGATCATGATCACGTCCGGGTCATGGCGCAAGATCGACCGCAGCCCCGCGGCAAAGTCCAGGCCCACGCGGTTGTTCACCTGGATCTGATTCACCCCGGGTACGTGATACTCGACCGGGTCCTCGACCGTGATGCACTTGACCTCATCCGACACGATCCGATTGAGCGAGGCGTACAGCGTCGTCGACTTACCCGAGCCCGTGGGCCCGGTGACCAGCGCGATGCCGTGCGCCCGATTGATCAGCGAGTCCCAGCGCGTCAGCACGTCCTCGGGCATGCCCAGCCCGTCGAGCGGCATGAGCGCCGCAGACTTGTTCAGCACACGCAGCACAACGCCCTCGCCCTGGATCATCGGAATGATCGAGAGCCGCAGGTCGAACTCCTGCAGCGGCCCCGCGTTGCCCGGGCCGCGCGACTTGAACGTGATGCGCCCGTCCTGGGGCTTGCGCTTCTCGGCGATGTTCAGGCTCGCCATGATCTTCAGGCGCGAGACGATCGCGGCGCCGAACCGGCTGATCGCGGGGGGCACGTTCGCGCGCTGCAGCACGCCGTCGATGCGGTACCGCACGACCAATTCGCGCTCGTAGGGCTCGATGTGCACGTCTGTCGCGCGCTCGCTGATCGCCTCGGCCAGCAGGTCGTTCACCAGCTTGATGACCGAGGCTTCCTGCGCCTGCTCGACCTCGTCGGTCGGGAGCGACGCCGAGACGTCGGCCATCCCCGCCGACATCTCATCAAGCGTGTCGCCGCCCACGCCGTAGTTCGCGCGGATGAACTGATTCAGTTCGTCCTCGTCGGCCAGCACCAGCTCGATCGAGGCGTTGGTGATCAGCCTCAGCTCGTCGAGGCTCGTGAGCTCGAGGGGGTCGCTGGTCGCGACCGTCAGCGTGCCGTGCTCCTTCAGAATCGGCACGCAGCGCTGCTTGAACACCAGCTTGGCGGGCAGCGCCGCGAGAGTCTCGGGCTCGACGCGCAGAGCCGAGAGATCGACGACCGGCAGATGCAATTGGTCGGCGACCGCCTCGAGCACTTGGCGAGCGCTCACCACGCCCTGACGCGTCAGCACGCGGTCGATCCGCTCGCCGCTGGACTGATGCTCGCGCAGCGCCGCATCGAGCTGATCAGCCGTGATCAGTCCGCGTTCGACGAGGATGGAACCGACGCCCATGCCCTCAGTCTATCGACTCACGCGTCCGGAGAGAATCACCTTCGGCCCGGCCCGACCCGGCCGAGGCTCAACCCGGAAACGTCGCGCTCGTGCGATCGGTCTCCCAGACCGTGACGCTCCGCAATCGCACGCCCGCCCCGAACTCGCGCCCGATCGCAGCGCCCAGCAGGCGGTGGCAGACCATCGCGATATGCTCCACGCTCGGGTTCAGCCCGCCCGCGAACGCAAACTCGGGTGTGTCCACGTTGAGGTGCTTGTGGTCAAATCGATCGATCACCGCGGCCTTGGTCAGCCGCTCAAGGTCCGCGAGTGAAAAGTCGGAGGCCAACCCCGCGGGCGTCGCGTCGATCTCTACCGCGGGCTCGACCATGTAGTTGTGCCCATGTCCGGAGGGGTTGTTGCACTTCCCGAACATCGCGCGGTTGGCCTCGTCGCTCTGCGAGCTCAGGTGCAGCCGGTGCGCCGCGGCAAAGTCAAATCGCTGACGGATCACCACCGCCGGGCGCTCGCGCGTCGAACCTTCGGTCGGCATCAGAGCCTCCACGCTGTAAAAGGGCGTCAACTGCCAGCGCAGCGACGCAAGCCCCGCCCGGTGCCGCTCGGGCAGCGCGGGCCTCAGCCGCTCGGCCAGCAGCACAACCATCGCCGCCGGTTCCGTCCAGGGCGCTCGCTCGCACGCCTCGGCCAGAGCGGGCGCGATCGTCGCACGCACCGCCTGATCGACGTCCCGAATGTCGATCAGATACCCCGACGCATCCGCCGGCACACCGGTCACCCCGACCTCGAACTCGTAGTACCGCCCAAGCCCCGCCATGCACGGCGAACCCGCGAACGGGTTGAACGTCGAAATCGGCAGGGGTGTTTTCCCAACAACGCTTGGGAGCCCCGATCCCGACAACGGGCCAGAGGCCCCCGAGGGATTGATGATCAGCCGGACGGTCCGGCGGAGCGTCGTCATGGGGGAACTGTAGAGGGTCATGCGGGAGTACCATGGCCCTCGGCTCGGTCGCCCGTTCGCGGCCGAGCGGGTTGAAGCAGACACAGTTTGAAGGAGTGCATCATGAAGAACACCATCGGTCGGATTGCGGTTCTGGCGGCGGCGGCGGGTCTGGCGTTCGGCGGTCTCGCGGGTTGCGAGAAGAAGTCCGACGCCCAGAAGGCCGCGGATTCGGCGAGCAAAGCCGCGGGCCAGGCCGCGGACGCCGCGAAGACCACCGCCAACGACGCCGCCAAGGCCGCCGGCGATGCCGCCAAGAGCCTGCCGGGCGCCAAGTAAGCCCACCGGCACGTCTCAGCATGCTCGAACGGGCGATCCTTCACGGGTCGCCCGCTTCTTTTTTGTTCCAGTCCTTCCTCGAAAACGCTCCGCGCCCCGCGTCCGGGCCGGTCGGGCGGACGAACGCTTTCGGGGCAACAATCGGTCTCGGGAGGTTTCACATGCGCCGCACGATCGTCACCGTTCTGGGAGTTGGGGCTCTGAGCCTGGGTTCGCTCGCGCTGGCCGGATGGTCCGCCGCTCAGCCCAAGGCCGAACCCGCCAAGCCCCAGCCCGAACCCGCTGCCCCGAAGGAGTCTGGTGTGCTCGATCACGTTGTCAAGGACATCGACGGCAAGGACGTCGACCTGCGCCAGTTCAAGGGCAAGGTCTTGATGATCGTCAACGTCGCCTCCCGCTGCGGCTTCACGTCGCAGTACGAAGGCCTCGAGAAGCTCTACCGCGAAAAGAAGGACGCCGGTTTCGTCATCCTCGGGTTCCCCGCCAACAACTTCGGCGGCCAGGAGCCCGGCACCAACGAAGAGATCAAGGAATTCTGCACCTCGACCTACGGCGTGTCCTTCCCCATGTTCGCGAAGATCTCCGTCAAGGGCGAGGATCAGCACCCGCTCTACAAGGCCCTCGCGGCCGCGCCTGCGCCCGTCGGCGCAGAACCCCGCTGGAACTTCACCAAGTTCGTCCTCGATCGCTCTGGCGCGCCCGTCGCTCGCTTTGATTCGCGCACGGGCCCGGGCGATACCAAGCTCGTCGACATGATCGACCAGCTCCTCAAGTCCGACCAGCCCGCCGACAAGAAGCCGGCCGGCAAGCCGTAACCCTCACTTCAGCCGCACATCCACAAGCTGGGGCTCGACCGTCGCGTACCCGCGGAACGTCGAGATCTTCGGCACCACCAGCGCGTCCACCCGCACGCCCCGGCGCAGCACAGGCGCCAAGTCTGGGCTCTGCCAGCACAGGAAGTCCATCCCCCCCGGCAGCGTCGCGTCGCGGAGCCTCACCTTCGTGTGATTCGCCTGTGAGCCGATGAGCTTTGCGTCGGACGCTACCTCGGCGCTCTCGATCACCAACCGCACCATCGGGTTCTCGCGGCCAAAGGGACCCAGCGCCAGCATGTCGCCGACCGCCGCGGGCGAAAGCTCGCCGAGCTGCGCAACGCTGTCAAAGTGCGACTTGCCCACAAGTTCCTCGGGCGCGAGGCGCCGATTCGCCTCGGCGATGAACAGCTCGACAAATTCCGGCATCCGCTCTGCGGGCAGCTTGAGCCCCGCGGCCATGTCGTGCCCGCCGAACGTCGTCAGAGGCCCGCTCGCCTCCTTGATCGCCCCGTGCAGGTTGAATCCCTCCACGCTGCGCCCTGAGCCGTGCGCCTCGCCGTCGCTGATCGAGAGCAGAATCGTCGGGCGGTGATATCGCTCGACCAGCCGTGAGCACACGATCCCCACCACGCCCGCGTGCCAGCGCTCGTCGGCCAGCACAATCGCGCGACGGTCGGGCGACGTCATGCCCTCGGCCTCCGCGCGCTCGATCGCCTGCTCGAGGATCCGCCGCTCCGTCTCTCGCCGCTCGTTGTTCTGCCGCGTCAGCTCCTGCGCGATCCGCATCGCTCGCGCCGGATCATCCGTCGTCAGGAGCTCCACAGCCTCGCGCGCATGCCCGAGGCGCCCGCTCGCGTTGAGCCTGGGCGCAAGCCGGAACCCGACCGCCTCGGTGTCGATGTTCTCGCCGTCGAGGTTCGACGCCCGCACCAGCGCACTCAGCCCCACAAAGGGCGAGCTCGCGATCCGCGGCAAGCCAAAGCGCGCGATCACCCGGTTCTCGTCCTTCAGGGGCACCACGTCCGCGATCACGCCAAGCGAGGTCAGCGCGAGCAGATCGATCAGCAAGTTCCGCAGCGCGGCTGGCAGCTTGTCGGTACCTGTGTGCATCGTGCACAGTCGCCAGGCCAGCTTGTACGCGACCCCCGCGCCGCACAGATCGTGGAAGGGATATCGCAGCGTGTCGTGCGGCACGCGCGGATGGACGATCGCATAGGCCTCGGGCCAGGGCCCGCCGTCGGGCTCGTGCCCGAGCGGGTTGTGATGGTCGGTGATGATGAGGTCCACGCCCGACTCGCGCGCCGCACGCGCGGGCCCGATCGCCGTGATCCCGCAGTCCACCGACACGATCACCCGCGCCCCGTCGCTCGTGAGCTTGGCGATCGCCTCAGAGTTCAGCCCGTACCCCTCGTCAAGGCGGTGGGGGACGTACGTGCGAACATCCAGAGTCGGGAACAGCGCCCGCAGCGTGCGGACGAGGATCGCCGTCGCAGTGCAGCCGTCGGCGTCGTAATCGCCGTAGATGGCGATGGGCTCTCCGGCGTGGGCCGCTCTGAGGATCCGCTCGGCCGCGCGTTCCAAGCCCGGCAGCTGGCTCGGGTTGTGGAGCTGCGTGAGCCGCGGGTTGAGGAATGTGTCCTGGTCGAGGCCGGCCAGCCCGCGCGCCGCCATCACCCGCTCAAGCAGAGGCCCGCCGTCCGTCCTCGCCCCGGCCCGCGCAGTCCACACCATCGTCCGCCCGACGATCGTGCCGCTCGGGAGGGTCGCGACTCCTCCCCGCAATGCGTTACCATGTCGCGTGTCCGTGGGCAAGTCAGTCCCCGTGTGCGCTGGAGGTTCTGTTGGTCAAGCTGAACAAGATCTACACCCGCACCGGCGACGATGGTACCACAGGCCTCGCGACCGGTGAGCGCATCGCCAAGGATGACCTCCGCGTCGAAGCCTACGGCACAGTCGACGAAGCCAACTCCGCGATCGGCGTCGCGGTCACCTGCGTGCCCGCGAACGCCCCCGGCAGTGACGAGCGCGCCCGGCTCATCACCCGCATCGCCGACGTGCTCCGCCTGGCCCAGCAGGACCTCTTCGATGTCGGTGCCGACCTGGCCACGCCCATCGACGAGCCCGAGGCCAAGGGCGAGCCTCTGAAGTACCCGCGCCTGCGCGTGCTCGCGGTCCAGACCGAGCGCCTCGAGCGCACGATCGACCGCTACAACGAGCACCTGGCCCCGCTGACAAGTTTCGTTCTTCCGGGCGGCACGCCGCTGGCTGCGCATCTGCACGTCGCGCGGACGATCGTCCGCCGGGCCGAGCGCTTGGCCGTCGCGCTGAATCGTCACGAAGGTTGGAAGACCAACCCCGAAACGGTTCGATACCTGAACCGGCTCAGCGACCTGCTCTTTGTGCTGGGGCGCTGCGCGAATGCCTGGGGCGCGGGCGACGTACTCTGGGTTCCGGGCGCGACGCGCACCGCTCAGGGCCTGGGCATCGACGGACCGACCGGGGCGTAAGCAGGGGAGTACGCGCGTGAGCCGCAGAGTGAAAGGCCGATCCACCGCGATCACCGCCGAACTCGCCGACCAGTTCGAGGTCGAGACGTCGGGCCTGTTCCACCGCCGGCTCACGCTCTACGCCTCCATCGTCGGCGGGCTCACCGCTCTCATCTTCCTGCTTCAGGTCGCCCTGCTCGTCGGCGGGTACAACGTCTCCGGCACCGACATCTCCCCTGTCGGCTGGGCCGTGCTCGACCGCAGCGTCATCCTCGGCACCGACCTCATCGTCGTGCTCGGCTCAGCCTTCGTCGTCACCTTCCTCCGCACCCGCAACCCCACGCGCCCGCAACTTGTCACGCTCAGCATCGCCCTGGTCGCCCTTGTCGGCCTGCTCCACATCGGCGGCAAGTTCGTCGTCGAGAAGCCCGACCTCATCAACGGTCTCTCGGCCTTCTTCTTCGCCCACGTCATTGCCTCCCTTCTCCTGCCTTGGAAGCCCGCCGACGCGGTCAAGCCCGCGCTCCCGGTGCTCGCGGTCTTTGCGATCTATCAGTTCACGGTCCGCGAAGGCACGCTCCGTGGCGCCCTTCTGGGCTTGGCCTTCAGCCCCGCGGTCGTCGTCCCCGGCGCGCTCTTCTGCTGGCTCCGCGAGTCCAAGCGCTTTGAAGACTTCCGCAACCGCTTCGTCACCAAGCAGTATTCCGAACTTCGCCGGGAACTGCTCGACGCGGGGCGGATCCACGAGTCCCTGTTCCCGCAGCCCATCGCCGAAGGGCCCCTGCGGTTTGATTACCGCTACGAGCCCATGCGACAAATCGGGGGCGATTATCTCTACGCCTCCAATCGCGGCGCCCAGGGCCCCCGCCCCGGCCGGCTCAGCGTCGTGCTGCTCGATGTCACGGGCCACGGCATCGCCGCCGCGCTCACCGTCAACCGCCTCTACGGCGAGCTCGAACGCGTCTTTGCTGAAAATCCTGACACCGCGCCGGGCGAGCTCCTTCGACTTCTGAATCGCTACGTCCACCTCACGCTCTCGTCCCACTCGGTCTATGTCACCGCGCTCTGCCTGAGGGCTGACGTCGATGCTGGCACGCTCGAGTACGCGTCCGGCGGTCACCCGCCCGCGTTCGTTCGCGCGGTCGATGGTTCCGTTCACGACCTGCCCTCCACCGCGTTCGTTCTGGGCGCCTGCGCCGACCGCGACTTTGACTCCGCCCCCGCGCGCATGCCCTTCGGCCCCGGCGACACGCTCATCGCGTACACCGACGGCGCCATCGAGGCCCGTAGCCGCGAGGGTGGGTGTATCGGCGTCGAGGGCCTTCGCCGATGGATCCACCGCGCCGCGCACGTCGAGGCCCGCACGACGCCCGACCGCAACGCCGGCTGGCCCGAAGCGATGCTCTCGCTCGTCGAGAGCCACCGCTTCGGTCCGGCCCAGGACGACACGCTCGTCATCGAAATCCACCGCCCGCTCCAGGCCTGAGCCCTGAGCCGCGTTTCAGTCCGTTCCCCCACATCACGCCCGGCTAGGCGGGGCACGCCCGGAGTCGATAGACTCTCCCCTGCATGACTGACGCGGGCTTTGCCAATGCCGGTGAGTTTCAGCTCGAGTGGGAGTCGTACGTCCGACGGCTCTGGTCCTCGCGCGTCGTGCTGCTCATGCGTGCGCTTGCGGGCGCCGGTCTTGTCGTCGCGCTTCTCGCCTTTATGGGCGCGTTCCCGGGCCGGAGCGGCCTGGTCGCGGGCGGGCTCGTCCTTCTTCTCGCCGGTGGCTACGCGGGCGCGACATTCGCTCTGGCCTCCAAGGCGAAAGCCACCAAGGGCAAGAAGAAGCCGGCTCCGAGTCCACTGACGCCGCTGATTCAAGCGCTGCCGCAGGTGCTGCCGCTGGTCGTCGTGCTCCTGCCTGTGCTGGCCGAGATTCTCACCGCCAAGCCCGTCGGCACGACCACACTCGCCCCCGCCGCGGCGCTGGGCTCGATCGCGCTCATCGCCTCGATCGCCCTGATGCCTTGGACCTGGCTCCACGCTGCGATCGGCACCGGCGGGCTCGTCGCGCTGTTCTTTGCCTCGCATTCACTGGGCCTCCACGCGCACGCGGGTGAGGGTCTGGGCGGCGAGGTGCTCTGGGCCGGGATCATCGCGGTTCTCGCGGTGGTCGCGATGCTTATTCGCGTCCCCTGGCAGCGCGCGGTCTTCAAGGCTGAGCTGCTCGCCGCTCGCCATGCCGATACCGAGCGAGAGCTCTCCGACGCGCGCGAGATGCACGAGGCGCTCTTCCCGCAGCAGCGCACCAAGGGGTCGCTGCGATTCAGCTATCGCTACGAGCCCATGCGCCAGATCGGCGGCGACTACTTCTTCGTCATGGAGCCCGTTCCGCCCTCGGACCGCCCCGTCTCGACGCCCGGCGGCGGGCTGGAGAATCGCCTCGCCCCGCGCGAGGGGCCCATGAGCCTCATCGTCCTCGACGTCACGGGCCACGGCATTACCGCCGCAATGGCCGTCTCGCGTCTCTCGGGCGAGCTCAATCGCATCTTCCAGGCCAACCCAGAGGCTGGTGCCGGCGAGACGCTCAAGGCCCTCAACAAGTACGTCTTTGAAAACCTCGCCAAGTACCAGATCTTCGTGACCGCGCTGGTCGCCAAGTTTGACCCCATCGCCCGCACCGTCGAGTACGCCAACGGCGGTCACCCGCCGGTGCTGATTCTCGCGGCCGGCAAAGAGATCCGCGAAGTCGATTCCACCGCCCTGCTTCTGGGCGTGCTGCCCGACCGCGACTTTGATGCCGGCGCACTCACCCTGCCCTTTGAGCCCGGCGAGTGCTTCCTCGCCTACACCGACGGCGCGATGGAAGCCAAGGGCACCAACAACAAGATGTTCGGCATCGAGGGGCTCAAGGGCGTCTTTGCCAACAACGCCTACTCGGGCGTCTGGTGGCCCGGCGCCATGCTCACCGCCGTCATGCAGCACCGCCAGGGCCTGCCCGCGCTCGACGACACCCTCTTCGTCGAAGTCGCGTACTCGCAGACCACCGCCAGCAAGCCCTCGACCGTTCGCGCCGCCCCCGCGCAATCGAAGGCCGAGCCCAAGGCTGAGCTCGCCCCCGCGTCGCCCGCTGCTGCGCCAGCCCCTGCGGCCGCTCCTGCTTCAGCCCCGGGCGCCTCTGAGCCCGAACTGTCGGACGACCTTCAGAAAGCGCTGAGCATGTTCGACGACAAGCCCAAGGGATGAGCGCCCAGCCGGCCGCGCAGTCCGGCAGCGCTCAGGCGTGTCAGTCCTTGACGCCTTCGACGCGGTGGGGCTCGGTGTACTTGCTGAGGGCCTTCTCAAGATCCACGCCGTGGATGTTCGCGAGTGTGCAGAGCCACGCGACGACGTCGGCAAACTCTTCCTCGAGGTTGGCCCGCTGCTCGGGCGTCGGGTTCTTGCCGGGCGCGTTGTCCTGAAGGGCGGTCGCAAGCTCGCCGACCTCTTCAATGAGCCACATAAACGTGCCAGGGGTTCCGCGGGCAGAGTCGGTCGCGTAGTAGCGATCGCGGATGAGCTTCTGGAACGCGCGGACGGTCAGGTCGGCCATGGTGGGGTGTCCTTTGGGGGAGGGAGGGCCGCGAGTGTAACCGGCGCGGACGCGCCCGGGCGGAAACCGTGGTGCGGGACTTGTCCGGGCGAGGCAGGGGGCTAGTATTCCGACCCGGTCCGGCCTAGGCCGGCGGGTCCGTGTTCATTTCCTTGGTCTGGGACGAGTTTCACGATGCCGACGATCAACCAGCTGGTTCGCAAGCCTCGCCGTCCGCTCGGGGCCATCAACAAGGTCAAGGACCTCGAGCAGTGCCCGCAGAAGCGCGGCGTCTGCCTCGTCGTCCGCACGACGACCCCCAAGAAGCCCAACTCGGCGCTCCGCAAGATCGCCCGCGTGCGGCTCAGCAACGGCAAGGAAGTGACCGCGTACATCGGCGGCGAAGGCCACAACCTGCAGGAGCACTCGATTGTGCTCGTCCGCGGCGGCCGCGTCCGCGACCTCCCCGGTGTGCGCTACCACATCGTCCGCGGTTCGCTCGACTGCCTCGGCGTTGAAGGCCGCAAGCAGAGCCGTTCGAAGTACGGCGCCAAGCGCTCCAAGAAGTAACCCAGTCTTTTCTCCCGCGTCGCGTGAGGGCGTGTCGCCCTAGCGCGGGCGTGGGTCGTTTCTGTCTCGGCGGTATCGGCAAGTAATCGTCGCAGCCCGGCCCGGGCGCGACGGTGAACAGGGCCGGTGAACCCCACCGGCGGATGAGCCGCAGCAAAGGAGTTTCAGCATGGGCGGTCGGATCACCAAGTCGGAAAGCCAGCTTCGCCCGGACCCCAAGTTCGGCGATCGCGTTCTGGCCCGCTTCACCAACTGCGTGATGCAGGACGGCAAGAAGTCCGTCGCGCAGCGCTGCGTCTACGACGCCTTTGACATCATCGAGCAGAAGCTCGCCAAGGAAACCGACCCGAACAAGCCCGCCAACGCGCTCCAGGTCTTCCAGGCCGCGATTGAGAACGTCAAGCCATTCGTTGAGGTCCGCTCCAAGCGCATCGGCGGCGCCAACTACCAGGTCCCCATGCAGGTCAACAAGAAGCGCCAGCAGTCGCTGGCCTTCCGCTGGATCCTCGAGGCCGTCCGTGGCGAGAAGGGCCGCCCCATCTCCCAGAAGCTCGCCGACGAGCTCTACTCGGCCGCGAAGAACGAAGGCAAGGCCATGCAGACCCGCGATCAGACGCACCGCATGGCCGAGGCCAACCGCGCCTTCGCCCACTTCGCGAACTGACCGCGCACCATCCCGCGAATCGCTCACAGGGCTCGCCTTCACCGGCGGGCCCTGTTTCTTTGGCGGGCCCAATTTCTTTCGTTGTTCCGCCCGTTTCAGCGAAGCCGCTGACGCGCGATGTCCCACTCGCCCGCGAGCACGTCCCAGCCGCGCGTTCCGACCAGCCCCACGCCTTCAACCACGCGGTCCTCGCGCGCGTTCATGTACTCGCGCAGCCCCAGCTTCTCGCACACCCGGCACGAGGCGGTGTTCAGGTTGCCCGCAACGATGTGCACGCGCCGGAATCCCCACCCGCCCTCGCGCTGGGGCGTAAAGCACCACGAGATCAGCCCGGCGGTCGCTTCGGGGCAGTAGCCCTTGCCTCGGTGCGTCGCGTCGGTCCAGTATCCAATCTCGGCGCTGTGTGTGCGGATGTTCATCCGCGCCAGGCCCGTGCCGCCCACGAGCTCGCCCGTTGTGTTCAGGAACACGCCCAGCACGTAGCCGGGGATCGATTGAAACTCCGCGTCGTGCCCGCCGTTGGGCCCGCCGTCGCGCCAGCGCCGGAACCACTCGATGTTGTACACGCCGTCCTCGGGCTTGGTGTAGTCGTTCTTCGCCCACGGCAGCCAGGGCAGCAGCGTCTCTCGCGAGCGCTGCACCGCGCGGGTCAGCGCCTCCGCGTCCGCCGGCTCGTACCAGCGCACGGTCAGCCTCGGCGTCACGACTTTCATCGGGATCGGTCTGGGGGGCGCCCAGTGGCTGGTGGGTGGGGGCGGGGGTGGGGGTGGGGGCGTGGCAGTCGTGCTCAGGCTCATCGCCCCGGAGCATACCGTCGGGCGTGAGCGAAGGGCTCAGCCGATACCACCGCCAGATGCTGCTCCCCGGCTGGGGCGCGGAGGGGCAGCGCCGACTCGCCGCGTCCACCGCGGTGATCGTGGGCTGCGGCGCGCTCGGCTGCGCCTCGGCCGACCTGCTCGCCCGCGCGGGCGTCGGGCGGCTGATCCTCATCGACCGCGACCTCGTCGAGCCCACCAACCTCCAGCGTCAGACGCTTTACTCCGAGCGCGACCTTGACGAGCCCAAGGCCGAGGCCGCGCGACGGCGGCTGTCTGAGATCAACTCGAAGATCACGATCGAGCCGCGCATCGCCGACCTTTCGCCCGCGAGTGTTTCGGTCGTCGCCCCCGAGCTGCTCTCGCCCGCGGGTCCGACGGTCATCGTCGACGGCACCGACAACACCCCCACGCGATATCTGCTCAACGACCTCGCCGTCCGCGCGGGCCTCGCGTATGCCTACGCGGGCGTCGTCGCGACCCACGGCCTGCAAGCCACCTTCACGCCTGCCCACACCGCATCGGGCGCTTGTCTTCGCTGCGTCTTTGAGGAGCCCCCCGCGCCCGGCAGCCTTCCCACGTGCGACACGGCGGGCGTGCTGGGCCCGGCGGTCGCGATCGTCGCGGGCGCGCAGGCCGCGGACGTGATCAAGGTGCTGCTCGGCCGCGAGGACCTGCTCAGCCGCTCGCTGCTGGAGTTTGATCTCTGGGCCAACCGCCGCACGAGGCTGGACCTCGCGTCCGCGCGCCGTGACGACTGTCCGTGCTGCGGCCTGCGGAAGTTCGAGTTCCTCTCGGGCGAGCGCAGCGAGGGGCCGGTCGTCCTCTGCGGGCAGAACGCGGTGCAGATCGCGCCCGCCCCAGGCGCCCGCATCGATCTCGCCTCGCTCGCCTCATCGTGGGCCGGGCTCGGCGAAGTGAAGTCCTCCGCCTGGCTCGTGAAGTTTCTTCCCGCGGGCTCGGCGCTCTCCCTCACGCTCTTCCGCGACGGGCGCGCGATCGTCCATGGCACCGACAAGCCCGATGCCGCTCGCGCGTTTCTCGCCCGCTTCGTGGGCGCCTAAGTTCCACGCACCTCTCAAAGGAGTTCACACATGGGCGCGTTCGGCGAAACTCTGGCCTCGATGGGCGTCTTCAGCGCGGGCTACCTCAAGATGTTGCTGAAGGACGTCCGCCCCGCGGACTTCGGCCGAAAGCCCAACCTCGCCGGCAAGGTCATCGACACCAACCACCCTGCCTTTGTCTGGGGGCACCTTGGCCTCTACCCCACGCGGGTGATCAACCTCACCGGCGGCGACGGCAAGGCCATCGAAGCCCCCGCCGGCTGGTCTGACCTCTTCAAGGCCGGCGCCGAATGCCGCGACGATGCCGCCGGCACGATCTACCCCGC
This sequence comes from Planctomycetota bacterium, assembly GCA_033763435.1. Classification (GTDB taxonomy): domain Bacteria; phylum Planctomycetota; class Phycisphaerae; order Phycisphaerales; family UBA1924; genus JANRKN01. The sequence goes on from JANRKN010000130.1 coordinate 35,651, forward strand.
GATGGACGCACTGGTCGCGCAGTTCAACCGCGCGCACGACGCCGCAGTGGCGCACGTTCGCACCGTGCCCGATGACGTCTTCTCGCAGCTCAACCCCAACGAGCAGTTCCGCGACCGTTTCCCGACCGTCGGCGCGCTCTGTGGCTTTCTGCTCAGCGGGCACGTGATGGTCCACGCCGGCCAGATCAGCGCTTGGCGCCGGTGCATGGGCCTCGCCTCGGCCATGGGCTGAGTGGCGATCGGGGCACCGACGGCGCCCTGAACTCACCCGATCTCGTCGGGCAGTTCGTCCAAGCCCGCGGTGAGCACCTCGGGCCCCGACTCGGTCACGAGCACATCGTGCTCATGGTGCACCGAGCAGGACCCGTCGGCGATGTAGATCGGCCATTCGCCGCGCTTCTGGCGCGTCGCGCCGGTGCCGATCGCGACCATGGGCTCGACCGCGATGACCATGCCGGGCGTGCAGGGCTTGTGCGCGTCGGGCCACTCGCCGGGCGCAGTAGGCACCACGTTGCTGACAAACGGCGCGTGATGCAGGCTGCCGCGGAAGTAGCCGTGCCCGCCCAGGCCCCGCACGAGATGGAAGCCTTGCTCCTTCTCCACGTAGGTCTGCAGGCTCCGCGCCCAGTCCACGAGCGGTCGGCCCGGCGCGAGCATCGCGACGCTCCGGCGCAGGCCTTCCTTCGAGGCGTTCGTGAGCCGTCGCACCTCGGGCGCGACGGGGGTGAACAGGTACGTCCAGCCGGCGTCGCCGATCCAGCCCTCGTGCAGCACGCCGATATCGACTTTCAGACAGTCGCCGGGCGCCAGCGGGCGCGCGAGGTACCCCGCGGTGCCGTGGACGACGCAGTCATTGACGCTGAGGCAG
>JANRKN010000131.1:0-10129 GCA_033763435.1 Planctomycetota bacterium
GCGGGACTCCTCGAACTCGCCCGCGTCCTCAAGGGCCTCCCCACGCGCCGGACCGTGCGCCTGGTCTTCTTCAACGTCGAAGAGCCCGGCATCATCGGCGCGACGTCGTACTTCAACTCCATCCGCGCCAAGGTCCAGACCGAAACTCCCAGCGACCAGTTCCCCCTCGAGCCCGGCAAGGAACACCTCGTCGGCATGGTCAGCCTCGAAATGCTCGGGTACTACTCCGAACGCCCCGGCTCGCAGAAGTCGCCCATCCGCAACGTCCCCGGCGTCATCGAACAGCCCGACCGCGGCACGTTCATCGCCCTCACCACCACCCAGCGCGGCTCGCCCTTCGCACGCCGACTCGACGCCGAGATGCGCGCGGGCTCGCCCGAACTCGAAACCTTCGTCTTCGACCTGCTCCCCATCCCGATCCCCGACCTGCTGCGCTCGGACCACCGCCCCTTCATGCTCGCCGGCATCCCCGCGATCATGCTCACCGACACCGCCAACTTCCGCAATCCTCACTATCACCAGCCCACCGACATGATCGAAACCATCGACCCGGTGAGGTTCACGCGCGTGGTGCGGGGCCTGGCCGCCGCGGCGTACGCGATCGCGGAACCGGCGAAGTAGATCACCCTCATCGCGGGCGAACGAGGCCCCCGAGGCCGACCCCAGCCGTCAGTTCACGCAGAAGGTGTCGAAGGGCGGGTGGCCCGAGTGGGGTGCCCCGAGTCGAAGGATCGAGCCTTCGGGCGAGATCCTGAGCCTCGGGCAGATGGACGAGCAAGGCCCGACGCGCATCGCGCTACGGGCGGTGGCGGGTCGGGGCACCCAAGGCGTAGCTCCGAAGGAACACCGCCCGGTCAGAGAGCCGTCCTGCCCGAATGCCGCTACTTCCGCGGCTGGGGGATGAGCTCGATCGGCACGCCGCGGACGAAGTCCGTCGTGCGCGAGTCGAGCTTGAAGTCGTAGAAGTCAGCGGGCTTGTCGTTGAGCAGGACCCACGCGGTGATCGCGGCGAACGCGACCGCGAGCGCCGCCGGGCCGACCAGCGCAAGCCCGCGCGAGAGCCTGGCCACGGGCGTCTGACCCGCCATCGGCACGCATCGCGCGGCCAGCAGCGCCATCAGCATCAGCAGGAACGGCTCGTTGTACCGCTGCCAGAGCTGGAAGCTCGCGCCCTGCGCCGTCGTGAACGCCGTGAGCGCCACGACGAACACCACCGCCTCGCGCTGGGGCAGCGCCATCAGCCAGCAGACCAGCGCGACCGCGCCGACGCACGCCAGGCCCAGCATCACAGGCGAGACGTGCCCGACATACGGCGCATACTTCACGAGGTCCCACACGCCCGTCCAGCGCCCCTGCTCGCGCGAGAACGTCGTGTCGCACAGCACCACGACCATCACCGCGATCACCACCGCCAGCACCAGCATCAGCCGGTTGTTGCGCACCAGGTCCATGAAGCTCGGCAGCAGCGTCCCGGCAAAGAAGGGCGAGTAGAGCCCGATCAGCGCGAGCATGAACGCCGTCGTCGACGGATTCCCGCCGTGGTACAGGCCCTGGAAGACCGGCGGCGTCAGGCCGTCCCAGATGCGATAGAAGTACGCGACCACCAGCACCGCGGGCAGCACGGCAAGCAGGCACCAGATCGAGCGCATCACGCGGGACTGAAAGTCCGCGACGAACAGCTCTCGCAGCCCCTGCGCCGAGACCATCCCGCGAAGCTTGGCGCGCCCGGGCAGGTTGGCAAACGCCATGCGCGCCGGGCCCAGCCAGCACGCGACCGCCAGCGGCGCCGCGACCCAGAGATGGATCTGCCGGACGAACACCACGAGCGCGAGCGCGAGCCCCGCGCCGACGTACGTCCACGCGTCGACCTTGCGGCGCAGCGAGAAGAGCATCACCGCCAGCACGCCCAGCCAGCCCGCGTTGTCGGGCAGCATCCACACGCCCGAGAAGAAGACGTACATCGAGCACGCGACCGGCAGGCTGTACAGGATGCCCCGCAGCGGACCCGAGCGCAGCGATAATGACGCGCACAGCGTCCAGAGCAGCAGCACCGTGACCAGCGAGCCCACCAGCTGCAGCGCGACCGAATCGTCGCTCAGGAACCGCGCGACAAACGCCAGCAGCAGGTGATAGCCGGGCGTCGTCGCCGAGAGATAGTTCGACAGATCCACCGCGGGCCAGTCGGCGGCGAAGGTCCGGATCACCGGCTCATGGAAGTTGATCGAGTCAAACGCGCCGCGGCCCGGGTTGAACTGACGGATGATCAGAGGCCACGCCGCGATCACGAACGGCAGCACCACCGCGAACGGCGCGAGCACGACCCGCACCAGCCAAGCCTTGCTGAAGGGCGCGTGCTCGGGAACGGCGATGAGGTCCGCGGGGGCCACCGCCCGCTCGGAGCGCGCAAGCTCGGGCGAGATCAGGGCCGCGGGGCTGGAGGTCGTTCGCGCCATCGCTCCGTTCGTGCCGACTGCCGATCCACCCTTCCCGTCCTCGGCGGGCGTCGGTTCGTTCGCCCTGGGCATGCCGGGTGATTCAGCCATCCGCCAACATCCCTCGCGCCCGGCCCGGCCAGCAAGCGAACCTTCCGAGTGTACCGAAGAACGCCCGCGACGCGCCCTCGGTTGCATTCCCCTGCTGAGGGGATCCCCCGACCACTTCCCCGCCGACGCCTGCGCGCAGCCCGCCCCAAGAAATTCTCGGTCCGTTCCGCCCGCGGCTGGACCGGCGGTCAGAACTTTGGCCCGAGAATCGGGCACGCAACGCCGCAGTCGGGCCCGCGGTTCGGCCGATGGCTTGAGTCGGAGGTTGAGCCGGGGCCCCCGCGGTACACTCGGGGTTCTCGGACCAGACGATGAACGCGATCAGGGACGTCATCAAGGCCGCTCGGCCCAGGCAATGGACCAAGGGGGCGTTCGTCCTCGTCGGGCCGCTGTATGGCATGGCCGCCGGCAAGAGCGCGGACTGGGACTCGGTCCTGCTCGCGCTGGTCGCCTTCTCGGCCGTCTCCAGCGCCGGGTACATCATCAACGACCTCCACGACCGCGAGGCCGACCGGCACCACCCGCGCAAGAGCAAACGCCCCATCGCCTCGGGCCGCGTCTCACCTCGCGCGGCATGGACCCTCGTCGCCCTCCTCTTTGCCGTCGGCCTGGGCTCGATCGCCGGCGTCATCTTCACCGGCTCGGGCTCCAGCGCGCAGTGGCTCGGCGCCTGCGTGATCGCCTACGGCATCAACGTCGTCCTCTACTCCATGCGCCTCAAGCGCGCCGTCATGGCCGACGTCATCTCGCTCGCGCTCGGCTTTGTGCTCCGCGTGCTCGGGGGCTGCGCCGCGGCCGCGATCGAACCCTCCACCTGGCTCCTCAACTCCGTCCTGTTCCTCTCGATGTTCCTCGCCTTTGCCAAGCGCTTCGGCGAGCGGCGCACGATGGAGCACGTCGCGCACGAAGCGGGCGACGACGCCGCGGCCAAGAGCCTCGCCGAAGCCGTCCGGCCCGTGCAGGGGGCGTACACCAACACGCTGCTGCGCATGGCGGTGGTCGTGACGGCCGTCGCGTGCCTGCTCACGTACGCGGGCTATGTGCAGTTCCAGGATCCGCGCTACACGGTGCTCTTCCACGGGCTGGCGGTCGTGAAGGCCGGCTCGGTGCAGGCCGCGGGGGCGTGGGGGTTCAATGTCCTCTGGCTCACGATGCTCCCCGCGACCTACGCGCTGCTGCGCTCGATCGTGCTCGTCGAGCAGGGGCGCTACGACGACCCGACCGAACTGGCCACGCGCGACTGGCCCACGCAGATCGCCGGCGCGGCGTTCGTGCTCTTCACGGGCCTGGCGCTCGCGCTCAGCAAGCTCGGCGCGCCGTGATGCCCCAGACCGCGCGGGCGCGGCGCACTCTGTAAAGATTCGCTCATCCCCTGAACAGCCCCGTTGCGGGCCGGGGGCAAACCTGCGACACTCTCCGCCGAGAAGGAGAGCCGCATGGGACATCCGCACCGAACGATCGCCCTCACGTTGGTCACGCTCGCGGGCTTGGCGCTGCCGGCGCTCGCGCGCGGGCCCGAGGACGGGAAGCAGACCGGGATCATCACGCGCGAGAAGATCGACAACTCCCTCCAGCGTCGGCTGTTCTCGCACACGAAGATGATGAAGCTGATGTCGGACAACCTCGCCGACGCCAAGCAGGTCAACATCTTCGGGCTCTGGTGCGCCTCGGGCGGAATCATCAAGGCCGCGGAGGCCAGCGCACCGAGCTTCAAGTACGCCATCGGCGCGGCCGCCGCGTTCGACGACTGCACCCAGTCTGTCGTCTCCAACAAGCAGTCGCCCGACAACGGACGGCTCAAGTCGGGCAACAACGAATACCTCGGCAGCTTCACGGCCTTCAGCGCCCTTGCGGTCTCGGTCAACTGGGACAACTCAAAGACCTTCAACGGCCTGTTCACCAACGTCAGCTTCGCCTACGACACCGACCCCAAGCTCAAGAACGTCTCCAACGCCGGCAAGCACCCCAAGAAGATCAGCGAAGGCGCCGACGGCAACGCGGCGCTCAACGGCGGGGCCGACGGGAACCACCTCGTCCAGTTCTTCGGCGACACCGACGAGCGCACCGACGAGTTCGCTTCCACCTCCCTCTACGACGCGCTCACCGGCGCCACGCGGCTCAACCCCAAGACCAAGAAGTACTACTTCGACAGCAAAGACGCCGGCGGAAAGTTCAACGGCGCAGGCTCCAAGGCCAACTTCACCGCCGCCATGACCAGCCTGAAAACCGAACTGGCCAAAAACGCCGGCAAGGAAACCGTCAACCTCTTCCTCGGCGGGCACGGCTTCTATCAGACCGTCAGCAAAGACCTTGAGGCCAACGCCGGCCCCCTCACGCCCCGCGGCGGAAAGCTCCTGGGCCCCGGCCGAACCACCCTCGACGTCCAGATGGGCAGCGTCGAGTGGTCGTTCCTCACCGCCCCCGTCGTCCCGACCGAGGAGGACCTCCGCAACATCCGCTACTTGCCGCCCGAGGTCTTCATCACCATGTCCGAGGGCGCGATCGTCGACCCGATCGGCGTCTGGATCAACGACCTGTTCCTGGGCGACTTCACCGCCGAGGTCGGCTCCCGAGGCGGCGAGCTCCGCATCTCGCTCAGTGACGCGCAGATCGCTCAGCTCGTCGGCCTCTACGGCGGCGCCGCCACGCTGGACCTCTCCTTCGAGCTCCGAGGCTCAAGCTGGCTGCGCATGGGCAGCGACGGCGATCTGCTGAGCGATGACCTCTACGACGTGGGCTATTCGGGCGCGGGCCTCTCGTTCTACAACAGCGAAGTCCCCGCCCCGGGCGCGCTCGCTCTGCTCGGGCTCGCGGGGCTGAGCGCAGCTCGCAGGCGCCGGCGCTGAGCGGTCGTGGCGAAGCGCCTGTGTGAATGTCGTGTTCGGGCCCCCGGGGCGCGCTGGACATCGCGCGCGCTTCATGGTCCAATACGCTCATGAACCACGCCCACACGCCGACCCCTGACCTCTCCCGGCGTTCGATCCTCGGGGGCGCCGCGGCGCTCGCGGGCGCGTCGCTCCTGCCCACGTCTGTTCGGGCCCATGTTCACGCGCAGCCCGCGCCGGCCTCGCCGTCCGCATCCGCCGCGCGGCTGCATCGGCTCGCGCACCTGACCGACACGCACGTCAACGGCGAGCGCGAGGCCGTCAAGGGCGTCGCGCAGGCCCTCGCCCACGCCCAGAGCCTCGCCGAGAAGCCCGAGATGATCTTGACGGGCGGCGACCTCATCATGGACAGCATGGCGCGCGACGAGGCCGGCGTGCGCGCGCAGTGGGACCTCTTCACCCGCGTCCTCAAGGACCATTGCTCGCTGCCCGTGCGCCACTGCCTGGGCAACCACGACGTCTGGGGCTGGGACAAGGCCAAGAGCAAGAGCACGGGCGATGAGCCGCGCTGGGGCAAGCGGTGGGCGGTCGAAGAGCTCGGGCTGACGGGCGCCTACCACGCCTTTGACCTCCACACGCCCTCGACCTCGGGTCCGCGCTCCGTGCCCGGCCCGTGGCGCGTGATCGTGCTGGACAGCACCTTCCCCAGCGGCAGCTCGTACATCGCGCGCCTCGACGACGAGCAGCACGCCTGGCTCGAGAGTGAGCTCGCCAGCCTCGCGCCCGATCGGCACGCGCTGATCGTCTCGCACATCCCGATCGTGACCGCGACCGCCCTGTTTGAGAAGCGCGAGCCGATCAACACCGGCCGAGCCATCCCCGACAGCTGGATGCACGTTGACGCCCAGCGCCTGCGGACGCTGTTCCTCAAGCACCCGCAGGTCCGCGCGTGCGTCAGCGGGCACATGCACCTGGTCGATCGCGTCGATCTCGACGGCGTGCGTTACTTCTGCAACGGCGCCGTCAGCGGCAATTGGTGGAAAGGCCGACACCAAACCTGCGACGAGGGTTACGCCACGCTCGATCTCTTTGCCGACGGCACGGTCGAACGCACGTACCACACCTTCGGCTGGCAGGCCCGCTGAGCCGCCCGGCTCGGAGACGACCCCCGAATCAGGGTGCGAGGGGCGAAGATCCAAGGATTTCTGTATCCCGCCGAAGTGGTCGCCAATTCTGTGGCGTCTATCGCATTGATGACACAGATCTGAGCCCGTTTGGGCCTCGTTCAGGGATTGGACGCACACCCGTACGACAACGGTCTGTCAGCGGAACTTTTTTATCAGAGATCTGCCACGGACGGCGACCGACTCCGGCTATATACATTCTTGCACGGGGATCGGCCCGACCGATCCCCGGGAGCTTGTGTCGGTTCGAAAGAAGGCTCGGCCGGCGCACTCGTGCGGATGGGATGCATGAATCAGACTGTTGTGGACATGTTGAGGCTGGTGGCGGCGGTGCGTGTGAGTTCGTCGAAGTTCGACGATCGCACGCTCAGACTGGCCGCGGGCATCAAGGCGATCTTCCGGCTGAAGCTGGTCGTGATGGGCATCGTGCGGATCGAGCCGGGGCCGAAGTTCGGGATCGTCGAGGTCTCGCAGGCGGGCGACCTTTTGCCCGAAGAGCAGCGCGTGTTCGAGACGCACCTGCGCGACCTGGACCGCTATCCCGACATCGCGCACCGCGAGTGCGTGAGACGCGTCGCGGAGAGCCCGCGCAACACTCACGCCTACCGCCGGCAGGACGTCGTGAGCGATGCCGAGTGGTACGCGCACCCCTACGTCACCGATTGCCGGCGCCCGGGCGGGGTCGACGGCGTGCTCTACGCGACCACGCCCCTGCTCGACGAGCCGGGCCTCTACCTGAGCTTCGGGCTCCACCGGGCCTGGGGCGAAGCGCAGTTCAGCGAAGAGGACGTGCTGCACGTGCGGACCCTGCTGGAGAGCCTCGACTGGCTGATCGAGGGCCGACGGCATGAGCGCCGGGGCGAGGCGGTGCTCGTCGAGCTTTCGCCGCGGCTGCGCCAGACGCTCGCGTGCCTGATCGAAGGCCAGACCGAGAAAGAGGCCGCGATCAATCTGGGCATCAGCCCGCACACCATCCATCAATACGCCAAGCGGATTTACAAGATGCTCGGCGCAAGCTCCCGCGGCGAACTCGTCGCCCGGGCGCGCGACCTGGGCGTGACGCCCGCGACGCTCCGCGCCGTCGACGAGGCCAACATGCGCCAAACCTTGCCCACGTCGGTGCTTATGAACGATAAGGGCCGCGGCATCGGCTACGACTGAACGGCTGTCGTTCAGGGGGACGCGCCGGGTGGGGTGCTGGGTGGGGCGCTGGGTGGGGCGCGATCCGTACGCAACATGAAACAGCTTCACCGGCGCGTATCAGCCGGTGCGCGCGCTGGCGCCGGTTGCAAGGCGCCCGAAGGACGCGCCGCGCGTCGGGGGCTCAGGGAGTGAATCCCTTGGGTCAAACTCCCCGAACCGGTGACGAAGGTCGGGACACCGAGCCCACGCGGCGGTCTGTAACAGCGCCCGCCTCGGCGCCCCCGAGGACAACCCAAGAAAACTTGGAAACAATGCCGAGTTGCAAGAAATCAAGCTTCTGGCAACGGATTTCTTGTTTGACCTGACATAGGGTTGTCAGTCCCGCCGAGGCATGCACACATTTTTGTGCCCGGGCGGGGGGTTGAGCGCACCTCGGATGGGGCACTGGAGCACGACGATGGCCAAGCGGAGCAAAGGCGGGCTGGCGGGGATCTCGACGGCGGACCTTTCGCGGGAACTCAAGCGCCGGAGCCGCGGCCTGAACGTGCTCAACCGCAAGCGCGAGAAGCTGCTGGCCAAGCTCGCCGGGATCGAAAGCCAGATCGCTGACCTCAGCCGCCTGATCGGTGTGCCGGCGCCCGCGCGGCGTGGCGCGCGCCCGGGCCGGCGTGCGGGCGGCGGGATGACCCTGCCCGAAGCGCTCCAGAAGCTCCTGACGGGCAAGACCTTGAGCGTGACCGAGGCCGCGGCCCGCGTCGGCGAAGTCGGCTACCACTCCGACGCCGCCAACTTCCGCGTCATGGTCAACGCCGCCCTCATCAAGCACAAGGACAAGTTCAAGAAGGTCTCCCGCGGCCAGTACACCGCCGCCTGAGATCCCTTCCCGTCCTTCCGCACGTACAAACGACACGGGCCTCGCTCTCAGAGCGGGGCCCGTGGTGCTTTTGGGATTCCGATGTTCGCGCCAGCCCGACGCGCGCGCAGCATCGCTCAGCGATCGCGCGCAGGGGCGTCACTCAGGCCCTTGGCACGTGATTACGGAACGGGATAGATCGAGAGGCGCGACGGGCGATCCGAGAGGATCCAGGCGCCGACGTCGGCGTTGAACTGGCGCCAGTTCTCGTCGCTCGTGATCGCGACCTGGTTGTCCATGTCGACGCGACGCTCGTGCAGCGTGTCCAGCTCGGGCGAGGGGTTCCAGCGATAGTCCGAGGCGGCCTGCCAGGACTCGCGGCTCTCGCACGCGCCCAGGAACGCGCCCGCAGCCAGAACCGCCAGCGAAACAGTGATGCCCGTACGACGATTGCGCATGCGACTTGCTCCGAACAAACCTGCCCCAGCCACCCCGCGACTCCCCAACGCTCCCGCCCCCGGCGTCGGGGACCGGATTGTCGGCCCGCTCCCCGGTCGGGTCAAATCGACCGGACCAACTGGGCAGGGCCCAAGGGAAAGGGACGACCGGCCCAGAGTGTACCGGTTCCGCGAGGGCCGGTTGCGGCGCCGCGCGGAAATGCCCAGCCCCCCGAGCTCACCCGGGGCAGACCGTCCGCCGGCGCGTTACGCCCGCTCGAAGGCGAACTGGCCGGGCGTCGGGCTATCGACGCGGATGGTGTCGCCCGGGCCGAACTGTCCTGAGAGGATCCGCGAGGCGAGCGGGTTTTCCACACGCTGCTGGATCGTCCGCTTGAGGGGGCGCGCGCCGAAGGCGGGGTCCCAGCCTTCGCTGGCGAGCTGGGCCGAGGCCGCGTCGGTGACGGCGAGCTCGATGCCCCGGTCCTTGAGCCGTGCGTGCAGGCGCTTGAGCTGAATCTGGACGATCGAGGTCAGGGCCTCGCGCGGCAGCTGATGGAAGATGATCACTTCGTCGATGCGGTTGAGCAGCTCGGGGCGCATGAGCCCGCCGCCCGCGCCGCCGCCCATGCCACCCGCGCCGGCCATTGTCATCGCGGCCTTGGTCATGACCTCGGCGACCTTGGGCGGGAGGCCCGCGGCCTTGGCGAGTTCGGCGGTCATGAGCCCCGCGGGGCCGCGCTTGAGCAGCTCGCGGATCGCGGCCTCGATCTCCCAGTCCTCGGCGCCGGTGGACGCGAGCTCCTGGATCTGCGCTGAGCCGTAGTTGCTGGTCATGACGACGATGGCGTTGCGGAAGTCGACGGTGCGGCCCTGGCCGTCGGTCAGGCGGCCGTCGTCGAGCACCTGCAGCAGGATGTTGAACACATCCGGGTGGGCCTTCTCGATTTCGTCGAGCAGGATGACGGCGTAGGGCCTGCGCCGGACGGCCTCGGTGAGCTGGCCGCCCTCGTCGTAGCCGACGTAGCCCGGGGGCGCGCCGATGAGCCGCGCGACGGCGTGCTTCTCGCCGTACTCGGACATGTCGATGCGCACCACCGCCTCGTCGGTGTCGAACAGAAACTCGGCCAGCGCCTTGCACGTC
>JANRKN010000132.1:0-19551 GCA_033763435.1 Planctomycetota bacterium
GTGCTGGCGGCGTGCGCGTGCGCGGCGCTGGTGCTGATGGGCAGCGCCGTGCCGTTGCATCTGGCGCGCGTGCCGACGTATTCGATCACGCTCTGGCTCGCGCTCGATCAGGCGCCCAGCGGCAGCGCGGACCACTGGCGCGTGTGGGCCTGCGCGTGGCCCATGCTGCTGGTCGCGGCGGCGGGGGCGTTCGCGCTCGTGCGGCTTGCGCCCGCGCGGCTCGCGCATGAACAGTCGCAGGAAGGCCCGCTTGAGTCGGGCGCAGGACGGAGCACGCGCGGCGCATGGGCGCTCGCGACGCTGTGGGCGCTGGGGCTCCTCGTGCCCGCGGGGCTGCTGGTGCTTTCGGTGCGCGGGTGGAGCTCGGTCGGCGCGTTCTGGCGCCTGAGCGGGCCCGAGATCGAATCGTCCATGCGGGTCGCGCTGTGGACGGGGCTGATCGTGGCGCTGGGCGCGCCGCTGATGTGGAGCGCAGCGCGGCGCTCGGCCCGCGGCGCACGGTGGGCGCTGGGCGCGGCGGTCTTCGTCGGGCTGGTGCCGGGCGTGATGGTGGGGTCGGCGGTCGCGCGGGCGTGGGGTTTGGTCGCGCGCGTGCCGGGGCTTGAGGCGATTGTTGATTCGCCCGCGATCCTCGTCGCGGCGCACGTCGCGCGCTTTGCGTGGATCGGCCTGCTCGCGGGCTGGCTGCTCGCGGCGGGCGAGGACCGCCAGCGAGAGGACCTCCGCACCATCGACGGCGCGCGGGGGCTCTGGGGCTGGTGGGCCACCGCACGGGCCGGGCACACGGGCACGCTCGTCGGCGTCGCGGCGGCCTCGGCGGCGCTCAGCCTCCATGAGATCGAGGCCTCGATCATGGTCCAGCCCCCCGGCGTGCGGAGCCTCGCGCGGCAAGTGCTCGAGTATCTTCACTTCTGGCGCCTGGACGAACTCGGCGCAGCCTCGGTCTGGCTCGTGGGCCTTACCGCCCTGCTCGGGGCGCTGGCGGGGTGGATGATCCGGAAAGATTGACGCGCCAATGGGTTCGGTGCGGGCGCCGGGCAAGACCGCCGACCTGAACGCCGCAAGCGTGTGTCAAGATTTCCCAATTCCCTCCCGCGCGGTACGGAAGATTTCGTGCGCAGGGGTCCGGGATTCTGTAGGATGATCTCCCGATGGGGCGGAACCCCGGACCAACTCATGGCGGAATCCGGGCCCGCACGCTGTCGCTGCGCGCGGGTGTGGGTCTGAGCTTGGGTCGAGGTGTGGGCTTGGCCGGGGCGCTGGCGTTCTCGCTGGCGCTGGTGTTGAGCGGCTGCGAGCGTGCGGACGCGCGCGCCTCGGGGGACTTGGCCTCGGGCGCGCGGGTGCGCGCGGTGCTGGGCGAGCTGGGCCAGAGCCCCGGGCAGTTCACGTATCCGCGGTGTCTGGATGTTGAGCCCGGCGGGGGGGCGCTGTGGGTCTGCGACAAGACGGGACGGCTGCAGCGGATTGACGCCCAGACCGGCGCGGCGGACATCGTGCTGCGCATGCCGAAGATCGAGGCGGGCAAGCCGACGGGGATCACGATCGCTCCGGCGCTGGACGGGAGCGGCGAGCCGTGGATCTACATCGCCGACACGCACGAGCACCGCGTGCTGGTGATCCGCGCCCGTGCGCCCAAGGACGGCCCGGCGGTGAGCCTTGAGGGCGCGATGCCCGAGATCGTGATGGAGTTCGGGACCTACGGCCACGGGCCCGGGCAGCTGGTGTACCCGACCGACGTTGCGCTGGTGCCGGGCGAGAACGGCGTGGTGCGGCTGTACGTCAGCGAGTACGGCGGGAACGACCGCATCAGCGTCTGGGAGAGCAAGGCCGGGGGCGTGCCGGAGTTTGTGACCTCGTGGGGCAGCTTCGGGGTGGTCTCGGCGGGCGACGACACGGCGGGCAAGGTGGTGTTCAGCCGGCCTCAGTCGATCGCGGTGGATGCGAAGGCGGGCGAGCTGTTTGTGGCCGACGCGTGCAATCACCGCGTGGTGGTGCTGGGGCTCGACGGAACGCTCCGGCGTGTGCTGGGGACGCAGGGGCGCGCCGAGGAGGATGGGCCCGGGCCCGCGCGGCTGATGTATCCGTACGGCGTGGCGCTCGGCGGGGACGGGACGATCCTGATCAGTGAGTTCGGCAACGGGCGCGTGCAGAGGCTCGATGCGCAGACGGGCGAGTCGCGCGCGACGGTGGGGCGGATGGGCCGGGCGCGCGGCGAGTTCGCGGCGCCCTGGGCGGTCGTGAAGCTCGGCGACGAGCGTGCCGCGGTGCTCGATTCGGGTAACAGCCGCGTGCAGATCGTCGATGTGCCGGCGGAGTCGAGGCGCTTCGCCGCGCGTGGTGCGGTTTCGGGCGGGGAGGGCGCGCGATGACGGGCGCGGTCACGCTCACGCTTGCCAGCCTTGTGCTTGGGCCGGTGCAGTTCGAGGCGCCGATCTGGCTGTGGCTCGCGCCGATCTGCGTCGCGCTCGTGCTGTGGTGGGGGCGCAAGAGCTTGTCGGGCCTGGCGGGGTGGACGCGCTGGTCGGCGCTCGCGCTGCGCCTGGTGGTGGTGCTGATGCTGGCGGCGGCGCTCGCGGAGCCTCAGCGCAGGCGCGTGGGCGAGGATCTGGCCGTGACGGCCGTGCTTGACGCGAGCTTGTCCGTCGCGCCCGCGACGCAGACCGAGGGCGCGCGGTACTTCGGCGACGAAGCTTCGGAGAAGGAGCGGGCGGAGGATCGTCTGGGCGTGGTGACGGTCGGCAAGTCGGCGCTGGTGCAGTCGCTGCCCAGCCGGCTGACCAAGGCGATCGAGCCGACGCACTCGGGCGCGCTCGACGGGACGGACCTCGCGGCGGGGATCCGCCTCGCGCTCGCGCTGCGACCGGCGGATGCGGCGTATCGCATCGTGCTTCGGAGCGACGGCAATCAGACCGCGGGCGACCTGCTCCGCGCGGCCGAGGCGGCGCGGGCGGCAAAGGTCCCGATCGATGTCATCCCCGTCAAGTACACCTACGCGGGCGAGGTGCTGGTCGATCGCGTCGTCGTGCCCGGCGCGGTCCGCGCGGGCGAGAATGTCGCGGTCCGCGTCGTGCTGAATGCGACCGCGGCGACCAGCGGCAAGCTCACGTTGCTTGCCAACGGTGAGCCGATCGATCTGCGGGGTGATGGTCAGGGCTTCTCGACGCCGCTGGACTTGCAGGCCGGGCCGAATGTGTTTTCGACGGTGATCCGCGCGCCCAAGGCGGGCGCGGACCGGTTCGAGGCGGTGTTCGAGTCGACGGGCGCGACGCGCGACACGATCGTCGAGAACAACCGCGCGGTGGGCGTGACGTTTGTGCAGGGCCGGGGCAAGGTGCTGGTGGTGGGGAGCGCGGTGGAAGAGTCGGGCGCGTTCGTCGCGGCGCTGCGCGAGTCGGGGCTGGAGGTCGAGGTCGTCGAGGCCGACGCGGTGCCCGCGGGGCTGGCGGAGATGAACGCGTTCGACGCGGTGGTGCTGGTGAATCAGCCCGCGCGGAACTTCAGCGAGCAGCAGCAGAGGGTGCTGAGGCAGTACGTGCACGACTCGGGGGGCGGGCTGGTGATGACGGGCGGGCCGGAGTCATTCGGCGCGGGCGGGTGGATCGGCTCGACGCTCGCCGACGCGCTGCCGATCAAGATGGACCCGCCCCAGAAGCGCCAGATGCCGCGGGGCGCGCTGGTGATCGTGGTGCACTCGATCGAGATCCCGCAGGGCGTGTTCTACGGGAAGAAGACCGCCGAGGTCGCGATCGCGGCGCTGTCGAGGCTGGACTACGCGGGCATCATCGAGTTCACGAGCCGGGGCGTGACCGAGTGGGTGCATCCGCTGCGCGAGGTTGGCGATGGCTCGACGCTCCGGCGCGCGATCAACAACCTGACCTTCGGCGACATGCCCGACATCGGGCCCAGTTTCAAGCAGGCCTTTGACGGGCTGGTCGCGGTCGAGGCGGGCCAGCGGCACATGATCATCATCTCGGACGGCGACCCTTCGCCCCCGAGTCAGCAGCTCATGTCGCAGTTCCGCCAGCGGCGGATCACCGTGAGCGCGGTCTGCGTGAACCCGCACGGGCCCGACGACGAAGTGCGGATGAAGGCGTATGCCGACGCGACGGGCGGACGGTTTTATCGCGTGGGGAACAACGAGCTGGAGCGGCTGCCTCAGATCTTCGTGAAAGAGGCCGAGACGGTCAAGCGCAGCCTGATCTGGGAAGGGCCCGCGTTCGTGCCGACGCTGACGGGCGTGAGCGAGCCGATGCGCGGCGTCGGCGCGGTGCCGGGGATCTCGGGGTACATCGTGGGCGCTGACCGCGAGGGGCTGTCGCAGGTGGTGCTGCGGGGCAAGGAGAACGACCCGGTCCTCGCGCAGTGGCAGTACGGGCTGGGCAAGGTCGTGACGTTCACGAGCGATGTCTCCACGCGCTGGGCGCGGAGCTGGGTGAACTGGGGCTCGTTCCGGGCGTTCTGGGAGCAGCACGTGCGCTGGGCCGCGAGGCCCACGGGCTCGGCGAACCTGCGCGTGAGCACCGAGAACCGGGGCGAGCAGGCGGTGATCGTCGTCGAAGCGCTGGACGCCTCGGGGCAGGCGCTGAACTTTGCACAGTTCCGCGGGCGCCTCGCGCAGCCCGACGGCACGGGCGCGGACGTGGAGCTCAAGCAGGTCGCGCCCGGGCGCTACGAGGGCACGGTCGCGACGCCCCAGGCCGGCGCATACGTCGCGAGCCTGCGCTATGCCGCGGTCGATGAGAACGGGCAGAAGATGGAAGGCTCGGTGCAGGCGGCGATCACGAGGCCGTTCGCCGACGAGTTCCGCGCGCTGCAGGACAACGCGCCGCTGTTGCAGCAGGTCGCGGACATGACCGGCGGGCGGGTGCTGACGGGCGACGCGACGCGCGACGCGCTGTTCGATCGGACGGGGCTGGAGTTTCCGGTCGCGACGGAGGCGATCTGGCTGCCTTTGGTGGTCCTGGCGATCGCGGTGTTTCTGATCGATGTCGCGGTGAGGCGCGTGCGGATCGATCCGCGCGCGATCGCGCGGGGGCTGAAGCGGCTGGTGGACCGTACGCCTCAGACGGCGGGGCCCCAGCTCGACAAGCTCCGCGCCGCGCGGGCGCAGGCGCAGAAGAAGATCGGGCCGGTCGCGCGAGGCGGGGGCGAAGGCGTGGGCACGGTGTCGGGCGCGACGCCGCCCGCGCAGGCTTCGGGCGTGAAGTTTGAGGCGAGCGCCGAGCAGCTCAGGCGCGGGGGCGAGGGCATCGCGCTCGGGGCGCGGTCGGAGCCGATGGTGGACCTGAGCGCCAAGCCCAAGGAGCCGAAGAAGCCCGCGCCCGGCGCGCCCGACGAGGGCATGTCGCGGCTGCTGAAGGCCAAGAAGCGGGCGCAGGACGAGATCGGGGATCAGGACCCGCGGTGAACGCCGCGGCAGGGATCGACAGTCGCGGCCCCGCACGGGCCGAGGAAGGACGAGGCGTATGGCCGAGATGAATGCGCAGGTTCCGGCGGAGGTGAAGGCGGCGTGCGAGAAGTTCCGCGCGACGTTCGGCAAGCTCAAGGCCGAGGTCGGCAAGGTCGTCGTCGGGCACGAGGGCGTGGTCGAGGGCGTGCTGATGGCGCTGTTCGCGGGGGGCAACGTGCTGCTCGAGGGCGTGCCCGGCCTGGGCAAGACGCTGCTGGTGCGGACGCTGGCGCAGTGCCTGAGCCTGCCGTTCTCGCGGATTCAGTTCACGCCCGACCTGATGCCCTCGGACGTGATCGGGACGAACATCGTGATGGAGGACCCGGAGTCGGGCCGGCGGCGCTTTGAGTTTCAGCGCGGGCCGATCTTCGCGCAGATCGTTCTGGCGGACGAGATCAACCGCGCGACGCCCAAGACGCAGTCGGCGCTGCTGGAGGCGATGCAGGAGCGGAGCGTGACGGTCGCGGGCGTGACGTACAAGCTCGAGCAGCCGTTCCTTGTGCTTGCGACGCAGAACCCGATCGAGCAGGAGGGCACGTACCCGCTGCCCGAGGCGCAGCTGGACCGGTTCCTGTTCAAGATCACGGTGGGATACTCGAAGCTCGACGACCTGATGACGATTCTCGACCGCACGACGGGTCAGGCGTCGGCGGAGGTGGGCGCGGTGCTGGATGGGCCGGGGATCCTGGAAGCGCAGCGGCTGATCCGCGGCGTGGTGGTTGCGCCGCATGTGAAGGAGTATGCCGCGAGGCTGATTCTGGCGACGCACCCGGCGGGCCCGGACGGCGACGGCGAGTTTGCCGCGGGGGGCGAGAGCGGGCCCACGAACAAGTACGTGCGCTGCGGCGCGTCGCCCCGCGGGGCGCAGGCGCTGTTGCTGGCGGGCAAGGTGCGCGCGCTGATCGACGGGCGGTACCACGTCTCGAACGCGGACATCCGCGCGTCGGCGGCGATGTGCCTGCGGCACAGGCTGATCCTGAACTTCGAGGCCGAGGCCGACCGCGTGCAGGCCGACGAACTCGTGGCGAAGATCGTGGAGCTCACGCCGACCGAGCCCGTGGGCAAGGCGGCGATGAGCGGGATCGCCGGGGGCAAGGCGTAACGAATGCAGAGGACCGCGACGCCAACCCGGCCCAAGGCCCTGGAAGACCTCGTCGACGCGCGGCTGATCGCGCGGATCGAGCCGCTCGACCTTTCGTCGCGGCGGATCTTCGCGGGCAAGCTTCTGGGCGAGCGTCGGAGCAAGAAGCGCGGGCAGAGCGTCGAGTTCGCCGACCATCGGCCGTATGTCACGGGCGATGACCTGCGCCGGATCGACTGGAACATCTTCGGGCGCCTCGATCGGCTGTTCATGAAGCTGTTCCTGGAAGAGGAAGACCTCTGCCTGCACCTCGTGCTCGATGCCTCGGCCTCGAGCGACTGCGGCGAGCCGGGCAAGTTCCTCTTCCAGCAGCGCGCGGCGATGGCGCTGGGCTATGTCGGGCTCGTCAACCTCAACCGCGTCGCGTGCTCGGTCATGGGTGGGGTGATGGGCGGGGTGACGGGTGGGGTGATGGGTGATCAAGAGCAGGCCAGCGAGGCCTCGATGCCGCTGGTCTCGGCGCTGAAGGATCTTCGCGGGCGTCGGCGGACGCAGGACCTTTCGCGGTTCTTGTGTTCGATCGAGCCGGGCGGCGCTTTCAGCTTCCGTGCCGCGGCCGAGCGCATTGCGCTCTCGCGCCGGGGCAAGGGCGTGATGGTCGTCTTCAGCGACTTCTTCTTCAAGGACGGCTACGAGCAGGGCCTGCGCCTGCTCTCGGGGCGCGGGTATGACGTGTTCGTCGTGCAGGTGCTCAGCCCGCAGGAGATCGAGCCCGACCTGACGGGCGACCTGAAGCTCAAGGACGTCGAAGACGCGGACCTGGCGGAGGTGACGATCTCCGCGCCCCTGCTCAAGCGCTACAAGGCGAACCTGAAGGCGTATACCGAGCAGCTCCAGCAGTTCGGCGCGCGGCGGGACCTGAACGTGATGACCGTGCGGTCGGACACGCCGATCGACACGCTGATTCTGGACTATTTCCGCACGCGGGGGCTGGTGAAGTGATGCGAGCGCACGGCGGACAACTTCAAGAGAGGGGTGAAGGATGAACTTCCTGAGCCCGCAGCTCGCGGCGCTGGCCGCGGCGATCGCCGTGCCGACGCTGGTGATCCTGTACTTCCTGAAGCTCCGTCGGCGCGATGTCGAGGTTTCGACCACGCTGCTCTGGAAGAAGTCGATCCAGGACCTGCAGGCCAACGCGCCGTTCCAGAAGCTCCGCAAGAACATCCTGCTCTTCCTGCAGCTGCTCGCGCTGCTGGCGGCGCTGCTCGCGCTCGGGCAGCCGTTCCTCAAGGGCACCGACCTGCGCGGGCGGAAGATCGTCATTCTCATCGACCGCTCGGCCAGCATGAGCGTGCGCGATGAGTCCGAGGGTGCAGGCACGCGCGAGCCCGTGACGCGCCTCGAGGAAGCGCGCAGGCAGGCGCTGAAGCTTGTTGAGTCGATGAAGGAGCCGACGCTGACGGCGCAGCTCATGCGCGAGCCCCAGCGCGGCGATGAGGCGATGGTGATCGCGTTCGACTCCACCGCCGAGGTGCGCCAGCGGTTTACTTCCGACAAGGCGGAGCTTCGGCGCGCGATCGAGGCGATCACGCCGACGGACGCGCCCACGTCGGTGAACGAGGCGCTGAGGCTGGCGCGGGCGCAGTCGCCGCAGCGGGTGCACGTCGATCGCGACGGCACGGTGAAGGTGATCGAGGGTCAGACCGCGGGCGAGCCGCTGACGCTGCACCTTTTCAGCGATGGTCGCCTGCCCGACGCGGACCGCTCGCTCGTGGCGCCCGAGGACACGTTCGTGTATCACCGCGTGGGTTCGCCCCGCACGGCGAACGTGGGCATCACGAGCGTGCGCGCGAGCCGGAGCTTTGAGAATCCGTCGGAGCTGACGATCTTCGTAGGCGTGCAGTCGAGCGCGCGCGAGCCGCGCGAGGTTGAGATCGAGCTGGTCGATGAGCAGGGGGCCAAGGGCCTCAAGCGCGCGACCGTCGGCGCGGCCACGGTTCAGGCCGAGGCGACGCAGGAAGGCGCCGCGCCCGCGGACCCGAACGCCAAGCCCGCGCAGAAGCTGACGCCGGGCGTCGGCGGCGTGGTGTTCACGCTCACGCGTGCCGAGGGCATGCTGGCGGAGGTGCGGCTGCGCGATGCGCAGGGCCTGACGCCCGAGGGGGCGGAGGTCTTCGCGGCCGACAAGCGCGCGTGGGCGGTGGTGCCGCCCGCGAAGCAGCTTGCTGTGCTGCTGGTCTCGCCGGGGAGTCTGTTCCTGCGTGACGCGCTGGAGGGGTTGCCGCTCGCGCGGTTTGAGGTGATCGGCGAGGCGGAGTATCGCCAGCGCGTGCTGTCGGGGGCGTCGGGGCGGCTTGAAGAGTTCGATGTGATCGTGCTCGACCGCGTGGCGCCGCCGTTGCGTTCGACCCTCACCGGCGGGGCCAGTGGTGGTGCGGGTGGTGGGGCGAGTGGCGCCGATCGGCCCTCGACGGGCCTGCCCGCGGGGCGGTATCTGATGCTGGGCGCGCTTCCCGGCATGAGCGAACCCGCGGGCACCAAGCTGCCCCCGCTCCAGATCGTCGACCGCGGCGAGAAGAAAGAACCCAGCGCGTTCATCGACTGGCGGCGCGATCACCCCGCGCTGCGCTCGGTCTCGCTCGATCCGACCGTGATCGCCCAGCCGCGCGTGGTCGAGGCGGCCTCGGGCGCGGTGGTGCTGGCGCGCTCGGACGTGGGGCCCGCGATTGTGGAAGTGGCCGACGAGTTCGCACGCGCGATCGTCGTGCCTTGGAACGTGACCGAATCGACCTGGCCTCTGGAGATCGGCTTCCCGGTGTTCGTTGGTCAGGCGGTGCGGTACTTGGGCGGTGAGGCGGCGTCGGGCTCGGGTCAGGACCGCGCGGTGACGCCCGGCGCGACGCTGACGACGCGCGTGCCCGGGGGCGTGCAGGGCGTGCGGCTCGAGGGACCGCCCGATGTGGTGCTGGCCTCGCGCGCGAGTGAGCCCAATCGCGTGGATCTTCAGCCCGCGGCGGACGGCACGGTGGTGTACGGGCCCGTGCCGCGGATCGGGCTGTATGCGGTGTCTTGGCAGGGGCCCGCGACGGCGATGGATTCCAGGCGCGGCGACCGGGCGACGCGCGTGTTTGCCGCGAACCTGAGCGACGGTGCGGAATCGGTCGTCGAGGCTTCGGAAGAAGTGTCGCTGGCGAATCAGGTCATCCGCGCCGAGGAACAGCGCGCGGACGAGGGCGATCGGCGGCTGTGGCCCTGGCTGGTGCTGGCGGGGCTTGTGGTCGTGCTGCTGGAGTGGTGGGTCTACAACCGGAAGGTGCGGATCTAGTGCGCGCAGGGACACGGAACATGTTCGGCTGGGTCGCGGCGTGCGTGCTCGCGCTCGCGGGCGGGCCCGCGCTCGCGCAGCGCCCCGAGGTGAAGATCGAGTCGGTGCGTTGGGGCTGGCAGGGCGTGATGCCCGCCGATCGCTTCGCGCCCGTGCGCGTGCTGCTCTCGTCGGGCGACAAGGCCTCGAGCGGCATCGTGCAGATCGAGTTCGATCAGGACCCGACCCAGCGCGGGCGCATCACGGCGCAGTACGCGACGACGCCGGGGCTCGCGACGCCCGTCGAGCTGACGGCAGCGCTGCCGATCTCGGCGCGCACGGCGCGCATTGACGTGATCGATCTCTCAGGCCGCGGCGCGCAGCTCGTCGCGACCCGGCAGCTCGATGGCGCGTTCGATGGCGGTGCGGAGGTCGTCTCCGACCGTGCGATCGTGCCGACCTGGGGCCGCTCCAGCGTCTCGCGCGCGTGGCTCACGCTCGCCGAGCCCGGCGGCGGGGCGCGTCTGGTTCCGCCGATGAATGTCTTCAGCGGCACGTTCACCGGGCAGGTGCAGACGGACACCAACCGGCCCGTGCCCGATAGCCGATATCGCCGCGCGCAGCGGCTGATGGTGACGCCCGCCGAAGAAGTGCCCGGCGCGATCGGGGCGTGGTCGGCGTACGACAGCGCGGAGCTGGTGGTCGTCGGCGCGCTCGGCGAGGCGCGCGTGGATCCGCGCACGCTCGATGCCGTTCGCGCGTGGGTGCTCTCGGGCGGACGGCTGGTCATCATCGCTGAGCCAGCGGGCGAGGGCTGGCGGCGCTGGCTGCCCGAGGGGCCCGCGTTCGACGTGGTGCGCGTGGGCGACCTCACGCCTCTGCCCGGGCCGGGCGACGTGCGCGATGTGCTCGCCGAGCTTCGCGCGCTGGCCGAGGCGGCCCCGCCCAACCCGGGCTCGACCGAGCGCGACGAACTCGTCAGCGCATGGCACAAGCAGCTCCGCGAGCTTCAGGCGCCGGCGTTCGACGCCGCGGCGACGGTGCGCGCGCGGCCCGTCACGCTGACCGAGCGCGGCAAGGCCTCGGGCTGGCGCACGCGCTGGGCCGGGGGCGAGGCGGGCGCGATCGTCGCTGAGGGGCCGATCGGCTTTGGGTTTGTCACGGTCGTGGGCGCGGACCCGGAGCTGACGCTGGGCAACGTGAGCGCGCCGGGGCTGCGCGCGGTGTGGGAGTCGGCGGCGCGGACGATCCTCGAGCGCGACGGCGGCTGGCTCGCCCGGCCTGTGTATCCGCAGTTCAGCTGGCGCGGGCAACCGACGGACATGTTCGACGGCGAGCCCGAGACCGCGCGCGCCGTCTGGAGCGCGCTCGACCGCGCCGTGCGCGGCCAGGGCCTGCGCGTGGATGTCGGCGCCGGAGTCTTCTTCGGCATCGCGGGCTGCGTCGCGGTGCTCGCGCTGCTGCTGGGGCCGATCGACGCGATCGTGCTCAAGCGCATCGGCGCGCGGTCGCTCGCGTGGGCGAGCGCGCTGGGCTGGATCGGGCTCGCGAGCGTCGCGGGCGTGCTGATCCCCACGCTGCTGCGCTCGGGCGAGAGCTCGGCGGGCCGGTTCACCGAGACTGACGTGCTGCTCGAGCCGGTCGCGGGCGGGAGCGCGCGCGAGGTTTCCTCGGCGGCGGCGCTCGCGTGGGACACGTCGGTCGGCACGATCTTCGCGGGCCGGCCCGAGCGCTTTGCACTGCCCGACGAGGGCGTCGCGCGGATCTCGCGGGGTATCTCGGCGATCTCGGGCGCGGGCGATCGTTCGGCGTTCCGGTCCTTTGCGCCGCACGATGCGGTGGAGGCGTCGGTCGGGCTCGATGAGGCGCGTGCGCGGCTGCTCGGCGTGCGGACGGCGCGCGGCGGGCGCGCGACCGAGCTGGAGCTCGGGCAGTGGATGCTGCGCTCGGTGATGGACTCCGGGCCCCGGGGCGGCGACGCGGGGCTGAGCGCGCCGGGAGATGCGCGCGAGGGCCTGCGTGCGGTCAGCCGCGTGGAAGACACGCCCGATGGGCCGACGCTCGTCGTGGAGATTTCGGGCCTACCCGCTTCGTCGGAGGTCAAGAGCGCGGTGGTGCGCGTCGGGCCCGGCGCGGGGCGCGTGGTGATTCCCGAGCAGTTCTTCCGCGAGGGTTCGCTGCGGCTGACGGTGCGCGGGCCGGCGAGCGAGGTGGACGACATCGCGCGGGAGACGCTGGGCTTCGGCAAGGCGCCGGTCGCAGAGAAGGTCGGATCGGAGCAGGGTGGTTCGGAGCAGGTCGGCTCGGGGCAGGCGCGCGCGGAGGTGCTGCCCGCGCCGTGGGAAGATGAGTCCGCGCGCGTAGCGGCGATGTCGCTGTGGGGCGCGCGCACGCGGGGGCTGTCGCACGCGGTCCGCGGCGCGAGCGAGCGCTACGCGGTGGTGCTGATCGAGCTGGCCAACGTGCCGATGGACGTGATGCCCAAGGCGGGCGGCGGGGGTGGGATGAATGCGCAGGCCGCGGAGCCCACGGGCGCCGGGGCGGAGACGGGCGCGCTGGTGCGCCGATCGGACACGAATCTCAGGACGCGCCGCGACGCGCGGGTGCGTCTGAGCGTGCCGATCCCCGCGGAGGCCTCGCGCGTGTGGTCAGGGAGCGGTCGATGATCGAGCTTGCGGGCGTGACCAAGCGGTACGGTTCTCTGACGGCGCTGGACAGCCTCACGCTGTCGATCGGCGCGGGTCAGATCTTCGGGTTCATCGGGCCCAACGGCGCGGGCAAGACGACCACGATGAAGATCCTCTCGTGCCTCATCCGGCCCGATCAGGGCGTCGCGAAGGTCGGCGGGCTGGACGTGCGCAAGGATGGCGACGCCATCCGCCGCATGCTCGGCTACATGCCCGACTTCCTGGGCGTGTACGACGACCTGACCGTCGATGAGTACTTGCAGTTCTTCGCGGCGGCGTTCGGCGTGCCCCGCAAGAAGCGCCGCGCGACCATCGACGCCGTGCTGCAGCTCACGGACCTCACCGAGAAGAAGCGCGCGATGGTCGACTCGCTCTCACGCGGCATGCAGCAGCGCCTGGGCGTTGCGCGCGTGCTCATTCACGACCCGCAGGTGCTGCTGCTCGACGAGCCCGCCTCGGGCCTGGACCCCCGCGCGCGGATCGAGATGCGCTCGTTGCTCCAGGAGCTCGGGCGCATGGGCAAGGTGCTGATGGTCAGCTCGCACATCCTGAGCGAGCTGGCCGAGATGTGCACGAGCATCGGGATCATCGAGCGCGGGAAGCTGCTGTACGCCGGTTCGATCCAGGACGCGTACGCGCGCAGCCGCGGCGGGGACAAGGTCATCGTGCGTCTGGAGCCCGGCGCGCCCGAAACCCCCCGGCGCGCGCGCGAGGAACTGCTCAAGGACGCGCGGGTGTCGCGCATCACCGACGACCCGGCCGACCCCTTCAGCCTCGCGGTCGAGATGATGCCCCCGGGTGCCGACGGCTCGGCGCGCATGCCGCACCACGCGGTGTTCGACGCGATCACGCGCGCGGGCGGGCGCGTGGTCAGCTTCGAGCCTCAGGCGATCAAGCTCGAGGACGCGTTCCTGAAGCTCACGACGGGAGCGCTGCAATGAGCGAGGCGGCGCAGGCCATCGCGAGGCCGCGGTTCTCGTGGCGCGAGTTCTGGCGCGCGCGCGGGCGGGACGTGCTCACGCTCGGCGGGTTCTTCGGCGCGGTCTTCCAGCGCGAGGTGCGCGCGCAGGGTCGGCGGAGCTCGACGTACGTCTTCCGCTGCCTGTACGCGCTGGTGATCGGCGCGGCGCTGTCGATCATGTTCGCGGTGACGTACGTCTCGATGCGCGAGACCGAGAGCCCCGCCGAGCACGTGCAGAGCCTGCAGCAGATCGCGCCCATCATGACGCTGGTCATCGGATGGATCGCGTTCGGGGGCTTGCCGCTGCTGGGCGTGATCTTTGCCGGGCCTTCGGTGTCGGAGGAGCGCCGTCGCGGCTCGCTCGCGGAGCTGCTCACGACGCCGCTGACCGCGCGCGAGATCATTCTGGGCAAGGTCGGCGCGGTGTTCGTGCAGCTGGGCGTGTTCGCGCTGGTGCCGGTGCCGGTGCTGCTGGCCTCGCGGGTCTTCGGCGGCGTGGACCTGCGTGTGCTGCTTGCCGCGGGGCTGGTGGTCACGGGCGTGTCGATGATGGCCGTCACGCTCACGGTGCTCGCCTCGGTGCTCACGCGTCGCGCCTCGGCCTCGATCGCGAGCGGGATCGTCTTCGTCCTCGTGGGCACCATGGGCATCGCGCTGGTCTACTCGCTCGTGTGCGCGTCGCTGCGGATCAACCCCAACCCGTCGGTGATCGCGGCGATGTGCCCGCCGGTGGTGATGGCGTTTCTGACGGCCGAGCTCGCGGGCGGGGGCGGGATTCCTGTTGATCCGGTCGCCGCGGCGGGGGCGTCGCTGCTCTACTGCGCGGCGCTCTCGGCGCTGGCGGTGGTCCTCGCGACGCTGCTGCTCAGGCGGCTCATGCGCGTCGTCGGTGCTTCGGGCGCGGGCCCGGCGCTGGCGTCCGACAAGCGCGCGCGCACGGGCCGATCGCCTCAGGCCGAGGCGGTGCAGGCCGCGGCTTCTGATGGCGCAAACCCGAACGCAATCCCGAACGCGGCCGAGAGCGCGCCCGGCGCGAAGCCGCGCACCGTGATCCCGCGCAACGACCGCGACGCGCGCGAGGTCGGCGACAACCCGGTGCTGTGGCGCGAGACTCGCCGGGGGCTGTTCATGCGCCCGTGGCACGGGTGGGCCTCGGCGGGCGCGGTCGCGCTCATTCTCCTCTGGGTCTACTGGCAGGCGGGGCTGCTCAACGAGGTCGTGCAGTTCCCGGTCGCAATCATCGGCACGATCATCGTGCTGCTCATCGCCGCGACGACCACCGCCGGTTCGATCAGCGGCGAGCGCGAGAGCAAGACCTGGCCCGCGCTCGTCACGACGCCCCTCTCGCCCGCGCAGATCCTGATGGGCAAGTACTTCGGCGCGCTGCGCAAGCAGTGGCCCACGCCCGCGATCATCACGCTGCACGCGCTGCTCACGCTGCTGGCCGGGGTGTACGTGCTCACGACGAACAGCGACATCTTCGGGGGCCAGCTCATCGGAAGCTCCTGGTCGCAGCGCGGCGTGCCCATGTCGCGGCTGATCGCGATGCCAGCCCTGCTGCTCGCGACGATGATCGGGCCCATGGCGCTCCTCACCGCGACGGGCACCGTGCTGAGCCTCACGTTCCGCAAGTCGTCGGCGGCGACGACCGCCAACGTCTTCATCGCCATCGGGCTCTGGATCGTCGTGCCCATCCTCGCCGCGATCCTCAGCGATACCGCGGTCGAAGAGCGCCTACTCGGCGGCGGATACGCCCGGCTGATCTCCGACGGCACGCTCGCGCTCAACCCGGTCTACATGACCGGCGCGACGATCGACGGCTGCCTGCAGGACGGGCGCTTCTCGCTCGGGCGCACATCGGTCACCGGGACGGAGTTCATGCTCGCGGCGTTCGGTGTGCTGGTGTTCTATCTCGCCGCGGCGTGGGGCGTGCTGCGCCTGGGCGTCGCGGCGTTCCACCGGTTCTCGGATCGCTCGAGCTGAGCGGCGCTCACTCGTCGTCCCACCGGCGGACTTCGGGCTTGAGGCCCTTGGGCAGCGCCTCGAGAAACGCGCGGCCGTAGCCGGTGGTGACGACGCGCGGGTCGAGGATCACCACGCGCCCCGAGTCGCTCGCCGAGCGGATCAGGCGCCCGAAGCCCTGCTTGAAGCGGATGATCGCGCGCGGGAGCGCGTCGTCGCGGAAGGGCTCGCCACCGGTGGATTTGATGCGCTCGCCGCGGGCCTCGGTGAGCGGGCGCGTGGGGGGCTCGAAGGGCAGGCGCGTGATGATGACGTTGCGGAGCGAATCGCCCCGGACGTCGACGCCCTCCCAGAACGACGCGGCGCCCAGCAGGAGCCCCCGGTCGGCGGCGCGGAACTTCTCGAGCAAGAGCCCGCGCGGGCCGTCGCGCCCCTGGACAAACAGCTCGATGAGCTGGCGTGAGGCGGGGCCATCGAGCTTGCGCGCGACGGAGGCGAGCGTCGCGAGCGAGGTGAAGAGCGCGAAGGTACCGCCCGCGGTTTCGAGCGCGTGCTCAAGGATGCGCTGGGCGAGCACGTCGGTGTAGCTGAGCGGCGGTTCGGCGGGCGCGTCGCTGCCCGAGGAGTCGCTGTCCAGCAGGTCAAACTCGGTGCCCCGGCGCACGGGCTTGGGCGCGCGCGCGGTGCGCGGGTCGGGCAGGCGCAGGTCGACGATCACGCGGCACTGGCGCGGATAGTCGAACGGACTGCCGAGCGCGAGGGTCTCCGCGCCGTCGCACCCAAGCCTCGCCGCGGCGTGTTTGAAACCCTCTTCGCCCGCGCGGGTGGTCAGCGTCGCGCTCGTGAGGATCGTGCTGCACTCGCGCGCGAAGAGATGGTCGCGCAGCAGGGGCGCAACATCCACGGGCGCGCACGCCAGGCGCACGCGGCGGTAGGACGGGCGCGCATCCTCGTCGCTCGCGCCCCCCGCGGTTTCGGCCCAGTAGACGCACCCGGGCTGCGACTGTTCGACGAGCAGCTTCGCCGCGAGGGCCAGGTCGTCGGCGCGCTCGGCGTAGGCGTTGAGCTCGAACTTGTCGGCCTCGATCTTCGCGTCTTCCTTCATGCCGCGGAGTCGCAGCGCGAGCTGCGTGAGAATCGGCGTGAGCGTGTTGGGAAAAGCGTCGGGCTCGCGCAGGCGGCGTGTGCCCTCTTCGTCCGAGCGCGCGAGGAGTGTGCGGGCGCTCTCGAAGAACGTCGCGCACTCGCGCTGGGCGTCGATGGTGAGGCGGATGGCGCGGTCGACCTGCTCGGGGCCCGAGGTGAGGGCGAGCTGGGGGAGATAGCCCTTGTTGGTGCGCGCGTGGTAGAGCGTGCCGAGCAGGTGCTGCACGCCGCCCTCGGAGAGCGAGACGCCGAAGTGGTCGCTCGCGACGTCCTCGACGTTGTGCGCCTCGTCGAGCACGACGTGGTGATAGTCGGGCAGGAAGCCGACCTCGCGGGTGCGCAGCGCGAGATCCGAGAAGAACAGCGCGTGGTTGCAGACGAGCAGGTTGCCCTTCTCCATCTCGCGCCGGGCGGTCTGGTAGAAGCACTCGTTGTAGTTCGGGCACTTGCGGCCCATGCAGTTGCCCGAGTCGGACTGCACCTTGTCCCACACGCCCGGACGCTCGAGCTGGGGGAGCGAGGCGAGCGTGCCGTCGGTCGTGCCGTAGGCCCAGTCTTCGATCACGTGCAGCGTGCGCTTGGCGGCGGCGTCGGTGAAGAGGCGGTCCTGGCGCTGCGAGGCCAGGCGCAGCCGACGGATGGACACGTAGTTGCCGCGGCCCTTGACGAGCACGGGGTTGAGCATCCGCCGCCCCATGATGTTGGCCTGGTCGGGGTCGGTGGGGATGATGCCGGCCTGCTCGAGCGCCGCGCGCAGCAGCGGGATGTCTTTCCTGACGAGCTGTTCCTGCAGGCTGATGGTGTGCGTGCTGACGACGACCGTTTGGCCGTGGAGGCACGCGCGGAGGATCGCGGGGATGAGGTACGCGAAGCTCTTGCCGACGCCCGTGCCCGCCTCGACGAGCAGGTGGGTCGAGGCGTTCATCGCGCGCGCGACGGCCTCGGCCATGCTGAGCTGCTCGGGCCTGGGCTCATAGCCCGGCCCCAGCGCGCGGGCGATCGCGCCCCCCGGGCCCAGCAGCGACGCGATGGAGATCACGTCACTCAGCGCCTTGCTCCTCGCTGCCGCGGGCCTTGCTCACGCCCAGGGGCGCGCGCTTGGGCTCGCCGTCGGCGCGCGGATACGTGCGGGGCGTCGCGGAGGTTTTTTCCAGCGCGATGATGCGCCCGGTCGGCGTCGTCAGCGTCGAGGCGTGCACGGCCTTGAGCAGGTGCAGCGCGCCCGCGGCATCAGCGAGCTCCTGCTCCGCGCGCTCGCCCTTGATCAGCAGAACCCGCCCGCCGATCTTCGCGAAGGGCACCGTCAGCTCCGCGAGCACGGGCAGCGGTCCGACGGCGCGGGCGATGACGGCGTCGAAGGCTTCGCGCGTGCCGCCCTCGCGCGAGGTGGTCGCGCCGCGGGAGACTTTCTCGCCCCGGAACTGGCCCGCCTGCTCGGCGCGCTTCTGGAGGACTTCGACGTTCGAGAGTTCCAGCGCCGCCGCGGCCTGACGGAGAAACTCGGCCTTCTTGCCGGTCGCTTCGAGCAGCGTGAAGCGCAGCTGCGGGAGCGTGATCGCCAGCGGCAGGCCGGGCAGCCCGCCCCCGGAGCCGACGTCAATCACGCGCGCGTGCGCGGGCAGGTCGGCGAGCGCGGGGATGAGCGTGAGCGAGTCGAGGATGTGCCGGGTCCAGGCCTCGCGCTCGTCGCGGATCGCCGTGAGGTTGATCGTGGTGTTGGTGCGCAGCAGCAGCGCGAGGTACTTCCCGAGCTTGGGCACGTCGGCCTCGTCGAACTCGATGCCCAGCTCCGCGGCGGCGGTGAGAAACTCGCCCGGCGGGGTCAGGGGCGCGAGTGCGTGGTCGAGCGCGAGCGCGGGCGCCGACCAGGGCGCGGGCGGCGCGGGCTTGGCGGGCTGGGTGCCCGGGGCGCGGCGTGGTGGAAGCTTGCGTTTGCGCGGGCGGTTAGTCGTCATCTCCGCCAGCGTATTCAAACGAAGGCCGGCCCGGAGCCCGGGGGCGGCGGAGGCCCACGTTGAGGATCAGGCCCGTCATGACCCACATCGTGAGCAGCGAGGACCCGCCGTAGGAAACGAATGGCAGCGTGACGCCGACGATCGGGAGCAGGCCCAGGTTCATGCCCACGTTGACGATGAGGTGCCCGACGAGGAAGCCGCTGGCGCCGACGCAGATGAGGCGGGCGAAGGGGTCCTTGGCGGCGGCGGCGGTCGCGAGCGCGCCGACGATCCACGTCAGGGAGAGGCCGATGACCGCCAGGCCCCCCATCATGCCCCAGCGGTTGACGACAACGGAGAAGACCATGTCGTTGTGCCGCTCGGGGAGGCGGTTGTAGTGGATGAGCGCGCGGCTGAGGTCCTCGCCCGCGCCGGTGAGCCCGCCCGCGCCGATGAGCCGCTGCGCGGTCACGGGCTGCATATTCACGTCTTCGTCGGCGGTGCGGTCGCCCTGGATCTGCTTGACGAGGCCGACGATGCGGGCCTTCTGGTGGGGCATGAGGAACGGGTAGGTCGCGGGCGCCGCGAGGAGCGCCGCGGCGAGCACGGCAAAGAGGTGACGCTTCTTCGCGCCCGCGGCGAGGAAGATCGCGAGCAGCGGGGGGATGAACAGCATCGCCTGCCCGAGGTCGGGCTGGAGCATGATGAGCGCGATGGGCGCGATGCTCAGCGCGCCGATGAGGACCAGGCCGCGGAACGTGCGGTGCTCCTCGCGGAAGCGCATGTACCAGGCGAGCACGAGCACGAAGACGATCTTCGCGGGCTCGGAGGGCTGAAGATCGACGGGCCCGAGGCTGATCCACGCGCGCGCGCCGTTGCGGGGCGTGACGATCCAGTCGGGCACGCCCGGCACAAGCAGCACGCCCAGCAGCAGGATGTTCAGCGCGGCGAGGATCCACGACGCGTAGCCGAGGAGCTTGTACTTGGGCAGCGCAATCAACAGCGCGGCGCCGATGCCGATGAA
>JANRKN010000133.1:0-4081 GCA_033763435.1 Planctomycetota bacterium
GGCCGTGCCGGCCTCCTTCACGCGGTAGTGGTTCGCTTCGAGCGTGGCGCGGAGGAAGCGGCGGATTGGCTCCTCGTCCTCGATGATGAGCACGAGTGGCATGTGCGCGGGCGGCGTCGCCTGAAGCGGCTGCGCACGTGCGGGACCAGGAGCTGAGTCGCTCATGACGCACTCCTTTGGATCAGCCCAGCGTCTGTCGTCCTCGATACGTTGGCCATGCCCCGGTTCTCTGCCGCGTCCTCCTTGGCTGGAAGCGCGGGCTGCGGGTGCTCGACCGGCAACGAGAAGAGGAAGGCGACACCCTTCGGGGTGTTGGGCTCAGCCCAGATGCGACCGCCGTGCACGCGAACGATCCCTTCGCAGATCGTCAGGCCGAGGCCCATGCCCGTCGATGCTGCCGCGTGAGAGTTCGAGCCCGCCGCTTTGCTGGCGCGGCCTCGATAGAAGCGCTCGAACACCTTGGACGATTCATCTTCGGCGAGCCCGGCTCCCTCGTCCCAAACCTTAACGACAACATTCGTCTCGCTGGTCCACGCGGAGATCCCGAGTGGCGTACCCGGCGCGGTGTAGCGGAGCGCGTTCTCGACGAGGTTGTGGACGACCTGGGGGAGCATCGCATTGTCGACGCGGATCATGGGCAGGTCGGTGGGAGCATGGACGCGGAAGGGTCGCGTGGCGAGAGCATCACGGTGGCGGGAGAGCCCAGCCCCCACGATCTCCTCAACCGTCGTCCACTCCCGCCGCAGGTCAACGGAGCCGGATTCCAGCCGCGTGGCAAAGACGAGGTTGGCGATGATGTCGTTGAGGCGGGACGACTCGTCAACGATGGTTCGGAGGAGGGCCGCGCGCGTCGGCTCGTCGATGCCACCCCCCACGCCCTCTACGTCATCGACTCCTTCCGACTTCCTGGAAGCATCCGCCTGCTGGAGCGTGCTCGCGGCGCCGGTGATGCTGGCGAGTGGCGTGCGGAGGTCGTGGGACACCGAACTGAGCAGCGCGCTGCGGAGCCGCTCACGTTCGGCGTTGATGCGGGCGGACTGCTCGGACTCGGCGAGCGTGACGCGCTCCAGCGCCGAAGCGGCTTGCGACGCGATCGAATCGAGCGTCGCGAGCTGGGCCGAGTCGAAGGGGGCGGCGCCGTTCTTCCGCTGCGCCCGCACACCGAGCACACCGACTCTGCCGCCGCTGCCGATCAGGGGGACGTAGCGGCCCTGAGCCGAGGGGAGCGTCGATGTGCCGCGCCCAGCAGGGTTCCCGTGGTCAAAGGCCCACTGGGCCACTCCGCGCTCGCGGGCCTGCTCCTCACCTTCGCCGGAGTACCAGTCCGGACCGCCCTGGCCCGCGGCGGCGGCCACATCAAGCCCTGTCGTCTTTAATGAGGCGCCGTCTCTTGCGAGTGGAATGGGCGTGCAGACGACCGCGTCAGCCTGGAGCAGGTCGTGCGCGTGCCGTGCAATGATCGCGGCCACGCCGCGGGTATCGCGTGCGGCGGCGAGCTCGCGCGAGAGTGCGTGCTGGGCCGCCGTCGCCCGCTCGCGGGACCAGGCGCGGAGTCGCTGTTCTCGAGCACGGGCCGCAAGCGTTCCGACGACGACACCCACGGCGAGCATGACGCAGAACGTGACCAGATAGCCGGTGTCGTTGATGTTTAGCGTGAAGCGCGGCTCGGTGAAGAAGTAGTTGAAAGCCAGCACCGAGAGGACGCTGGCGAAGATGGCCGCGACGCGACCGAACCACAGAGCACTCACCAACACGCCCGCAAGAAGGACGAGGGCCTCCTCGGAGAGATCCGGGGGCCGATACAAGGCAAGCCCGACGAGGGCGCACACCAGGACCACGCCCGCCGACGCCGCCAGTTCGCCCGCCACTCTGGCGGGTGACTTGGCAGCACGGTCGCTGCTCGCGGCTGGGCTTTGAGCCGAGCGTGCCACCGCAGGCGTCGTCTCGTCGCCCCGCACCACGTAGATGTCGATGTCGCCGCTCTCGCGGATCAGGTTGTCAATAAACGAGCCGAAGAGGAACTCCTTCCAGCGCGCACGGGCGGTCTTGCCGACGACGACGCGGCCCACGTTGCGCGAGCGGGCAAAGGCGATGAGTTCGCGTGCCGCGTTGTCTCCCGCGAGCGTCTGCGTCGTCGCGCCCAGCGACTCGGCCAGGCGCAGGTTCGCGTCCAGTCGCTCGCGGTTCGCAGCCGACAGGTTCGCCGTGCGAGGAGTCTCGACGTACACCGCGATGAGATCGGCGTGCAGCCCCGCGGCCATGCGCTTGGCCGCGCGGATCAACTTCGCTGACATCGGGCTCGGGCTCACCGCGACCACGATCCGCTCTCCCGCGGGCCACACGGCACGGATGCCCCGGTCCTGCTTGTATCGCCGCAGGTCCGAATCGACCCACGCGGCGGTGCGCCGCAGCGCCAGCTCACGCAGCGCGAGCAGGTTCCCCTTGCGGAAGAACCCGTCGCTGGGGTCCACGGCGCGCACGGCGTTCTCGCCGAGGTAGACCTTGCCCGCCCTCAGCCGCTCGTGCAGCGCATCGGGCGGCAGATCCACCAGTTCGATCTCGTCGGCCTCGTCGAAGACGCGATCGGGCACGGTCTCGCCGACCTTCACACCCGTGATCTGCGCGACCACGTCGTTGATCGACTCCAGATGCTGCACGTTCAGCGTCGTGTAGACGTTCACGCCCGCGGCCAGGCACGCCTCGACATCCATCCAGCGCTTCGCGCGGCCCGAGGGCGAACCGGGCGCGTTGCTGTGCGCGAGTTCATCAACGAGCAGGATGTCGGGCCGCCGTCGCATGGCCGCGTCCACGTCGAACTCGTGCAGCGCGGCTCCCCCCCCTCCAGAACCTTGGTACTCGATCTTCACCCGCGGGATGATGTCAAGCCCGAGCAGCATCTGCTCGGTCTCGGCCCGCCCGTGCGTCTCGACCACACCGACGGCGACATCCACGCCCTGCGCCGCCATCCGCTGTGCCGCGGCCAGCATCGCATAGGTCTTGCCGACGCCCGGGGCCATGCCGAAGAAGATCTTCAGCCGCCCGCGGGGCTGAGCCGACCCCGCGACCGGTGCCCCATCGACAGCGGCCCGCTGCTCACGCTTAAAGCGGTCCAAGACCTCGTCGGTCGCTTGTGGGTTCGGGTTTGTCTCCTCGGGAGCCATCTTGTGCGTCATCGTATTGAGCCGTCGGCATCATCACCGGGAACTGTCGCCGAGGGCCTGATTCAGGGCGAGCACGTTCACCACCGGCTCGCCGAGCACGCCGAGGGCGCGGCCTTGGGTGTGCTGGCGGACGAGAGCGCGGACGGCGTCCTCGGTCAGGCCGCGGGCCTTGGCGACGCGTGGGACCTGATACTCCGCCGCGGCGGGTGAGATGTGCGGGTCGAGCCCGCTGGCGGAGGCGGTGACGAGGTCGACCGGGACGGCGGTGGTCCGGGGCGCGGGCGTGCTGTCGGTCGCGCCCGGCGCGGTGGTCGTGCGCACGATGCCCACGCTCGCGTCCGCCGCGTCGAGGGCGGCGAGGCGGGCCTTGATGTTGTCGAGGAGCGCAGGGTTGGTCGGGGCGAGGTTGCTGCCGCTGGAGCCGGTGCCGGTGGCGAGATTCAGCGCGGTGTAGGGCACGGGGGCGGTGGCGCTGGGGCGGCCCCAGAACCACTTGGCCAGCGCGGGGGCGGCGGTGACGTCGGACGTGCCGAACTCCTGGCCGATGAGGGATGAGCCGATGGGCTTGCCGCCTGCGTTACCACCGGCGCCGGTGACGATCGAGCCGTTGGCGTTGTCGGGGAACGCGACCTGCGCGATGCCGGTGATGGCAAGCGGGTAGATGATGCCCGTGATGAGGGACAGGAGCGCGAAGAGGACGAGCGCGGGGCGGAGGATGGGCGGTTGAGTGGGCATGGTTCAGTTCCACACGGGCAGCAGGTTGACGAGCACGTCGATGACCTTGATCCCCACGAACGGCACGATGAGCCCGCCGACGCCGTAGACGAGCAGGTTGTGCCCGAGCAGGCGGCTGGCCTCGACGGGGCGGTACTTCACGCCGCGGAGGGCCAGGGGGATGAGCACGACGATGATGAGGGCGT
>JANRKN010000134.1:0-21758 GCA_033763435.1 Planctomycetota bacterium
ACCAAGCGCGAGATCGAGGCGCTGCACAAGCTCATGCCCACCGAGGCCCTGGTCCTCCGCGCGGGCGAGTGGGCCGAGGCCGATCCTGCCACCCTTGCCACGGGCGAGCGCATCAAGGTCCGCCCCGGCGAGCGCATCCCCACCGACGCGCGGCTCGTCGAGGGCATCGGCTCGATCGATCAGTCCGCCATCACGGGCGAAAGCCTGCCTCGCACCGTCAAGCCGGGCGACGAGCTCTACGCCGGCACGATCAACGCCGACACCACGCTCGAGGCGCTCGTCCTGCGCCCCGTCAGTGAGTCGAGCCTGCAGCGCATCCTCAACCTCGTCACCACCGCGCGCTCGCAGCGCGAGCCCATCCAGCGCTTCATCGACAAGGTCAGCGAGCCCTACGCCACCGGGGTCGCCCTCGCGTCCCTGGCCGTGTTCCTCGTCTGGTGGCTGGGCCTGTCGCGCGAGTGGAAAGAGAGCCTGTACACCGCGATCACGCTGCTGATCGTCGCGAGCCCCTGCGCGCTCATCATCGCCACGCCCACGGCCACCCTCGCCGCGATCGCCCGCGCCGCTCGCGGCGGCGTCCTCTTCAAGGGCGGACAGTCGATCGACGCCCTCGCCAACATCTCCGCCGTCTGCTTTGACAAGACCGGCACGCTCACGTTCGGCAAGCCTCAGATGTACGAAGTCCACCCCGTGGGCTGGTCCGACGGGCGCGAACTGCTGGCCCTGGCGGCGGGGCTTGAGGCCGATTCAACGCACCCGATCGCTGAGGCCGTGCGCAGGGCGGCCACACAGCGCGGCATCGAAGCGCTCCCGCTCGCCGATGTCCGCCACGTCGCGGGCCGGGGCGTCGTCGGGCTTTGGACCAGCGCGGGCGTCACGCGCGAGGTTCGCCTGGGCTCGATGGCCCACACCGAAGAGCTCATCCCCGTCTGCTTCCGGGCCCGCGTGCGCGAAGTCCTCGGCAAGATGCGCGAGCGCGGGCACATCGCCGTCGTCGTCGCCGTCCCCGCCGCCGAGGCCAGCGACCTGCCCGTCTCCGCACCCGCGGGGGGCGCCGCGGTGCTCATCATGGCCGATGCCGTCCGCCCGGGCGCCGCGCAGCTCGTCAGCGAGCTGCACGCGCTCAAGGTTCACCGCGTGCGGATGCTGACAGGCGATTCGCGCGTCACTGCCGAGCGCGTCGCCGCAAGCCTGGGCATCGATGAGGTCAGCGCCGAGCTGCTTCCCGAAGACAAACTCCGCGCGGTCGACGAGCTCAAGCGCGCCAGCCGCGAGAAGAAGCTCGGCGGCGTCGCGGTCATCGGCGACGGCGTCAACGACGCCCCGGCGCTCGCCGCGGCCGATGTATCGGTCGGCATCGGCTCGATCGGCTCCGACGCTGCGCTTGAGTCCGCGGACATCGTGCTGCTCTCCGACGACCTCGCGACCGTGCCGTGGGCCGTGCGGCTGGCGCGCCGCGCACGCACGACGGTCAAAATCAACCTCGTCTTCGCCCTCAGCGTCATCGCGCTCATGGGCCTGGCGACGCTCGTGGGCTCGCTCGTCGGCCGGCCTGTGCCCCTCTCGATCGGTGTCCTCGCCCACGAGGGCGGCACGATCCTCGTGGTCGCCAACTCCCTCCGCCTGCTCATGTTCCCCGGGCTTCGACGCAAAGCCGAACCCAAGCCCCCCAAAGGCTGAATCCGCCCGCCCCCACAATTCGCCCCATGCGAACAGATCACGCCCGGCACGCGTTCGGCCTGCGAACGAGGGTGCGGAAACCCCCGGGAACAGCGCGAATATCTGAGCGATTCCCGCGAAATCGCGAACAAAGGCGGACTTGATTTGGAAATATGGATAGGATGATCCGAAGCTCTTTCTGTTCGGCTTCTCTGCCTGTCGGCCCTCAGGTGCTCTGACCAGTCTGATCGCCGACACGCATACGACGACGCCTCTCCAGGTCGTCGCCACGAGCTCTGTTCGTGGGTCGGGTGGGTGATTTCGGGGGCGGCATCCGCGGGCGTCAGGCCCGTGCGGGCTGGTCAAGTCAGATTCCGGCGGGCTCCGTGGCCTTGGCGAGAGGCAACGGAGAAGAGTGGCCCTTTCGCTTTGGGGTATTTGTCCCCACTGGGAATGTGCCAACAATCGCCCACGTCCGCGCGGCCTCCGCGGACGCGCTCCCGGGGCCGAGGCCAGTCGCGTTGCACGGGCCGAGCTCGCTCGACCCGAACGCACCGCGAGAACGTCCAACGGCCACCGCCCGTGCGGTGGGGGCCGGTTGGTGGTGGTGGGATCGTGTGGGGTGGGTGGGGTTGCCAGACGGGAGCACAGTCATGTACAGCCAGACCGCCGAGTACGCCCTTCGAGCCATGGCCTGCATCGCGATGCGTGGCAGCGAGCTCGTTCCCACGCCCGTCCTGGCCAAGCAGACCAAGGTCCCCTCCAACTACCTCGCCAAGGTGCTGCAGCTGCTGGCCTCGGCTGACCTCATCGAAGGACGCCGCGGCGTCGGCGGCGGCTATCGCCTGGCCAAGCCCGCGTCCCAGATCCGTCTCCTGGACGTGATCAACTCGGTCTCGCCGGTGAGCCGCATCGAGGCGTGCCCGCTGGGCCTGCCCAACCACGGCCCGTTCCTGTGCCCGCTCCACCGCCGGGCCGACCAGGCCGCCGCCGCCTTCATCGAGATCTTCGAGGGCGTGACCCTCCAGGACCTGATCTCGGACCCCATGAGCAACCGCCCGCTTTGCGATGCCGAGAACACCTCGCGCCTTTCGATCGCGGGCACGCTCGCCGAGCACACCAACGGGCACGGCAAGCACTGAACCGCTTTGCCGGTCCTCCCGCGCCGCCCCTCGCGGTCGTCGCGGCACGAACTCTCTCTCTCTGAACCGAGCCCCCGTGCTCTCTCCCGGGGGCTCGTGTCTCGTCGGGTCCGCGCCCGCGCGGTCCTAGACTCTGCTCATGCTCCGAACCGGCAGCCAACCCACCCCGTGCCTCGGCCCTGAATCGGCCCGGCATCGCGCGGGCCGGCGCACCGCCGGGCCCCTGAAATCGAACTGATCCCACCGCGTGCCGCGCGAGGGACAGCGTCCCGCGGGCGCGCGGGCGATGATGCCGCGTCGACCAACCACTTGCACAGCGATCGTGGGGCCGCAGAGTTCCGAGCCGCACGCAGACCAAGGATTCGCGATGAGCCAGGCCAACCCGTCCTCGACCAACCCGACCAGTTCGACCACGCCAGCCACCCCGCCCGTCCCGGCCGCCCCAGCTACGGGCGAAGGCCTGACCAAGCTCATCGCGCAGCGGCGGGCCAACCGCGACACGGCGCGCTCGCTCGGCTTCA
This sequence comes from Planctomycetota bacterium, assembly GCA_033763435.1. Classification (GTDB taxonomy): domain Bacteria; phylum Planctomycetota; class Phycisphaerae; order Phycisphaerales; family UBA1924; genus JANRKN01. Next base: position 3,323 of record JANRKN010000134.1, read on the forward strand.
ACCCGTATGGCACGCGTGTGGACGGGCTGATCTCCCTCGCTGACGCGCGCGCGCGCTACGACGAGGCCGCAGACAAGGAGCATCAGGCGCAGGGCAAGACGCCGACGCCGGGGTTCGTTGATCGTCGGCCCTCGGTCACGGTCTCGGGGCGCGTGATGCTCAGTCGCGACAACGGCAAGCTCATGTGGCTGAACCTGCGCGATCACACGGGCGATCTGCAGGCCGCGCTGTCGCAGAAGGACCTGAACGAGAAGGCCTTCTCTGCCGCGAAGACGCTCGATCTGGGCGATGTCGTGGTCGTGACGGGGCGGTTGATGAAGACGCGCACGGGTGAGATCACGGTCTGGGCCGAGGATTTCCAGCCCGGCGCCAAGAGCATCGTTCCGCCGCCCGAGAAGTGGTCGGGTCTGCAGGACACTGAGCTGCGCTATCGCCAGCGGTACGTTGATCTCTGGGCCAACCCCGAGACCATGAAGGTCTTCCAGCTCCGCTCGAAGATCGTGACGCGTGTGCGCGAGTTCCTGAATGGCCGCGCGTACCTCGAGGTCGAAACGCCCATGATGCAGGCGCTGGCGGGCGGCGCGGCGGCGCGGCCGTTCGTCACCAAGATGAACGCGCTGGACATCAACCTCTTCCTGCGCATCGCCCCCGAGCTCTACCTCAAGCGCCTGCTTGTGGGCGGCTTGCCGCGGGTGTACGAAATCAACCGCAACTTCCGCAACGAAGGCCTCGACAAGCAGCACAACCCCGAGTTCACCATGCTCGAGGCGTACCACGCCTTCGGCGATGTTGAAACCGTCATGGAACTCACCGAGTCGATCATCCGCGACGCGGCCTCGCTCGTCGCCTCCGAGACCGGCGCGCCGCTGAACGCGCTGCCTTTCGGTGAGCTGAACATCGACTACGCCGCGCCGTTTGTCCGCGTGACCTACGGCGAGCTCTTCCGCAAGGCGATGGGCTTTGACATGACCGACGGCGACCGTGCCCGCGCCAAGCTGCTCGAAGGTCTCACGCGCTCGGAAGCGCCCGCGAACGTCATCGAGCAGGCGCGTATGCAGATCGCGCAGATGGACCACTGGCTCGTCGTCAACGAGCTGTTCGAGGAGTATGCCGAGGGGCTCGTCGATCCCGCGCGCCCCACGTTCATCACCGATTACCCGGCGGCCATCAGCCCGCTCACGCGCCCCAAGCCCAGCGACCCGACGCTCGCCGACCGCGCCGACCTGTTCATCGCGGGGATGGAGATCGCGCCGCACTACACCGAGCTGAACGATCCGGACGTGCAGGAGGCCAAGTTCCGCGAGCAGCTCCGGGGTATGGACGCGGAGAAGACGGCCGAGGAGAACACGTTCCGCACGATGGACCACGATTTCCTGCGGGCGCTGGCCGTGGGCATGCCCCCCGCGGGCGGCATGGGCCTGGGCATCGATCGCCTCGTCATGCTGCTGACGAATCAGCGGACGATCCGCGACGTGGTGCTCTTCCCGCTGATGAGGCCGGAGGCCTGAGCGGGGGTGCAACGGTGGAGGAGGCGATCGGGGAGCCGCAGGATCGAGCTCGGCCAGCAGTGGGGGCCAGCAGCGGGGGGCGAGTTCCTGCGCCTCGGGTGCGATCTGGCCGCGGCGTGTGTCGGCCCAGCGCGCTGACCTTCGTCGATGCTGAATCCCGAGCGCGGAATCCCCGAATGCTTTGTTTCGATGCCCGCTTCAATTCCCCCGTACACTTCCCACATGATCCGCCGCGAGAGTGACGGACTGAGTTTCTTCCCGAACGTGACCGTGCGGCTGTGGGCGCGCGTGACCTTGGCGCTCTTGGCGCTGGTCAGCGTCGCGCTGGCGCAGCCGTCGGCCCAGGCGCCGGCACCGACCTCGCTGCCCGGCGCGGTTGCCACGGCCGCGGGGCTCCAAGCCGACAACATCGCCGTCATCACGATCCACGACCCCATCGACGCCGCGATGGCCAAGAGCGTCGTCCGAAGGCTGAAGATGGCCGAGCGCCTGGGCGCGGGTGTCATCGTGATCGAGCTGAACACCCCGGGCGGCGAGGTCGGCGCGGTGCTCGAGATCTGCAACGCGATCAAGGCCTCGACGGTCCCGACCATCGCGTGGATCAACAAAGACGCATACTCCGGCGGCGCCATCATCGCCCTCGCCTGTTCGCGCCTCATCACCGCGGACCCCGCGAGCTTCGGCGACGCGATGCCCGTCGCCGCGGACCCCATCCAGGGCATCCGCGCTGCGCCCGAACAGATCCGCCAGAAGGTGCTCACGCCGCTGCTCTCGGAGGTCGTCGACTCTGCCCGGCGCAACAACCAGGCGCTCGGGCGCTACGCCTACGACGAGCTGATCGTGCAGGGCATGATCGTCGCCGACGCGCAGCTCTGGCTCGCGCGCGAAAAGTCGACGGGCCGAACCGTCGCGATCAACCGCAGCGAGTTCGATATGCTCTTCCCGGGCGAGAACGCCGAGACGCCCCCGCGGCTCGTGGGCATTCGCGCCGCCTCGGCCCCGGCGCCCGCGACCGACCCGAGCGCGCCGGCCAATCCGACGACGGGCGCAGCGCCCGCCCCGTCCGCAGCCTCAGCCAGTTCGGTGGTCGGGGCGTCGCCCGAGTCAGTCGCGGCCCTCGGCGCCGATCCGAGCCGCGCCGCCGAGCAGGTGCCGAGCCAGCGCCCCGTCCTTCGCGCCGCCGAGCGCGCCAACTGGGAGCTGCTGGGCCGGATCAGCGACGGCTCCGGGCCCTTGGTCCTCAAGGCCGACGACCTGAGGTACTTCGGCCTGGCCTCGAACATCACGCCCAGCGCCAGCGCTCCCCTCGACCCGACGCGGGCGACGCTGAACGCGATCAACTCGGACGAACAGCTTCGCGCGTATCTCGGCGGCAAGCACATCGTTCGGCTCGATCAGAGCTGGAGCGAGGGTCTGGTCTCGTTCCTGCAGAACTTCTGGGTCCGCGCGATCCTGATCGCGGTGTTCATCCTGGGTCTGTTCATCGAGATGGTCCATCCCGGGCTCGTGGTGCCCGCGTCGCTCGCGTTTCTCGCGCTGGTGGGGCTGGTTGCGCCGCCGTTCCTGGTGGGCATGGCCGCGTGGTGGGAGATCGCCGCGATCGGCGCCGGCATCGCGCTGATCCTGCTGGAGATTCTCGTCATCCCGGGTTTCGGCGTCACGGGCATCGCGGGGCTCATCCTGCTCAGCGCGGGGATCGTCGGCACATTCATCCCCGCGGGCTCGGGCGTCTTCCCGACCTCGCCCTCCCAGCGCTCGGGGCTGGTCGATGGCGTCACCGCACTTCTGCTTGCCTTTGCCACCGCGGGCATCGGCATTTTCTTCATCACGCGTTACGCGGGCTCGCTCCCGTTCCTCACGAAGTTTGTTCTCAAGGACCCCGAGCCGTTCGACGCGCAGGAGTCGCTGTTCCGCGCGATCGACCCCGAGGCCGGCAACCCGGTTCGCGTCGGCGACACCGGCCTCACGACCACGCTGCTCAGGCCCTCGGGCAAAGCGCGCTTCGGCGACCGCATCGTCAACGTTGCCAGCGAGCTGGGCTCGATCGACGCGGGCGCTGCCGTTCGCGTCACGCGCCTGGCGGACATGAACATCTTCGTCGAGCGTGCAACGCCGACGGCAAGCCCGACGCCGCCACCGAATCCTCCAACGCCGGGAGCCGCCTGAATGGACGCAATGCTGTACTGGGGTCTGGCGCTGATGGGCGTGGCCCTGCTGATCACGCTGGTCGAGATCTTCGTGCCCACGGGCGGCGTGCTGGCCGCGGTCAGCGCGATCCTGGCCATCTCGGGCGTCGTCTGCCTGTTCCGCTATGACCTCACGTGGGGTCTCATCGGCCTGGGCGTGGTGATGTTCGGCGGGCCTGCGATCATGTACGGCGGGCTGAACGTCTGGTCGAACACACCCATGGGCCGACGTGCGCTGGGCGAACCGACCGAAGAAGAAGCCGCCGCGACCAAGCTCGCCGAGGAGCGCGAGCAGGACGAGCGCATGAAGCTGCTGCACGCGACCGGCGTCACGCTCACGGAGCTGCGCCCCGTCGGCATGGTCAACATCGCGGGTCAGCGCCATTCCGCCCTCGCCGAGGCGGGCTTCATCCGCGCGGGCGCGCCCGTCCGCGTCACGGTCGTCGAGAGCCACGCGATCCGCGTCCGCGAAGAGCCCCCGGCGGCCTGAGGCCGTGAATTCCTACCCGCAAGGCGTGAATGCCCGCCTGAGTGCCCAGAAGAACTCCAGCCCGGGCCGGTCTGTGCGCGGGCCCGAGGGGCCTGAGCACCGCCGCGCGGGTATGATCCGCGCACACGCGGGGGCCTCTCCCCGCGCGACCGCAAGGAACACGCGATGCACACGCTTTCCACGCAGGAATCGTCGTCCTCCCGCACCTCTGCCCTGGCCACCATGCTTCTTGCGCTTGCGGGCACCGCGAGCGTCGCGCTCGCGCAGGCCCAGCCCGGTCAGCCCGGTCAGCCCGTTCAGCCGAGCGCGCCGACGACGCTCGATTACGTGCTCATCGGCGGGCTGGTCATCGGCGGCATCATCGCGCTGGTGCTCATCCTGATCCTGGGTCAGTTCGTCAGCCTCTGGATCCAGGCCTGGTTCAGCAACGCCAAGATCGGCCTGCTTGAGCTGGTTTTCATGCGCATCCGAAAGGTCGACATCAAGACGATCGTGTACTCGCGCATCCGCGCCGTGAAGAGCGGGCTGGATATTCCGACCGCCGCGCTCGAGACGCACTATCTCGCGGGCGGGCGCGTGCCCAACGTCGTCACCGCCATGATCTCCGCTCGCGGCGCCAAGATCGACCTGCCCTTCAACGTCGCGACGGCGATCGACCTCGCGGGCCGTGACATCCTTGAAGCCGTGCAGACCAGCGTGAATCCGAAGGTCATCGACTGCCCCTCGCCCACCTCGCCGCGCCCGACGATCGACGCGGTCGCGAAGGACGGCATCCAGCTCAAGGCCAAGGCCCGCGTGACCGTCCGGACGAACATCAAGCAGCTCGTCGGCGGCGCGACCGAAGAGACCATCGTCGCCCGCGTCGGTCAGGGCATCGTCTCGACCATCGGCAGCAAGGACAATCACAAGCACGTACTCGAGAACCCCGACGAGATCTCGCGCAAGGTGCTCGATTCGGGCCTCGATGTGGGCACCGCCTTCGAAATTCTCTCCATCGACATCGCCGACATCGACGTCGGCGAGAACATCGGCGCCAAGCTTCAGGCCGACCAGGCCAACGCCGACAAGCAGCGCTTCCAGGCCGAGGCCGAGAAGCGCCGCGCAATGGCCCTGGCCGCGGAGCAGGAGAACCGGGCGCTGATCGAAGAGAACAAGGCCAAGCTGGTGCTGGCCGAGGCCGAGATCCCTCGCGCGATCGCCGAGGCCCTGCGCTCGGGCAACATCGGCGCGATGGACTTCTACCGCCTCAAGAACATCCAGGCCGACACGACCATGCGCCAGTCCATCGCGGGCGACACCAGCGGCCAGCGCCCCACCACGGGCTGAGCCGTCGTTCGGCATCCAGAGTGCGTAGCGGTCGGCCGTCCGAGCGGGAATCAGACCGCGCGCGTCTGCTGATGCACGCGCCACTTCATCTCAGGCGTTCGGCAGTCGATGTGCACGCTGAAGAACCCGGGCTTCACGCCCTGCTTGGCGTGCAGTTCTTCGCTCCAGCCCCGCTCGGCCTCGCGCACCAGAGGCCAGATGATCCGCCGATCCGTGTCGGGCAGCGGCAGCGCCTCGATCGCCGCCGGCTCGTGCCACTCGAGCCGTCCCTCGGCCATCTCGCGTTCCTGCACCGACACCGCCCCCAACACCCGGAAGTAAAACAGCAGCCAGTGCCCCTTGCCCTCGTACGCCTGCTCGGCGATCAGCCCCATCAGGTGCAGCCTCTCCAGAGGCACCTCGAGCCCCGCCTCCTCCCAGATCTCGCGCCGGGCACACTCCGCGGGCGACTCCCCCTCGGCCATGTCGAGCTTGCCGCCGATCGGTGAGCACAGACCCTGGTTGGGCGCCTTCAGCCGGCGCAGAAGCAGGATCCGGCCTCGCTCGTCGCGCAGGTCGCAGAGCGTCGCGATCTTGTAGGGAAGCGTCGTCATGACCGAGCTTAGTCCCCGGGCTTAGTCGAGGAACACCCGCAGCACGGCCCACAGCCCGGGCCTCGCATCGGCCTCCGTGGGCGTTGCCGCGCGCACGGGCCGACGCCCGGGCCGCGTGAACGGATCCGCGGGCAACTGATTCAGCATCTCCCCCGACGCGACCCACCGGTACACCGCGTCGAGCACGGGCCCGTCCCAATCCGGATGGCCTGTGGTCTTTCCGTCGACAAAGTCCGCGAAGATCACGACGCCGTCACGGTTGAACTTGACGCGCACCTCGGCCCACGCGTTGCGCCGCGTGGCGACGCGCGCGGTCGTCGAAATGTCAATGTCGACGGTTCGGATGCGCAGGCCCTGCGACGCCGCGGGCTGCCCGGGGCGGATGCGGATCGGGTCCTTGAGCGAGAACGACATCGACTCGCGGTCGGACTCGATGCCGGCCTTGCGCCCGACCCCACCTCCGCCACCGCCGCCGCCACCACCAGCGCCACCCTGGCCGCCTGCGCCTCCTTGTCCGCTGGCGTTGGTGCTCTGGCGCATCGCCTGGCCGCTGGCGCTGCTGGGCCCGGCGGGCGAGAGATGATCGAGCAGATACATCGGGACCGGCGCCGAGATCGCCGGGACGAGCACGTCGAGCGCAGGGTCTGACGACTGCTCAGGCGTGGGTGCGTCCTCACCGCGAGCGAGCAGGTCCGCGGGCGCCGACGAGCGCGTCACGTCCAGTGCATCGGGAATCCCGGGCTGAATCGTTGCCGAGGGCAGTGGTGGGGGAGGTGGAGCGGTTGGGGCGCTCGTCGCGCGAGCGGGGGCCTCGGGCAAGGGCGAGCCGGCCGGACGATCACCGGGCAGCGCATCCGCGCGCTCGGGCTTGGTCAACGCGTCCGCCTCGGGCAGGGCCGGGTCCGAGTCCTTCGCCGAGCCCGCGCGCTCGGGCACAGGCGCGTCCGCGGGCGCCGCGCTTTCGGCGTCCTTCGCGTTCGCCTCGGTCGAGCCCTCGCGCGTGGTCTCCGCCAGCTTCGCGAGCGGATCGTCACTGGGCGTGGAATCAGTGGGTGTGAACTCGCTGGGTTTGGCGTCGCTCGGGGCTTTGGGCTCGGGTGCCTTGCCCTCGTCCGCGGCGGTGTTCGCAGGCGTGGGCTCTCGCGGCGTCGCCGACTCGATGGTCTCGCTCGGCTTTGGTTGGTCGGGGCGCGCGGTCTGGCTCGGCGGAGTGTTCACCGGCCGCGTATCCGCGTTCAGAGTCTCTGAGGCTGGCGCGTCCGTCCGCTCGCCGCGAGAGGGTGCCGCGGGCTCGCGCGAGGGTTGCGCCTGCTGAGCCTGCGTCGCGGCGCGTGTCTGGCCTGCGTCAGGCTTGCCCGCCTCTGCCTTGCCCGACTCGGCGGACGTGACCGCGGGCGGGCTCGAAGAACTCGCCGAACTCGCCGCGCCCGACGAACCTGCGCTGCCCGGATTCCCCGGCGCCCCCGGCGCCCCCGGCGCACCCGGGCTTCCAGGCGTTCCGGGAGTTCCGGGCGTTCCGGGGCTTCCCGGCGCGGGCGTCGTGGTGAATCCCGCCTGTTCCACCCGGCCTTTCTGCGCTTCGTGTTCGGTCGGCGAGGCCGAGCCCAACCACACCGGCGTCTGGTGAGGCGACTGATCCACGCCGAACCGCAGCGGCTCGGGTTCGGGCTCGGGCTCCGGCTTGGGTTGGTCCGGCTCGGGTGGCTTGGGCTCAGGTTCGGGCGCAGGTGGGGGCGCCGGAGGGGGAGTCGGTGGAGGTGGGGGCGGTGGGGGAGTGAACGTCGGCAGCAGCACCGAGAACGCCGCGGCATCGGCCGCGTTCAGGCCCGCGGGCTTCGCGCGTGTCGGCTCGGGCAGCCGCGACAGCACGACAAACCCCGCGCCGTGGAGCACAAGGCTCGCGGCGAGTGACCACGCGAAAGTCTTGTCGCGCTCGGGTTTCATCGCAGGAATGCCGTACTGTATGGACGGCCCGCATCGCGGTTCGTTCGCCACGCCGCGAACGATTCGGGACTTGGTCGGGCACCCTGCCCGCCGCATCGGAGGTCGCGCCATGGCACGCGCTCTGCAGATCGGTCTGTGCATCTCGGCGCTGCTTGCTTCGGTCGGTCTGGCCCAGCCCGAGAGTCTGCCCACGAGCCCGCCCAACGCTGAGCCCGCCGGACAGCCCACGATCGAGCCCGTGCCCGCGCCCTCGCTTCACATAGGCGATGCCGCGCCCGCGCTCGCGTTGTCGGGCATGGTCCGCGGCGAGGCCGCACCGGTCCTCAACACGGGCGCCGTCACGGTGCTGGCCTTCTGGGCCACGTGGTCGCGCGAGGCGCGCGCGAGCGTTCGGCTCTTGAATGCCCTCGCGCAGGAGCCGGGCGTGCGTGTCGTCGCGATCAGTGGCCCCGACGCCCGCGGCGAGTCTGCCGACACCGCCCGCGAACGTTTGGCCGCGATGGACCCCGCCCCGACCTTCGACGTCGCAATCGACGAGGGCCGAGCCACCCGCGAGCGCTACCTCGACGCCTCGGGCCTGCAGGGCATTCCGACGCTGTTCATCATCGATGGCCGGGGACATCTCGCCTGGACCAGCCAACCAGGCGACGGCGACGACGCCGAGATGCTTCGTTCAATCCTTGCACGGCTGCGCGAGGGCACGTGGGACTTGGCGCGCGCTCGGCGGCTGCGCGAGGCCGAGCAGCGCGTGCAGGAACTTGCCGAGGTGCTGGACATCGAGCCGGCGCTGCCGCTGATCGATGAGCTGCTGGAAACCGAGCCCGAGCTGTTCAAGGAGTGGGCGGGCGTGCGGTTTCAGTTCGTGCGTGAGCGCGATCCGCGCGAGGCCGTTGAGTACGCGCGCAAGGCCGTGCCCGGCGCGCTGTGGGGCAACGCACAGGCGCTGAATTCTGTCGCGTGGTTCATCGCGGCCGAGGCGCCCAAGTCGGTCGTGGACTTGGACCTTGCGCTCAAGGCCGCGGAACGCGCGAGCGAACTGACCAGCCACGAGAACGCGGCGATCCTCGACACGCTGGCGAAGGTGTACTTCGAGCGCGGCGACGCGAAGAAGGCCTTTGAAACCCAGGAGCGGGCGGTTGCGCGGCTTGACCGTGAGAACAACCGCGACGAGTACGAGCAGCGCCTGAAGCAGTACCGAGAGGCCGCGGGGATCCCCGAGCCCGCCGCTGAGCCCCCCGCGCAGGAAAACGCCCCGGCACCTTTCGGCGGTCGGGGCGGTGGTGACGAGACTCCGTAATCCGCTTGAACGGCGGGCTTACTTGCCCTTGCCCGCGGCGATCGCTCCCGCGAGCTGCGCGTCGCGCTTGGCGTCGCTCATGCCGGCCCACTCGACCTTGCAGTCGTCGCAGCAGAAGCCGACCTTCTGGCCCTTGTAGTCGACGCTCAGCGCGGGATCGACCGGGTGATCGTGCATCAGCGCGCACACCTTGTTCACCGTCGCGGGGGCGGCGGCGGTGTCGGCTTTGGGCGAGTTCTGGCACGCGGCCAGCGACGCGAGAACCACGAACGAGGCAGCGAGAGTCGCGAAACGCTTCATGGGATGCTCCAGTCTGTGGAATATGGGAGTTCAGATGCTCGACGGACCATGCTCCCCTGGCGGTCGCGCCGTCGCCGCGGCCTCGGGGTCATTGTATCGAACCAAATCAAAGAGGGCCCGCGTCGGCCGCGGGCCCCCTGAAACTCCACGATTCAACGGCTTGCGCGGCTCACTTGCAGCAGCCGCAGCAGCCGCCCGCGCAGCAACCGTCGCCGCAGCACGAGTCACCGCAGCAGCCGCCGTTGCAGCAGTCGCCGCAGCCCGAGCAGCACTCACACGAAGCGCAGCACGCGCACGCCTTGCAGCAGTCGCCCGCCGCGGGGGCCTGGGCCGAGGAACCGAACGAGAGCGAAGAAGCGGCGAGCACCAGCGCGCCGACGATCGAAAGCAACGTGGTCATGAGATCCTCCCTGGGATCAGGTTCGAACACATCGTGGCAAAGAGAACGAACGACGAGCAGCGCGCGGGCGCCGCGAACGCCGCGGACCCGCGCAGGGAGGATTGTGCTAGGTCGTCCGAACGTTCAGAAGCGCGCGCCGCGTGTGCGCATCCAGAGGCGCCACGATCGCGGGCCCGTCCGACTTCGCGGCAGGCCGCGGCGAGAGATCAATCAGACACACCGCGTCCGGCGCGGGCGCGCGGCTCGGCGCATCGGGCGAAAGCTGGTGCCCTGAGTGCGCGGGCGCCTGCCTGGGCATGGGACCGCACTGGCACGTCGGGCACGACGTCAGCCTCACGACCCCCGCGGGCGCCGCCGGCCGCTCGGCCTCGGTGCCGCAGCACTTGTCGGCGGGCGTCTCCACCACCGGCGCGCAACACTCGCACGGCGCCGCGTCCTCGCACACCCCCGCCATCAGCGCGGGCAACGCCCGCCATGCCGAGGGCGCCAACACCACCGCCCCGAGCAGGAACGCCCCAAGCAGAACCGGGAAGATGGTCGCGACGCGCCAGCGCATTCGTTCTTCTAGTATCGGCCACACCCGCGCCCTCGGCAAGCCCCCCGGGACGATCCCTTACCCGGCGCGTGCATTCTCAGACGCTCCTACGCCCCCGCCCGCCGCGTGTTCGGGCGAAGTTTGCACCTGCGTCCGAAGAAGTTGGGCATATCTGCCCCCCGCGGCCAGCAGGCTCTCGTGCGTGCCGATCTCGGCGATCTGCCCCTGATCCAGCACCACGATCCGGTCCGCCGTGCGGATCGTCGACAGCCGGTGCGCGATCACGAAGCTCGTCCGCCCCTTGAGGAGCTGGCCAAGAGACTGCTGGATCAGCGCCTCGCTCTGCGCGTCGAGGTTGCTCGTGGCCTCATCGAGGATCAGGATCCGCGGATCGGCCAGCAGCGCGCGAGCGATCGCGATCCGCTGCTTCTGCCCGCCGCTGAGCCGCACGCCGCGCTCGCCGATCACCGTCTGGTACCCGCGCTCCATCGCGCCGATGAAGTCATGCGCGTGCGCCGCCCGCGCAGCGCGCTCGATCTGCTCCATCGCGACATTCCGCCGGCCGATGCCGTGGACCTTGCCGCGCCCGTACGCGATGTTGTCGGCGATCGTGCCATCGAACAGAAACACGTCCTGCTCAACGATGCCGAGCAGCGCGCGATAGCTGTCCACGTCGATGTCGCGCAGGTCGATGCCGTCCATCAGCACCTGCCCAGCGTTCTGCCCCGCCGCCGCGGCCGGGTCATAGAACCGCGCGACGAGGTTGCACAGCGTCGTCTTGCCCGCGCCCGAAGCGCCCACGAGCGCCACCGTCTCACCCGGGCGCACCGTGAGATTGATCCCGCGCAGCACGTCCTGATCGCGCCCCGGATAGCGGAACGTCACGTCACGCAGCTCGATCTCGCCCTTGACATCCCGAGGCAGGATCCGCACCGCGGGCGGCGCGTCGGCCGGGCGCGCGCCCTGAAACTCCCGCGGCTCGTTCATCAGGTCCAGCACGCGGTCCAGCGCCGCGAGGTTCGACTGCACGTTCGTCGCGGTCGACGTCAGCGTCTCCAGCGGCCCCAGCAGCATCACGAGGTACGTCGTGAACATCATGATGTCGCCGATGGTCAGGTCGCCCCGCAGCACGGCGCTGCCGCCATAGACCATCAGCGCGCCCGACGCGATCGGGATCAGGATCGCCCACAGAGACTCGATCAGCCTCGACCACCACCAGATGAACAGCTCCTGGCGCGCCATGTAGTGCTGCCCGCGCGCAAAGCGCGACGTCTCGGCGCGGTGCTGGGCGAACGCCCGCACGACCCGCAGTCCGCCGAACGATTCAGTCGTGTGCGCATCGATCGACGTGCGCGTCTGGCGGATGTCGCGGTGCACGGGCCTGATCCGGGCGATCCACGTCTGGTGCGTGATCCACGTGATGGGGATGAGCAGGAACGCGCCGACGAGCATGCGCCAGTCGACCCAGGCGAGGATCGCGAGGGTGCCCGCGAGCTGGATCACCGCGCGCCAGGGGTTGTAGATCAGGCTGAAGAGCAGGTCCGCCGCGCCCCCGGTGTCTTCGCGCAGAATGCTCGCGAGCCCGCCGCTCTTGAGCGCGTGGACCCGCGCAAGCGGCAGCGTCATCGCATGGCGGAACGCGCGCCGGCGCAGCCGCGTCTGCGTGCGCTTGGTCAGACGGGTCATCAGCCAGCGGCCCCACGTGCCCAGCAGCACGGTGAGGATCGTCGCGACGAGCAGCGCGAGGCCGATCGACCACAGCAGCGCCACCCGGCTCGCGTCCGCCCCGCCCCCGGCCCATTCCGGGATCGCCGAAGGCCCCGGATTGTCCGTGAGCACATAGTCGAGCACGACCTTGGTCGAGCCCGGTCCCAGCAGCGAGACCAGCGTGCTGAGCGTCACCGTGCACAGCGGAAAGACGAGCTGATGCCGCTGACCGACCATCAGCGAGAGCAGCGAACTCAGCAGCGCGAAGAACCCGCGCGCCGCGCGGCGCTGCTTGGGGCGCGAGCCCAGGTCGTCGGTGGGTTCGGCGAGGTGGTCTTGGGCCTGGGCGCGCCGGGCGAGATACGCCCGGAACCTCGCCCGGCTCGTCATCGTCGCGGGGGACGAGGGCGCCGCGGCGCTCGCGGGCCCAGAGTTCTTTGCGGCCTCGGCGGGCCCACGCACGGTCATCGCCTGCACTGTAGGTCGGCCCAAAAACGACACGACCGGCACGCGTGAAGTGCCGGCCGGGTCGCGACGGCGAGGGTCGATGCCCCGAGGCACCGACCGGGAAAGGAGGCTCGGGAAAGTCCGCGATCGGACGACCGGGCGCGCTGCCACGCGGAGGTGCCCCAGCGCGACAGGCCGTCATCGACCGCGGTTCCCAAGCTCGAACCGCCGCCCCTGAAGATCCCAAACGCGGTTGACGGTCGCCAGCGCGTTGCAGGCTCGATTCGCGCGGCATGGGAGGTCTGTGCCGTCTGATACGCTTCGGGCATGATCGCTCTGCCGACGCCCCGCCGCGCGCTCGCGTGCGCCCTGCTTTTCTCGGTCTCTCTCTGCGTACCCGCGCGGGCCCAAACCACTTCAAGCGCGACGTACTCGCGCGAGGCCGTCGCCGCCGACCACGAGCTCGCCTCACGTGCCGGTGCCGAGATGCTCCGCGCCGGAGGCAACGCCGTCGATGCCGCCGTCGCTGCCAGCTTCACGCTCAGCGTCGTTCGGCCCGAATCCTGCGGCATCGGGGGCGGCGGCTTCATGCTCATCGCCTTGCCCGCGACCGACACGCGTCCCGCCGTCGAACTCGCGCTCAACTACCGCGAGACCGCGCCCGCCTGGACGACGCCCGACTATTTCGTGGATCACGCCAACCCCGAAGCGTCATTCCGAGGCGCCCGCGCCGTCGCGACGCCCGGCACCATCCCGGGCCTGCTCTATGCGCTCGAGAAGTTCGGCACGCTCGACCGTCGGCGCGTGCTCGAGCCTGCGATCCGCGCCGCCGAGGAGGGGTTCGTCGTCGATGCGCACTATGTCCGTGCCGCGCGCGACACGATCGCGTGGTTCAACAAGGTTCCGGAGCAGCGCGAGGAGCGCATCCGCCGATTCTCCCCGCTCTGGGAGCGTTTCCTCGGCTCGGGTGAGATCGAAGTCGGCGCGGTGATCCGCAACCCCGAGCAGGCCGCCGCGCTCCGCGAGATTGCCGCGCGTGGGGTTGAGGCGTACACCCAGGGCAACGTCGGCCGCGCGATCGTCGAGGCCGTCACGCGCGACGGCGGCGGGCTCACCCTCGCCGACCTCGCCTCGTACACGCCGCGCGAGATGGAACCGCTCCGCGGCAGCTTCCTCGGGCGAACCATCATCACCATGCCCCCGCCCAGCTCGGGCGGCATCGTCATCCTCGGCGCGCTCGGCGTCCTCGAACAGCGCCCCGACCGCGCCGCCCTCGTCAGCGCAGGCTTCGAATCCGGCGACTTCCTCCACGTCCTCGCCGAAACGCAGACCCACGGCTTTGCCGACCGCGCCCGCTGGCTCTGGGACCCCTTCCGCGCCCCCGTGCCCGTCGCCGCGCTGCTTGACCCCAAAATGCTCGCCTCCCGCGCACTCTCCATCGGTCCCACGCGGACGCTCGCGCCCGCGGCGTACGGCCTCACCGAGATCCCCGGCCTCCGCGCCTCGCTCGCCACCGCCGACGACCACGGCACCAGCCACCTCTCCGTCATCGACGAGCGCGGCGGCGCGGTCGCCTGCACCGAAACCATCAACCTCACTTTCGGCAGCTTCCTCGTCGCGCACGGCTTCCCCCTCAACAACCAGATCGACGACTTCACCACCAAGCCCGGCGCCGCCAACGAGTTCGGCCTCATCCAGTCCGACCGCAATCTCCCCACGCCCGGCCAGCGTCCGCTCTCGAGCATGTCGCCCACGATCGTCCGCGATGCCGCGGGCAACATCGAGCTCGCCGTCGGCGCCTCGGGCGGGCCCCGCATCATCAGCGCGACGCTCGACGCGATTGTCCGTCGCGTGATGTTCGGCGCAAGCGTCGCCGAGTCGATCAACGCCCCGCGGATCCATCATCAATGGAGCCCGATGCGGCTGGAGCTCGAACCCGCGCTCGCGCGAGGCGACCTCGCACGCAGTCTCCGCGATCGCGGGCACACGATCACCACGCGCGACCAGATCGCCGCGGCCCAGGCCGTCGGCGTCCGCACCCGCGCGGGCGAACGCGTCATTGAGGCCGCCAGCGACCCGCGCAAAGGTGGAGTCCCCGCGGGGAGATAACCTCCGATCTGACCCGCGCCCGCACCCCATCGGCCAAACGGCGGCCCCGCAAGCGGGTGGGGTTTTCTTGGCCCGCTTCCCCGAGATCGGGCACACCACCACCCTCCACACATCCCCTCCTGAGGGAGTCAGGGCAACTTCTGCCGTGGAAGGGGGATCCTCGGGCCGATGAGGCGGAACCTGACAACGCGTCGGGCGATCTGGCCTTGGGGAGTACGGAGTTCGGTTCTCGGCATGCCGACCGCGATGCGTCATCCTCAGGAAGAGCGGCGTCTCTGGGCGCTGCGCTCGTGCGGCGTCCTCGACACGCTGGCCGAGCCCGACTTCGACGATCTCACGCGTCTGGCCGCGGAGCTGCTCGGCGCGCCGATCGTCCTCATCAGCCTCGTCGATGAGTCTCGCCAGTGGTTCAAGTCCAGCCTCGGGCTCGACGTTCACGAGACACCGTTCGAGCAGTCCTTCTGTGCTCACGCGATCCTCGGCGAGTCGCCGCTGGTCATCACCGACGCGCGCCTGGACCCTCGCACATCTGACAATCCGCTTGTCCTTGGCGAGCCCGGTATCCGCGCGTACGCGGGCGTGCCCCTGCGTGTGAACGACGAAAGGGGCACGGCGCTGCCCGTCGGCACACTCTGCGCGATCGACCTCGCACCCCGCATGTTCTCGCCGGGAGACCTCGACAAGCTGGCGATCCTTGCACGACAGGTCGAGGCCCTCCTCGAGCTTCGACGGCAGGCCTATCGCTCGCGCGCGTACCAGCGCGAGTACGAGCTGCTGCGCGAACGCATCGATGAGCATGCGCTGATCTCCGTCACCGACTCGCGGGGTTTGATCATCGATGCCAACAGCGGCTTCTGCCGAGTGAGCGGCTATGCGCGCGAGCAGCTCATCGGGCGAAACCACCGCATCCTCAACTCGGGCGTCCATCCCAAGAGCTTCTGGGTCGACATGTGGCGCACGATCTCCTCGGGCCGGAGCTGGCGCGGACAGGTGTGCAACCGTGCCGCCGACGGCTCGCTGTACTGGGTCAGTTCCACGATCGTTCCGATCATCAGCGACGCCGGCCGCATCGAGCGCTACCTCTCAATTCGCTTTGACATCACTCAGCAGCGACTGGCCGAGCAGCGTCTCGAACTCGCGGCCGAGGGATGCGCCGAGGGTCTGTTCGACTACGACGTCGAGAATGGCAAGTGCTGGTTCAGTCCGCGCTTTACGGAGCTTCTGGGGCTTGCGCCCGGGAGCTTGGGCGACCGCCCGGAGAACTGGGCCGCGCTGATCCATCCTGACGACTACTACAGCGCCGCGGGCGCGATCCATCAGCACCTCACCGAGCACGTCGGGCAGGACATTCAGTATCGCATGCTGACGGCGACCGGCGACTACCGCTGGTTCCGCGTCAAGAGCAAGGCCGTGCGCGCCGCTGATGGCCGCGCAACGCGCACTGCGGGCTCGATCAGCGATATTCACGAGCTTCGCCTCTCCAAGGAAACTGCCGAGGCCGCGAGCCGCGCCAAGAGCGAGTTCCTTGCGAACATGTCGCACGAGATTCGCACGCCCATGACCGCGATTCTCGGCTACTCGGAGCTGCTGCACACCGACCGCGAGATCTCGGCCGATCCCGCCCGCGTTGCCGAGGCCGTCGCCAGCATCCGCTCCAACGCCGACCATCTCCTCACCATTATCAACGACATCCTCGACGTTTCGAAAATCGAGGCCGGGCAGATGAAGGTCGAGTGCCTCGAGTGCGAGCCAATGCGGCTGCTCGAAGAGCTTGGATCGCTCGTTGGCGCGCGCGCCCGCGGCAAGGGTCTCACGTTTGACGTGCGCTACGACACGCCGATCCCCGCCACGATCCGTACCGATCCCACGCGTCTGCGCCAGATCCTGCTCAATCTCGTGGGTAACGCCATCAAGTTCACTGAGTCCGGTTTCATTCGCATCGCCGTCTCGTGCGACGTGGGCGCTCGTCTTCTCGTTTTCCGCGTCGAAGACTCAGGCGTCGGCATGAGCGCTGAGACCCGCGAACGAATCGCACGGTTTGAAGCCTTTTCCCAGGCCGACGCCAGCACCACGCGACGCTTCGGCGGCACCGGACTGGGTCTGCGCATCAGCAACGCCCTCGCACAGATGCTCGGCGGCGGAATCACCGTCGACTCCGCCCCCGGCGCCGGAAGCGCGTTCACTGCCACCGTTGGAACGGGTGAACTCGTCGACGTCCCGATGCTCGAGCCCGGCGCCGCCGCGCAGCTCAGCAGCGCCATAAACCCAGCTCCAGCCGCGGGCGCAAACGCTCGTCCCGCCTCGGGACCAGACACAAGCAGCGGTCCGGTCGCGCCCGTTCAAGCCCAGCCCGACGCCGCACCCCAGCCCCTTGCGGGCGCGCGGATCCTGCTCGCGGAGGACGGTCCCGACAACCAGCGCCTGATCTCCCTCTACTTGCGCAAGGCGGGCGCCACGGTCACTGTCGCCGACAACGGCAGGCGCGCCCTCGAACTCCTCTCAACCGACGCGAGCGCCGACCTCATCCTGATGGACATGCAGATGCCCGAGCTCGACGGCTACGGCGCAGCGCGCGCCCTCCGCGACCGCGGATGCGCACTCCCCATCGTCGCCCTCACCGCCCATGCCATGGAGTGTGACCGCGCCAAGTGTCTTGACGCCGGCTGCGACGAATACCTCACCAAGCCCGTCGATCGCGCCCGTCTTGTCGAGCTCTGCCGTCGCATGATCGACCGAGACGCTCGCTACACCGGGCGCGTCGACCCACAGGCCGCAGCGATACATCCTGTGAGCCCAGAACGTCCTTGAGGTAATCGGCGCTTCAAAACAGCAGCGCGCACTCCATGCGGCCGCGACGCGCCGAAGCCCCCCTGTCAAGCGTGTGTTCGGGTGGTGCCCGCCAGACAGATGCGGGCGCTGCCTTTGGGTAGGTCGGCTCTCCGAGCCGACACGTCGAGCACTCAGGCTGAGCGCACAACGCGAGCCCAACGTTCGATGCCGAGCCTCGCCAGATGCCCAGAGACACTCGTGGGGCGCTTTCGGTATGCTTGCTGGCCGTATGGGCAACACCGACCTGCCGACGCCGTCTCTCCCGGGCGACTCCCGCGCGCCTCGCGACACCCCGCAGCCCGCCGGCTTCACCGAACGCACCGGCGACCGCATCGGGCCGTTCACGCTCGTCCGCGTGCTGGGCGAGGGCGGCTTCGGCACCGTCTGGCTTGCCGAGCGCCAGCAGCCGATGGTCCAGCAGGTTGCGCTGAAGATCATCAAGCCCGGGATGGACTCCGCGGCCGTCGTCGCGCGGTTTGAACAAGAGCGCCAGGCCCTCGCGGTGATGGACCATCCGAACGTCGCCCGCGTGTTCGACGGCGGAGTCACCGATCGCGGTCGGCCCTACTTCGTGATGGAGTTCGTCCAAGGCGAGACCATCACCGCCTACGCCGACCGCAAGCGCCTCACGCTCCGGCAACGGCTGGAGCTCTTCGTGCCCGTCTGCGAGGCCGTTCAGCACGCGCATCACAAAGGCCTGATCCACCGCGACCTCAAGCCTTCAAACGTGCTGGTGGCGGAGATCGAAGGCAAACCGGTGCCGAA
>JANRKN010000135.1:0-27100 GCA_033763435.1 Planctomycetota bacterium
GGCTCAGTGATGTGCCATATGGACACTGGGGGGTGCACCACGTGCAGTCCGGGGTGCATGGGATGCACGGCGGGGTGCACCATATGCCATCTAACATAAAAGGAACAGAAGAAGAAAAGAAGAGGGAACATGCCCACACGCTTTTTTTGCGTGTGGGGAAAGGCCCCAAGGCCCCAAGACCCCAAGACCACGGTTCCGGAGGCGCACGTCCCCGGCCTTGGGCCCCACCCACGCAGAGACACCCGCGCAAAGAAAAGAGCCCAGCGCGGGCCGGGCTCGGACGGGGAACGGGGCCGAGGGCTGCGGCTCAGCAGCCCGTGTTGAACGCGTCGACGAAGCTGACGAAGTCGTCGCTGTCGACGAAGCCCGAGCCGTCGAAGTCCGCGCTCCGGGCGCAGGCGGGGTCGGGCGAGCCGACGCCGTCGCACCCGAGGGTGAAGCTGTCGGCGAAGGCGACGAAGTCGTCCGAGTCGACGAAGCCCGAGCCGTCGAAGTCGACCGGGCAGGGGGGCTCATCGCTCTGCGAGACGCGGAAGCCGATGCTGAAGCCTTCGTCGGCAGGGCCGCCGCTGTTGCGGACCGTGGCGGCCAGGAGCCCGTCGCTGAGGTCGAACGACCCGCCGCGGAGCCCGCGCGCCGAGCCGAAGATGATCGACTCGTTCCACTCCCAGACGTTGCCGCCCTGGTCGTAGGTTCCGGCGTAGTTGGGCGCATACTGGCCGACGCTGACGAGCATGCCCAGCGGGTTGTCGTAGTTCGCCTGTCCGGGCGAGACGGAGTTGCCCCCGGTGGGGAAGAGCCAGTAGTCGTCCTCATCGCCGCCCTCGGTGTAGGGCTGGTAGTACGCGGCCTTGTACCACTCCTGCTCCGAGGTGATGGCCCAGCGCCAGCCGGGGTTGCGCGCGACGGAGTTGGCGAGGATCGCGCTCGCGGTCAGGGTGTACACGCCCGTCTCAGTGTCGCCCGAGCCCTGACCGTTGTGGAGCCAGTTGACGAACCGGCAGGCGTCCCAGAAAGAAACATAATTGACCGGGCGGGCTCCCCGGCCCGGGATGACGCTGTACGACCACGCGCCGGGCGAACCGGTGCGGGCGATGCCGCCCATCGCGCCGCCCATGAAGGGGTTGTAGAGGTTGTACCGATCGTCGACGGCCTTGGCGTTGAGGAACACGACGTACTGCGCGTTGGTGACCTCGTAGATGCCGATGCGGTACTCATCGCGGACGCCGCCGAAGCCCGTCTCGGGGTCCCCGTTGTTGCCCGGATTGCCGACGGCCACCGTCGCGATGGTTACCTGTGCCGAGGCGACCGAAGACGCGAGGCCCGTGACGGCCACGGCGACACCGACCAAACGCATGAATGACATCGTGTGCTCTCTCCGCGCGCCACCCCGCGCACCACCCTTGGACACGCCCGTGCCGCGGATGGGTCGTGCTGATGTTACCAAAGCCCGCCGGTCATCGCAACGGCGCGCGTGTGCGCCGACGAGCCGTCGCGCGGCTTGCCTTGGGCCCCCGCGCAAAGAAAAGAGCCCGGCGCGGGCCGGGCTCGGAAGGCAAACTCGAGATGGTGCGGGCGGGTTACGGGTTGCAGCCGGCTTCGAAGGCGGTGACGAAGCTGATGAAGTCATCGGAGTCGACGAAGGTGCTGCCGTCGAAGTCGGCGCTCTGCGTGCAGGCGGGGTCGGGCGAGCCGGGGCCATCGCACCCGAGCGCGAACTGCGAGACGTAGAGGATGAAGTCGTCAGAGTCGAGGAAGCCCGAGTTGTCGAAGTCGGCGGGGCACGGCGGCGCGGGGGGCACGGCCTGCCCGGTCGCGGTGCCGACGTTGCGCTGCGGGCCGCCGCCCTGGGTCGCGTCGACCCAGTAGAAGAGCGGGACGCCGGTGGGCGCGGTGGTGTCGCTGAAGGACGTGGCGAGCGCGCCCGCGGTGCCGACGCTGACCGCGCTCGCGCGGTTGTTGGTGGTCGAGCGGAAGATCGTGAAGGCGGTGGAGTTGGGGATGTTGGTCCAGGTGAGGTTGACCTGCGAGACGACGTTGTTCGTCGCGGTGACGCTCGTCGCGCCCAGGCCCTGGAGGCGCAGGCTGTAGAGCTGGCTCTGGGTGGGCGAGCCGTTCTCCGAGACGCGGACAATCCAGTCGCCCGCGGGGAGCAGGACCTGCGTCACGCTCTCCGCGGCGCCCAGGCCCGCGATGTTGTTGCTGAAGAGCGTCGCGCTGCCCGCGGTGTTGGTGACCGCAACGACCAAGTCGGCCTGCGCGAGGGCGTTGGTGCTGAAGCCGCTGGGGCAGGAGCCGTCGTCGAGCTGGCCGTTGTCGTCGTAGGTGGTGCCGATGGGCGAGGCGACAAAGGCGTAGAGGCCGTTGGCGCTGACGGTGATGCGGAAGCAGTCCAGGTCGCCGTTGGCGTCGATCGAGAGGTTCCAGCCGTTGCTGATCGCGGGGGTGGGCACGGAGCCGAAGGTGAAGTTGCTCGACGGGGTGACGGCGGTGGGGATGACAGTGGCGGTGGCGGGGGTGTCGTTGGCCTCGTAGAAGTCGCCGTAGCCGCGGTGCACGTGGCGGAGGTCGTCCTGCTGGGGGCCGTCGAAGGAGGTGGAGAGGAAAGGCTCCATCAGGAAGCCGGCGTTGTTGGAGCAGACGTGGGGGAAGCCCAGGCCGTGGCCGTGCTCGTGCATGATGGTGTTGCGGAGGAAGCGGTAGGTGCTGGCGCTGTTTCCCCAGCCTTCGGCCGAGTCCAGGACCATGTCGCTGGTGGTGGGGAAGAAGTTGTACGCGAGGACACCGTTGACGCCGTCGATGGGCTTGGAGCAGATGCGGACATCGCCGCGGGCGTTGGCCGCGCCGCCGGTGCCCCACGCCGCGCCGTCGTCCCACTCGTTGTTGTTGAAGCGGACGCGCGTGTAGCGGATGCCGGAAAGGGCCTGCCAGCGGGCGAAGCTGTTGACGAACTGGGTGATCCAGGTCTGGCGGTTGGCGACGCCGCCGAACTTCGAATCCATCGAGCTGAACAGGTTGCTGTTCGCGACGCCCTCACCGATGCCGTTGGAGATCGAGAGGCCATCCGGGACGAACGACCAGGTGAGGTTCCGTGGCGAGCCGACGCCGCCCCAGTACGAACCGATGGGATAGCGATCCGCGAACGGATTCTCGGGATCCTCGGGCGCGCCGAACTGCAGCGCGGTGTTCAGGGCCGCGACCACCTCAGGCGGGGGAGGATTGGCCGGATCAAAGCAGGCCGCGATCCGACCCAGCTCGCGGTTGACGCGGATGCCCTCGGGGAAGTTCGCGTAAGGCGTGCCCTCGCCGGGCGCGAGGCCCGACTCCGGCTCGCTCACGACCGCGGCCCGGATGGGCGACTCCACGCGCTGCTGAAGGCCCCAGGCCAGAACGCACCCCGCGACGCCCGCCGAAGCCATCAGCCCCAGCGTCGTCACCGAACCGAACGCGCCACGCTTCTTTGCCTTGCTCATCCAACACTCCTCGCGCTGCACCCACGGACCCCGACGCGGCCAGAGCCGACGCCGGCAGAACAACATGACCCACGACCGGACGGCGGTCCACCGCTCGCCCAGCTCCGCACAACCCAGAGCCGCTTCGGGCCCTCCCGATCCGGCCGAGACGTCCAAGAACCCGCGCCCCTCAGCGCGGATCGACGACTTCACTCGCCAGGACCCCACTTGCCAAGACCCCACTCGCCAGACCGGGACAATCCCTTGCTGTCGGGCGATGAGTGAGACACCCCATCGCCGACGGCTCGGGCAAATTTTCCAATCGCGGGAGAATCGACCGCGGATCCACGATTTTGTGCGCGCAGACAAAAAGTCTGCTAGCCGCGCGGCACGCCGGGGCTTCTGCCGTTACGGACAGGGGGTGTTGAAGGCGTTCACGTACTCGATGAAGTCGTCCGAGTCGATGAAGCCCGAGCCGTCGAAGTCGGCGCTCTTCACGCACGCGGGCGCGGGCGAGCCCGGGCCATCGCAGCCCAGGCCAAAGTCGGAGGTGAAGGCGATGAAGTCGTCGGAGTCGACGAAGCCCGAGTTGTCGTAGTCGGCGGGGCAGCCGTTGGGCACGCTGAAGGACACGACCGCGTTGCCGAGCGGCAGACCATCGCCCGAGGGGAGCGGGCCGCCGTTGACCAGGCCCCCGCCCGCGCCGTTGGGGAGGACGATCTCGCCGTCGAGGCGCGCGCCGCCCGTGACGCTGGTGATGGTGTCGAGGGCGGTGAGCGTGTAGGTTCCGCCCGCGAGGGGCGCGGCGGGCGTGAGCGTGGCGGTGAACGTGCCGCTGTTGTACGCGAAGGTGAAGGGCACGTTGCCGCCGGGCCCGACGAGCGTGAAGCTGGAGGCCGAGGCGTTGACGTTCTCGCTGAAGGTGAGCGTGATCGAGGCGGGGCCGCCGACGGAGGTGGTCGCGCCGATCGCGGGGCTGACGGCAACGAGCTTGGCGGGGCCGGGCTGATAGGTTTCGCTGGACTTGCTCGCGGCGAGGATCCAGTTGTTCTCGTCAAGGACGACGGACGTGGCAGGCGCGGAGCCAGCGCCGAGCGGGATGAGGAACCACTCGCTGCGGGCGTTGTTGCGGAGGGGGAACGAGCCGGTGCCGCCGGTCCAGTTGACGCGGAGGTCCAGCGGCGCGTCGAAGTATCCGTCCTGGCCGTAGCTGGTGAGCTGGGTCTGACGGATGCTGACGCGGAGGAAGTTCTGGCCGTTGATCGAGACGTTCTGGATGCCCGTGGCGTACGTGGGCGCGCCGGTGCCGAAGACCCACTGATTGAAGAAGCGCGAGAAGTTGCGCCCGGTGTAGGCGCTGGCGAAGGCGACCATGTCGTTGGTGGTCGCGGCGGACCCGCCGTAGGCGCTGAGCCAGGCGCGGAGGAACCCGAAGAACTGGGTGTCGCCCATCTCCTTGCGGAGCATGTGATAGACCCAGGCGCCCTTCTCGTACGTCGTGTCGTACTGGAAGATGCGGTTCATGTTCGAGACGTCGTAGACGTAGACGGTGTCGTTGATGAGCGTGGCGCTGGGTCGGCGCGCGGCCATCGCGCTGAACAGCGCGGGCAGACCGCTCGAACCCGGCTTGCGCTCGGCCCACAGGGCCTCGGTGTACGTCGCGCCGCCCTCGTTGAGCCAGATGTCGTTCCACGTCCGGCACGTCACCCAGTCGCCGAGCCACTGGTGGCCCAGCTCGTGCGCGGTGATGCTCTCGGCGAAGGAGTTCTGCCCGGTGTTGGTCTGGTGCTCCATGCCCCCGCCGAAGGGGAACTGGTACATCCCGTACTTCTCAGAGACGAAGGGGTACACGCCCAGCGCGTTGCTGAAGACGGTGAGCATGGAGATGCACGTCTCCCACGCGGCACGGTTGGCGGGCGTGTCGCTGCCCGGGTAGAGGTTGAACTCCACGGGCATCGAGTAGTTGGTCACGCCGTCGGACCAGTTCCACGTGCGCGTCCAGGTGTTGTAGTTCGTGCTGCCGAAGGCGAACAGATACGTCGCGGTCGGCAGGTTCGTGCGCCAGGTGTACTTGACCTTGCCCGCGGCGGGCGTGGTCACGGACTGCAGCAGGCCGTTGCTGACGGTGCGGAGATTGCTGGGCGTGGTGAAGGCCAGGGTGGCGGTGGACTTGTCGGTGTTGTCGCCGGGCTGGCCGAAGTCGCCGTCCTTGACGGGCCACCACGTCGCGGCGAAGTACGGCTGGCTCAGGGTCGCGATGATCGGCTGGCCGCCCTGGGTCTGGAACTCGATCGAGCCAAAGCCGCGGCTGACCGCGACGCCCGAGTAGGCGACGCGGACGGTGAAGACCTCGCCCGCGTTGTAGACGCGCGGGAGCGTGACGCGCCGGCCGTAGCTTCCGAAGCTGGTGACCGGGCGCGAGACGTTGTCGACGAGGACGGAGGAGATGGTGTAGTTGCTGCGGAGCATGAAGCTGAACTCGGAGAGTCCGTTCACGTTGCTCCGGACGGTCATGGTGTTGGAGCCGGTGATGGTGGTCGAGGCGGGGATGAGCTCGATGTCGAGGTTGTTGTCGAGGAGGTCGGTGTCGCTGGGGGCCTCGCGGGTCTCCCACCACTGGGCGTCCATCGGGTCCTCGATCTGGAAGCCCGAGGCCATGCGCTTGCGGAGCGCCGCGGCCTTGCCGCAGCCGATGTGCTCGCCCTTGTCGTGGAAGAGGTCGCACGAGGTGACCGAGCCGGGCATGAGGCGGTAGCCGCCGACGGTCGGGAGGATCTCTTCACCGGCGACCGATTGGGCGGAGGCCATCGCGGGGGCGAGCAGCATCGCCGCGGAGGCGAGCAGGCCGCGAGAGATCACCGTTCCGGCCATGGACGCCAGCAGGCTCGTCGGACGCATCGTGTTTCCTTCCACTCTTTTCTGTCGAACACTCGAACCGGTCTGTCGATCACTCGAACCGGACACCGAACCTCAGACTGCGCTGGGCGGCCGCTGCGCGCAGCAGGACCGCCCGTTCCTCTCCCGGATTGTCCGAAATTCGCGGGGCCCGTCAAGAAGGTTCCACGGGGGATGGAAAAATCCAGGTCCGAGAGGTGCGGATTCGGGGATTCAACTCGGTCGCGCGGCACAGGCGCCCGACCAAAAACAACCGCGGCCCGGGCGTGAACCCGGGCCGAGGGGAGGGATCGCGATTCGGTGCCGGGCTCAGACGCCCAGCATCTCCATGACGTTCTTCTTGATGTGCTCGGCGGAGATCTCGCACATCTTGAGCATCTCGTCGGGCGTCCGCGCGCTCTTGGGGATGCGCTTGACGTGCATCTGCCGGAGGCGGAAGCCATCGCCCGAGTCGGCGATCGCGTCGGCGACCGCGGAGCCGATGCCGCCGCCGAAGTTGTCCTCGACCGTCAGCGCGTTCCCGCTGGCCGAGCTGATCAGGTCGAGCAGCCCTTCCTGCTTGAACGGCAGCGAGTAGAGGTCCACGAGCGTCGCCGAGACGCCGGCCTTGTCGAGCAGCTCGACGGCCTTGTTCGCCTCGTGCACCATGTAGCCCGACGCGCAGATGCACACGTCGCGCCCTTCGTTGAGCACCTCAAACCCGCCGAGGTTGAAGACCGTCTGGTCGTTGTAGATGAACTCGGTGTCGGCGCGGAGGGTGCGCATGTAGCACGCGCCCTCGTACTCGGCCATCTCGCGCGTCAGCGCGTACGCCGCGAACGCGTCCGAGGGCTGCAGCACGTACATGCCCGGGTTGCCGCGGTGATCGCGCATCGTCGTGAACGCGCGGAACCAGGCGACATCGGGCAGCGACATCTGGCTGGGGCCGTCGGCGGCGAGGGTGATGCCCGCGTGCGAGCCGACGATCTTCAGGTTCGCGCCCGAGTAGATCGCCATCTCGATCTGGTCGTACGCGCGGGTGACGAACTTGGCGAACGTCGAACAGAACGGGATCTTCCCCGCGGCAGACAAGCCCGCCGCGAGGCTGAACATGTTCTGCTCGGCGATCTTGCACTCAAAGAACCGCTCGGCGCAGGCCGGGTCCTTCTTGAACATGTCGGCGTAGGTCGAGTTGGAGACGTCCGCGTCGAGCGCGACGACGTGAGGGTTGGTCTGGCCCAGCGCCCGCAGCGCGATGCCGTAGGCCCTGCGCGTCGCGAGCGTGCCCGAATGGAAAACCGACTCCATGTCGAGCTTCTTCATCATGGCCTGCAGGCCGGGCATCTCGAGCACCTTGATGTCCCGCGCCTTCATCTCGCTGGGCGGCTCGATGGTGAACGAGTCGCTGCTGGCCAGCGCGCTCGTGAGCTCGATGCGCTTCTCGTCCAGCTCCGAGATCGCCCGCTTGAGCTGCTCGCCGGTCGGGGGCTTGCCGTGCCAGCCGTTGCCCTGAACGCTCGGCGCGCCCCAGCCCTTGGTCGTGCGTGCGACGACCGCCAGCGGCTTGGAGACGCCCGCGCAGAACGCGTCGATCGCCGACTTGATCTGCGTCGGGCTGTGCCCGTCGATGTTGCGGACCTCAAAGCCCAGCGCCTCGAGGCGCGCGACCTGGCGCTCGGCGCTCTGCTGGCCCGAGACGCGGTCGCTCTGGCCGTACTCGTTGCAGTTGACGATCAGCAGCAGGTTCGTCAGCTTGCGGTCGATGATGTAATCCAGCGCCTCGGCGATCTGCCCCTCGCGCGACTCGCCGTCGCCCACGATGCAGTACACGCGCCGATCGATGCCGTCCAGGCGCGCAGCCTCGGCCAGGCCCGCCGCGCTGCTCAGCCCTTGACCGAGCGAGCCGGTCGCCGTGTCAAAGAACGGGAAGCCTTCCATCGGGTTGGGGTGCCCGTCGAGCTCGCTCGCGGCGGCGCGGAGGTTCTTGAGCTCATCCACCGTGAGCTTCCGGCGCTTCTCGGGGTCTTTGCCGATCGCGATGCCCAGCTTGGCCGCGGCGGCGTAGACGACCGGCACCGCGTGGCCCTCGCTCAGCACGAGGCGGTCGGCGGTAGGATAGTTCGGATAGTCGGGCGAGTGCCGCATCGCGTGGAACAGCAGCACGGTGACGATGTGCCCGAGGCTCATACAGGTCGTGGGATGCCCACTCCCCGCGGCCGCGGTCATCTCCAGCGAGAGCCGGTTCAGTTCGATCGCCTGCGCATGCACCGCCGCCTCGAATGACATCGTGCCCGTCCTTTCCTGCGCTGACCAAGCCCCCCACCGCGATCCACCGTCGGCCCGGTCCTTCACTCGTCGCGTCAACCAACACGGATACCGCTCCGTCCCGCTGGACAGAGTCGTCCCCACCGTCCCCCCACCCCACCCCATCCACCCACCCCACCCGGATCCCGCACCCCGCCCCGCCCCGCGTGGGCCAGTATCTGCCCGCCGCGGGCCTGAAGCAACTTCGCAGGCCCCTTCCGGCGCCAGTTCCGGACCCGACGGGCCGGAAGATCGGGACGGAGCGAGCGCTCGCGAACGGGAAACCTTTGCGCGTCTGGGCGCGTGCGACGGCCCCGCGGGCGCTCCCACCGCGATACACTGGGCGACTCGGAGGTTCGGCATGAAGGTGATCTGTGACCGGGCGGCACTGCTCAACGGCATCAATCTGGTTTCGGGGGCCGTGGCAGCCCGCACCCCCAAGCCTCAGCTTCAGTGCATCAAGCTTTCGGCGACCGCGGGCAAGGCCGGGCATGAGCTCGTGCTCGCCGCGACCGACGCCGAGATCGCGATCCGCCTGCGCCTGGCGACCGTGGACGTGAAGGCCGCGGGCGAAGCGCTGATCATGGGCGACAAGCTGCGCGGGATTGTCTCGGCCGAGGACCACGAGCCGACGCTGACGATCGAAGTCTCGGCCGACGCCTGCAACATCCGCGGCGGGGACGCCAAGTTCCGCCTGCTGACGTATCCGCCCGCGGACTTCCCGCCGATCCCCGACTTTTCCGAGGTCACCGCGGCGACCGCGCGCCCGCGGGCCGTCTTCGCCACGCCCGCCGACCAGCTCCGCTCGGTCGTTGAGCGCACGATCTTTGCGACCGCGCGTGAAACCTCGCGCTACGCGATCAACGGCGTGCTGCTCAAGCGCGACGGGAAGCGGCTGGAGCTCGTCGCGACCGACGGGCGGCGCCTGGCGCTCTCGCGCGCGGTCGTCACCAGCGCCGACAAGGACGCCAAGCCCGTGACCTGCATCGTGCCCACCAAGGCGCTGCAGATGCTCGTGCGCCTGATGGGCGACCCCGAGGACACGGTGCAGGTCGCGATCACGGACAATCAGATTTACTTCGCGCTCACGTCGGGCAAGGACTCGACGCCCCGCGCCGTGCTCTCGAGCACGCTGGTCGAAGGCACGTTCCCGCCCTACGAGGACGTGATCCCCAAGGACCAGGACAAGAAGGTGACGTTCGACCGCGACGTGCTGAGCTCGGCCGTGCGCAGGGCGGCGCTGCTGACGAACGAAGAGTCCCGCGGCGTGCGGCTGAAGTTCACGGGCGCCGACAAGCGTCTGGAGCTCACGAGCCGCGCGCCCGAGATGGGCGATGCCGAAGTCCGCGTGGACCTTGCCAACTATGAGGGCGAGGACATCGAGATCGGCTTCAACCCCTCGTTCATCACCGACGCGCTGAAGGTGATCCCCGACAACGAGGTGATCCTGGAGCTCAAGGCGCACAACAAGCCGGGCCTGATCAAGTGCTCGCCCAAGTCGACGTCGGAGTTCCTGTACGTCGTCATGCCGGTGAACCTGACGTAAGCCGTTCACGCCGGGCGCGTGCGCCAAGGTCGGCCTTTGCCCGCCGACGTGCTGTGCCTTTGAATGTCCGAGACGGCCCACGCGGGGCACAAGATCGCCAGTCCGGGCTTGGAGCCGCCGGGCCTGCGCGGTATCTTCGCACGCGAGGCTGGCGCTGCGGACCCTGCGTGTTGGTTCTGCGCGCCCGCGACGCGCAGGAGTTGTGTATGTCGAGCCTTCGTGCGGGTGTCCTTGTCGCGGCGTTGATGGCCGGTGCCACCGGCGCGCACGCCCAGATTCAGCTCATCAACGACGAGACGATGGCCGGGGCGAACTGGTCCGCCTCGATCCTGAGTCAGGGCGGCGGGTTCTCGTTCAACACCGGCAACCCGGCCTCGGGCGGCAACCCCGGCGCCTACCGCGCGATCTCGCACGCGAGCGTGACCGGCTTCACGTCGGGCCTCGTCGGCCATTTCCACACGACCGCGTGGGACCCCGCCGAGGGCGAGCTGCTCGGGCTTTCGATGGGCGTGGACGTCAACTGCTTCAACGGCGGCACCAGCAACGCCGTCGCCTTCGGGCTCATCATCGAACAGAACGGCACGATCTTCTTCGGGCCCACGTTCACCGCGCTCACCGGCTCGGGCTGGCGGACGGACCTGCGCCGGACCGAACTCACCGCGGGCAACTTCGTCGGCGCGGGCAGCGCCACGCCCGACTTCACGCGCGACGGCGCGCCCCTGCGCTTTGGCTTCTACTCCAGCAACGGCACGGGCAACGCGGCGCCGATCTCGTCTTCCAGCGGCACGGACAACTTCTTCGTGACGCTGAACGTCGCCTGCGCCGCCGATCTGGATCTCTCGGGCTTCGTCGACTCCGACGACTTCGTGCTGTTCGTCGCGCAGTTCGCGCGGGGCTGCACGGGCGCGGGGCAGGGGCCCTTCGGGGCCGATCCCGCGTGCGTGAAGTCCGCGGACTTTGACCGCTCGGGCTTCGTCGACTCCGACGATTTCGTCGCATTTGCGCAGGCCTTCCAAGCGCCGTGCTAAGGCGGGGAGGCGGCGGGTGCGGCGCTGGGAGCCCCGCCTTGGGTGCCACGGCTTGACGGCTCGGCGTCAAGCCGTGCGACAGGCAAGCTTCCACGGCTTGAGCGCCCGAGCCCGCTCAAGCCGTGCCACCCAATGCACACAAACTCGGAGAGCCGACCTACCCCAAGGCTGACCTTTCCCACTCACACCCCTGCGGGACGGGGGTTGGCGGGCTTGGGCCCACCTGAGGATGCGGGCTTGCTGGGCGCGCCGGGGAAGAGGGCGTTGTCGAGGGCGAGTGCGCCCGGGCCCGTGAAGACGAGCGCGAGGGCCGAGCAGAGCAGCGAGAGCTGCCAGAGGAAGGTCTTCCACGCGCCGACGTCCCAGAGGCCGTAGCCGGGGAGGATGCCGAAGCTCGCGGTGCCGGCCTGGATGGCGGGTCCGATCTCGGTGAGCCAGACCGCGCCGAGCATCACGCCCGTGAGCGAGAAGGCCGAGACGCGGACAAAGAGCCCGACGAGGAGGAAGAGGCCCGCGACGATCTCGGTGATCGCGGCCGCGTACGCGAAGGTCTTGGGCCAGTGGTCCTTGGAGGCGAACTCAGGCCAGAGGGCCATGCGGGGCGCGCCATTGTCGCCCGGCGCGGGGTGGGCCGCCGAGTGCAGCAGCAGCGTGAGGCCGTGGACGCGCGCGACGGACATCGTCTCCGGGAAATCCGCCGCCGAGGGCTGCGCGCGGGAGATGACGGGCGCGGAGGGGGACGACGATGCCGCGGGCGTGGTCTGCGCGAGGAACAGCGTGCCGGCGAGCGACGAGACGGGGCCCTTGGGCGCGGAAGAGGGCGCCTCGGGCGTCGGCGCAGCGGCGGGCGCGCTGTCGGCGGGCTTGGTCTCGGGGGCCTTCGGTTCTGGCGCCTTCGCTTCCGGGGCCTTGGTTTCCGGCTTGGTTTCCGGCTTGGTTTCTGGCACCTTGGCCGCGGGCGGGGTGATGGAGCCGTAGGACGCGAGGACCACCGCCTGCTCGCGGTTGATCGTCATGTCGGCCGCGAACTTGCCGATGCCCGCCCACAGGAACGTCACGCCCAGCGCGACGCGAAGGAACACCGGTGCCACCTTCGACGACATGACTCGATCCTCCGCTTGCCCCGCAAAGCGCGTGGGCGCTGCCCGTTGTTGGGAATCCGTTCCCCGCGGGTTCATCGTATCGCCCCCGCTGCGCTTCATGTAGTCTGACGCCCGTGGCCCTCGCGCCCCCAGATCCCTTGGCCGAACCCGGCCCACCCGCGCACGTCCGCCGGGCGCGCGCCACGGCGCTGGGCGCCCTCACCGTCTGCTTCCTCACGTTCCTCGGCGCGGGCTCGCTGCTCTCACCCTTCGCGCCCGAGCGCGCGAACGTACTTGCCTGGGGCTGGGCGCTCGCGCCCGCGCTCATGCTGGTCGCGGCGGGGCTCAAGCTCGCGCGCGCCGACGATCGGGGCGTCCGCGCGATCCTGACGTTCGCGCTGCTCGCGCTGTGTCTGGGCCTCTGGCACACGCGGCTCATCGCGCCGGGCGTGCCCATCCCGCCCGGCCCGGTCACGCTCCGAGGCGTCGTCGCGAGTGAGCTCTCCGGGCCCTATGCCGACGCAACCCGCGCGCGCTGGGCGCGCGTGCGGCTGACGTCACCAGACACCGACGGCACGGTGCTGCTGGGCGTCGCGCCCGACACGTCTCTCCGCCCGGGCGACGAGGTCGAGTTTTCAGGCGAGCTTCGCCCGAGGCGCGTGGATGCCGACGACCATGCGCGGGCCTGGACCGATGCGCAGGACGGCCTCATCGGCGCCGTGCGCGCAGAGTCGCTGCGCACGCTCGCGCCCACCGGCGAGCTTCACGCGCGCCTCGCAAGCGCGCGATCGGCGCTGCTCTCACGGCTCGAAGCCAACCTTGAGCGCGCGATGCCCGACGATGCCGACGCGCGGGCGCTGGTGGGCCAGCTCGTGCTGGGCCTGCGTCCGCCAGCGGAGAGTCTGGTCCCCGCGGAAGTCAGCGCGCCCGCCGACGCAGACGCGCCCGAGGCCCTCGGCCCGCCCGTGCCGGTGCGCGAGGCATTCGCGCGCGTGGGCCTCGCGCACGTGCTCAGCGTGTCGGGGTTTCACGTCTCGGTCATCGCGCTCGCGGCGTCGGCAATGCTGCGGGGGCTGGGCGTGCGCGCCTCGGCCGTCGGCGCGGGCGTGCTGGGGGGCGTGATCCTCTTCTACGCGTGGCTCGTGCCGACCGAGGCGCCGATCGTTCGTTCCGCGGCGCTCGCGCTCGCGATTCTGCTCGCGGGCGCCACGGGCCGACGCTTCGACACGCTCACGATGCTGGGCTGGACGGGCGTCGGGCTGTTGCTTTGGCGCCCCGCCGACGCGATGGACCTGGGCTGGCAACTGAGTGTGGGCCTGACCGCGGCCATGTCGGGCCTCGCGACGCCGATCGGCAGCGCGATGGTCACCCGCTGCGGGCTGAGCGCGCGGGGAGCGCGCGGGCGGGGCTGGTCGGGCCTGGGCGCATGGCACGGATGGCCGGGCGTCGTGACGCGGAAGGTTCTCGTCTCGCTCGTCGTGACACTCATCGTGAGCGCCGTGTGCTGGGTCGTTGCACTTCCCGTGCTCATCGAGCGGACGGGGCTGGTGAGCGTGCTGGGGATCCCGGCGTCGATCGTGATCTCGCCGCTGGTCGTCGCGCTGCTCGCGGGCGGGTTTGCGCTGGTGCTGCTGGGCCTGGCGCTGCCGGGCGTGCTGGACCTTGCGGGCCCGGCGCTCTCGGCGTGCGCCGACCTCACCGTCGCGCTCGTGCGCTGGACCGAGTCGCTCCCGGGCGCGTGGTTCATGTTGCCGCCCGCCAGCGGCGTGTGGGCCCTGGGCGCCAGCGCGGCGCTGATCTTCCTTCTGGGAACGCGCCGATTCGTTCGCACGCGGCTCATCGCGGTGCTTCTCGCGGCGCTCTCGCTCGCGGGCCTCTGGACGCTCGATGCTTCGCGCGCCCGTGCCGAGCCGCTGACCGTGCACGTCCCCGCGTTCAGCCGCGGCGCGGGCGTGCTGGTGACCAAGGGCGGCGAGGCCGCGCTGATCGACCCGCAGGGCGAACCCGTCGCGCTCGATCGATTCCTCAGGCCCCGCGCGTGGCGCGTCGCGCGCGTGATCCTCACCGGGCCCGATGCGGGGCTCTCGCTCGAGCCCCTGCTCCGCCGATCGGGCGAGGCCTGGGGCGTGCGCGAGGTGCTCTGCGCCCCCGCGGCCCTCGCGGCCCTGGGCGAGCGCGCCGGCCTCCTCCGCGCGGCAGGCATGACCGTGCGCGAACTGACCGCAGACGAACAGCTCACCCTCGCGAACGAGCCCGTCACGATCCGCCTGAGCGCGAGCGGCCGGGCGGCGGTGCTCGCGGACCAGACGCTGATCGTCCGCACGCTGCGTGTCGCCGACGCTGAGCCGATGAACCTGCGCGCCGACGTCGTCGTGAGCGCGGGCGCCACTAGCGCGTTCCGCCGGC
Source organism: Planctomycetota bacterium (assembly GCA_033763435.1). Classification (GTDB taxonomy): domain Bacteria; phylum Planctomycetota; class Phycisphaerae; order Phycisphaerales; family UBA1924; genus JANRKN01. Next base: position 14,693 of record JANRKN010000135.1, read on the forward strand.
TCACGGACGCACGCACCATCGTCTCGACGCGGCCCTATGGCGCGGGCGCGGATTGGGTCGCGCCCCGCGACGGCGTGGCGACGATCCGCGCGGGCACGGTCGTTTCGCGCCCTCACGAACCGACACCGCCGCCCTGAGGCTCATATTCTCGCCCATGCCCCCGACTTTTCAGCCCCCCAAGGGCACGCGCGACTTCTATCCCGAGGATCTGCTCCGCCGGCGCTGGCTCGAACACGCCTGGCGCAGCGTCTCGCTCGCCCACGGCTTTGAAGAGATCGACGGACCCGCGTTCGAGACGATCGACCTCTACACCGCCAAGAGCGGCGAGGGCATCGTCTCGGAGATCTTCGGCGTCTACAGCGGCAAGGACGAGGCCGAGCTGGCCCGCATCCGCGAGGGCAACCCCGCGCCCTTTGCCCTGCGCCCCGAGTTCACGCCCACGCTCGCGCGCATGTACGCCGCGAAGGCCGGCGCGCTGCCCCGGCCCTGCAAGTGGTTCTGGCAGCAGAACTGCTTCCGCGCCGAGCGGCCCCAGCGCGGGCGCCTGCGCGAGTTCTCGCAGTGGAACGTCGACTTCATCGGGGGCGACAATCCGCTTGAGGCCGACGTCGAGGTGATCCAGACCTGCGTCGGGCTGCTGCGCCGCGTGGGCCTGACGCCCAAGGACTGCAAGGTGCGGCTCAACGATCGCCGGCTGGTGGTCGACGTGCTCAAGGACATCGGGCTGAGCGAAGAGCAGATGGCCGCGGGCATGACGCTGCTGGATAAGCGCGGCAAGCTCGACGAGCGCGAACTGATCGCCGAGGCCGAACGGCTCGGGCTGGGCAAGCACTTTGTCGTGCGGTTCACCGAGGTCGCCGAATCGCTGCTGAGCCTGGACTATCGCCGGGGCACGATCACCGACATGCTCACGCGCTACAACGCGCTGCGCGGGCTGATCAAGCTCTTCGAAACGCTCGTCGATCGGGGCCTGGGCGACTGGTGCGAGTTCGACTTCACGATCGTCCGGGGCCTTGCGTACTACACGGGCACGGTGTTCGAAGTCATCGCCGACGGCGAGCGCGCCATCGCGGGCGGCGGACGCTACGACGGGCTCATCGAAACCTTCGGCGGGCCCGCGACGCCCGTCGTCGGCTTCGGCATGGGCGATGTCGTCCTCTCGCTCGTGCTCAGCGACAAGGGCCTCATGCCCGCGGCCGAGCCCATGCTCGATCAGCTTTCCCAGGGCCCGCGCTATCGACCCGATGTCTACGTCCTGCCCGGCGGAAAGGACGGCGCCGACCCCGCGACGATCGACGGCTCAGTCCGGCGCATGGTCGCCGAGCTGCGCGCCCGCGGCCTGCACGCGCGCCAGACGTACAAGAGCACGCGGAACCTGGGCAAACTGCTCAAGGACGCCAGCGACGCGCGCGCGCGCTTTGCGCTCATCGTCGAAGGCGAGGCCGCGCTGACGCTCAAGGACCTCAAGACCGGCGAGCAGAGGCCGATCTCGCCCGAAGAAGCCAAGAACCTGAGCTGAGCGGGCGGCACCCCGAGCCACACGAAGCACTCACTGCGGCAGGCCGCGGATCACCTTGTCGAACTCTTCGCGGGTGCGGTCGTCGGTGATCTTCGTGCGCGCCTCTTCGAGCATCCGCCTCGCGCTCGCGCTGCCGAAGACCCGCGCGATGGCGGGCGCAAGGTCCGCGGCATCGCGCCCCGCGACATCGGACCGGATCGACTCGCGCAGCGTCTCGATCAGCGCGCGCGAGTCGGTCGAGCCCAGCAGCGGATGCGCGATCAGCCAGAGCGCGTCCTGTCGGGCGGGCAGCGCGCGGTCCTCGCGCGACATCAGCGACATCGCCCGCGCCGCGAGCTCGGCCTCGCCCGCGCGGATCAGCGGCATGAACATCGCCCGCGCCGCGCCGGGCTCGACCCGCACCGTCGTCTCCGCGAGCAGCCCGCGCGCCAGGCGCACCGCGTCCGCGTCGCGCCCCTGCAGCGCGAGCACATCCAGCGCCGCCTCGAACTTGCGGTCCTTCAGCGCGGCGCGCAGTTCCTCCTGAACATCCTCGGGGTTTTCAAGCGGCAGCACCGTCGATTCGCTGCGCGCGACGGGCCCGAACTGCAGCAGCGGATCGCCGAACGTCGCGACCTTCCACGCGGGCGCGTTCGTGTGCCGGACCGCCGGGCCCCAGGGGATCAGGGCGGCCAGGCGCGCGGCCACGTCGGGCGTCGGCACGAAGGCCTGCAGGAACGGCTCCTGCACCGAGCCGAAGTACGCGAACGCGCCACGCTCGAACCAGCGCCCCGCGATCGTGTTCCGCTCGCCGGGCATCTCGGCGGACCACGAGTGGACAATGTGCACCGCGGCGGGGCGCGCGAGCATCGGCACGTCGGCGGGCTTGCCCCGGCCGGGCTCGAGATCGAAAAAGTCTGAGTTGCCCTTGGTGTTGATGAGCACCAGCGACGCATCAAGCGCGCGCGACGCGCGCATGCGCCATGCGCTGGCCGAGCCGTTGGGCGGGCCGTCGACCGTGATCTTCCAATCGATGGGCGCGTTGGACGCCAGGCGCGCGGACTCCTTGATCGCCTCGGCGGCCTTGGCCCCGCCATAGGTGTTCCAGGGCGCGGTGTCGGGATAGCCGTCGAAGATCCACGCGGACGTAGGCGCGAGGAACAGCGAGCACATCGCGCTGTACGCCGATCGCGCGTTCGAGCCCATGACCTGACCCGTCCAGGCCCAGGGCGCGCCGGGGCTGGCGGTCGTGCCCGCGCGGCCCAGTCGGTCCGTCAGCGCGAGCATGTCGCGCTCGGTCTTCTTCAGCCTCGCGGGCGCGGCGCAGGCGAGCGTGATCGCGTCGATCGCATCGCCCAGCCCGTCGTAGGGCAGCCCCGTCGCCTGCAACATCTTCTCGATGTCGCGCGAAAACAGATCCGCGTCGTCGGGCTGCATCACCAGCGCGGGGCCAAGGATCGGCCAGAGCCACGCGATCGGCTGCGCGTGACCCGCGGCGAGCGCGAGGCCGCCGGTCCACGCCGCGTCGGGGGGCGAACAGATCACGATGCCCGGCGAAGTCAGCCCCGCCTGACGGAACATGCCGACCTGGTCCTTGATCGAGGGCTTGTCGTCGGGCTGCAGGGGCGTGCCCCACGCGCGCACGACCGCGCGCGCGACCAGCCGCTCGCGCAGGCCCTGATCTTCCAGCGTCGCCTTCGGGCCCTTGGCCTCGAAGAACGACCAGCGCATGACTTTCTGCGGCTGATACGCGCGGACGAACCGGGCAAGGTCTTCGCGCGCCTGCTCGGTGCCGTCGTCGATCAGCACGGGATAGCGCAGCTTGGGGCTCCAGCGCGCGATGGCCTCGACGTACGAACCGACATCGCGCACCACGACGACCACGGGCGCCGCGGGGATGCCCGATCGCACGGCCGAGACGCGGATCGCCAGCTTCACCGGCGCGGGCAGGTTCGAAATGTCCTGAGACTCAGGCTGCCCCGATGGTTGGGCGGGCGCCTGCGCGGGCGGTTGGGCCCAGACGGGCAGCGCGAGGGCGGCGGCGGCCAGGCCGAGGGTGGGGCCAACGGTCGGGCCAGATCGTGCGGGCAGCGTGAGCATGCGAGGTTATAGACGTTCGCCCCGCGGGCCGGTTCGCGGGGCGCCTGCCCGAGGCCGGCAGGCCCGGCGGGGTTCTACCCTGTGCTCCGCATGATTTCCGCCGACGCTCCGTTCCGTGCCGACGTTTCGCTCGCCGACGTGCTTGCCGCGGCCGAGCGTGGCTGGCGTGCGGGCGCCCGGCGCGTCGCGGTGCCCGTCGGGGTCCGGCTCATCGGCGATCAGCTCACGCCCATGCTCGCCTACCGCCGCCTCGTCGCACCCGACGAGCGCACCGCGCCCTCGTTCCTCCTCGAATCCGTCGAAGGGGGCGAGCGTCAGGGACGCTACTCGATCCTCGGCGCCCGGCCCCGCCTCGAACTCATCGCCTTCGGCACGCGCGCGGAACTGATCGATCATGCGGGCAACGCGACCACTTCGCGCGACCTGCCCAACCCGCTCGCGTGGGCGCGCGAGATCAGCGCGGGACTCCGGCTCGAACTGCCCGAGGGCGCGCCCCTGCCCGCGTGCTTCCTGGGCGGCTGGGTGGGCTATGCCGGGTACGACACCGTGCGCTACGGCGAGCCTGAGAAGCTCAGCGCGCCGCCGCGGGACGATCGCGGCCTGCCCGACCTGCACTTTGGCTTCTACGCGGGCGTGGTGGTGTTCGATCATGTCTCGAAGCTGGTGCACGTCGTCGAGCTCGCGGTGCTCGAGCAGGGCCAGAGCGCCGAGGCGGAGTACGCCCGCGTGATCGCGCGGCTGGCCGAGCGATCGGCGCAGCTCGAGCGCACGACCGACCCGATGCGGACCGGGCGTGTGCAGACGCGCACGGGCGCCGCGCCCGCGCCCATGAAGTCGAACATGACGCGTGAGCAGCACGCGGCGATGCTTTCGCGCGCGATGGAATACATCCGCGCGGGGGACATTTTTCAGGTGGTGCTCGGGCAGCGGTTCGAGCGCGAGAGCGCCGCGGACCCGTTCGATGTGTACCGCGCGCTGCGTGTGGTGAACCCGAGCCCCTACATGGTGTACCTGCAGGCGCGCGGGTGCATTCTCGTCGCGAGCAGCCCGGAGATTCTCTGCCGCGTGCGGCGCGAGGCGCGCGACGGTCGTTCCGCGATGGTGGTGACGAATCGACCGCTGGCGGGCACGCGCAAGCGCGGGCGGACCGAGGAGGAAGACCGCGCGCTCGAGGCCGAGCTGCGCGCCGACCCCAAGGAACGCGCCGAGCACATCATGCTGGTGGACCTTGGGCGCAACGACGTGGGGCGCGTCGCGGAGCCCGGGTCGATCAAGCTCGACGCGGTGCTGGAGGTCGAGCGCTACTCGCACGTGATGCACCTGAGCTCGACGGTCACGGGCGAGCTGCGCGCGGGGCTGGACTGCTGGGACGCGCTCGCCGCGGCGCTGCCCGTGGGCACGATCTCAGGCGCGCCCAAGGTGCGCGCGATGCAGGTGATCGACGAGCTCGAGCCCGTCCGGCGCGGGCCCTACGGCGGGGGCATGGGCTGCGTCGGGCTCGACGGACAGATGGACATTGCGCTCACGCTCCGCACGATCGTGGTGCCCACGGCGATGCGCACGCCGGGCGGCGCGTGGACGTATCACCTCCAGGCCGCGGGGGGCATCGTCGCCGACTCGCAGCCCGAGCCCGAATACATGGAAACGGTCAACAAGTCCGCGGCGCTCGCGCGGGCGATCGACCTCGCCGAATCCGCCTTCCACGCGTAATCCGCGATTCCAACCAAAAGAAAATGAATTCGCGCCCGCGCCCGACGCCCCGTTCAGGCGGCCCACGCGCGGGTGTTCGCAGACGATAACCGGAGAGACTTGTCCGACCGAGCCGGAGCTCTCCCGATGCTCCGCGAGGGACGGGATCGGCCCGGGGGCGTCCGCAGGGCCGATCGCGATCGGCGATTGAACATCAAGGGTGCGCGAACACCCGGGCGCTGCGCACCTCCGGGGCCCTTGCTCCGAATTGACTCGATTGAAGCGATGAATCGGACGCCTGCGTCCGTGACGATTTGCGGTTTTGCATGTGAGAAACCGCCGATATCGTGTACCGATGGTTACTCGCAGCGACACGCAGAACTCGACCGCGCTTCAGGATCGCACCCAGGGCCCGACGCCTTGGAACGTGGTGCTGATCGACGACGACGAGCACACGTACGAGTACGTGATCCGCGTGCTGCAGGAGCTCTTCCGCTGGGACCGCGCCAAGGCCTTCAAGGTGGCGCAGACCGTGGACGAGGAAGGCCGGGCCGTGCTGGTGACGACGCACAAGGAGCTGGCCGAGCTGCGCGCCGAGCAGGTGAACAGCTTCGGGCGCGACCCGTTGATCCGCGCGAGTCAGGGCGGCATGACGTGCGTCATCGAACCGGCCGAGTTTGGCGATGACGGCGACGACGCGAGCAACGACGAATCTCACGGGGCTTCTCACGCAGATTCCGGGCGAACGCAGGGTGATTCGGCCGAGGGGGCAACCCCTTCGACCGTTGACCGGGATTGACCTCCGACCACGCCGAGGCGGGCTTACGGTTCTCGCAGTTTGTCCGCAGAGGCACGTTTCGCTGCCCTTCCATGGGACTGAGTCCCGCCGGGGGCCGGCGTGGTCGGAGTGCTTTCCTTGGCTCAGCCCCCGTCTCCATCCACCGCACATCCCACCCGGCCATCCACCCCACCTCTGGTCATCCAGACCGAGCACCTTGACGCCGAGCCCGCGCGCTGGCTCTCTGAGCGCTGCGAGCTGATCGCCTGCGGCACGGGCGAACCGCGCTTTGCCGAACTGCTCGCCCGCGCCCACGCGCTGGTCGTCCGCACCTACACCCGCGTCGATGCCGCGCTGCTCGATCGCGCGCCCAACCTCCGCGTCGTCGGCCGGGGCGGCGTGGGCCTGGAGAACATCGACCTCACCGCGTGCCAGGCCCGTGGCGTGCGCGTCGTCTCGACGCCCGACGCCAACTCGCAGGCGGTGTGTGAGTTCGTCATGGCCCTGCTGCTCGATGCCGTCAGGCCTCGCGTCATGCTCGACAAGGCCCTGGACGAAACCGCGTGGAAGCGCGCCCGGCGCGAGATGGTCGGTCGGCGCGAAGTCTCGGAGCTCACCATCGGCGTCTACGGCCTCGGGCGCATCGGCACGCGCGTCGCGCGCGCGATGGTCGGCCTGGGCGCGAAGGTTCAATACTGCGACCTGCGCGACATCCCCGCCGAACTGCGCGCTGGCGCCGAGCCCGTCTCGCGCGAAACGCTGCTGAGCACGAGCGACGTCGTCACACTGCACGTCGACAGGCGCGCGAGCAATCGGCACGTGATCGATGCGGGGGCGCTGGCGCTGATGAAACCCGACGCGATCCTGATCAATGCCGCCCGAGGGTTTCTGATCGACGAGCACGCGCTGGCGGACTATCTCATCCGGCACAAGGGCGCCTCGGCGCTGCTGGACGTGCACGAGCCGGAGCCCTTCGGGCCCACCTATCCGCTGCTGGACCTGCCCAACGCGTATCTCACGCCGCACCTGGCCGCGGGGACGCAGCGGGCGCAGGTCGCGATGTCGTGGGTCGTGCGCGATGTCTGGCGGGTGCTCTCGGGCGAAGAGCCCCAGTGGCCGGCGGTTTAGCCCCCCACTCGCGTCTCAGCCCTTGTTCTTGTAGTAGTCCAGGTTGATCTGGACGTACTTGCTCCACTCGGCGGGGAGGTCTTCCTGCGGGTAGATGGCCTTGACGGGGCACTCGTCGACGCACAGGCCGCAGTCGATGCACGTGTCCGGGTCGATGTAGAGCTGGTCGGTCTTCCCGAAGTCCGGCTCGTTCTTGGTCGGGTGGATGCAGTCCACCGGACAGACTTCGACGCAGGACGTGTCTTTGGTTCCGACGCAGGGTTCACCGATGATGTGCGGCATGCTCGCGGGCTCCGATGGGACTGGCTCGCATGATAGATCGTCCGATCGCCAACCGGCAATCCCATTCCTGTCCCCGATGTTTTTCCGGACTTTGGCTGGCCAAGCGTGCACCGCCGTGGCACCTTCGTTTCCGGACCCCGGTCCGTCGTCCGGCCGTGGGCCCAGAGACCCAGAGAGAGACCCGATCCATGAACAAGTTGCTCGGCCTGGCCCTCGCGGCCGGCGTGTGCGCCAGCGCCCACGCCCAGTACACCACCCTCGACTTCTCGTCCCAGTTCAACATCAGCCGCTCGGGCGCGCTCATCGCCAACGGGCCGACCTATCCCTTCGGCGCGCAGACCTTCGCGGGCGTCCCGTTCGCGATGGGCGGCACGGCCAACGCGGGCGACCTCTGGGCCTGGGGCGCGCTGCTCAATCAGGACAGCAGCGTCGCCGGCGGCACGCGCACCCTCGAGATCGACGTCAACGTCTTCGGCGTCCGCGAGGCGTACACCCTCATCAACACCCACTGGGGTCAGAGCGGCCCCAACTCCTACCTCTCCGTCACCTTCATCGGCGACTCGACCACCGAAGAATTCCAGCTCGTGGGCAACACCAACATCCGCGACTACAACCAGTTCAACTGGACCAACCAGATCAACAACACCACAACCGTGGAAGTCTGGAACAACGGCCGCGGCCAGCGCCTGGACATGCAGACCTTCGCGCTCGATGAGGGCTTCGCGACGCAGACCCTGCGGAAGATCCGCATCGTCGACACCGGCGCGTGGGACTTCCAGCGCGCGATCGTCGCGGGAGCCACCGTGTTCGTCCCGTCGCCGGGCGCGGCGGCGCTGCTGGGCCTTGCCGGTCTGACCGCGATGCGCCGTCGGCGCTGAGTCCGCATCGCGCATCGGCGCGAGTGCATCGGCTCGATTCTCACGCTCCGGCGCCCGCGGCCGGAGCGTTTGCGTTGGGCGCGCGCTCCGTCCGAGCGCTCACGCCGGGGGCGCTTCCGCCGGGTCGGCGCGCATGAACAGAATCTCGCCCTTGCCCACGCGCTGGCCGGGCCTCAGGCTCGCGGGCCCGCCCCAGGCGCAGAGCTGTTCGAGCGTCAGGCCCGCGCCCCCACCCGCGCCCCACGACCCCAGCAGCGCGCCGGTCTTCTCGGGGATGATCGCGCTCATGAGCACCGCGGCCGCGCGGACCGCCTCGGCGCAGTGGTACAGGATCAGCCCCAGCTCGTCGCGGACGCCCGGGTCGGTGTCCAGACGCTTGGCGAGCTTGAAGGGCGCGGTCTGGTTGATGTAGCCATCGACCGCGCGGATCAGCGCGACCGCCGCGGAGGCGTAGCCCGAGAGGTCGTCCTCGCGCAGCGCCGACGAGGCCTGCGCCGCGAGGTCCTTCTGCAGTGCGCGCCAGTCGTGCCCGGCATGGTCGGCCTGCCCGCGCGGGTCGGGCAGCTCGCCCCCGAAGTACTTGTCGATCATGTTGCCCACGCGCGAGGCGCAGTTGCCCAGCCCGTTCGCAAGGTCCGCGTTGTACACCTCGACAAACTTCGCGTGGCTGAAGTCCGCGTCGGTCGTGCCCAGCGGCCCCTGCGTCAGCAGGTACCACCGCACCGCGTCGCGCGAGTACTTGTCCGCGTACGCCTGCAGCACCTCGATCGTCACGAAGTTGCCCAGGCTCTTGCTCATCTTCCGACCCTCACGCACCCAGTACGCGTGCGAGTACACCGAGCCCGGCAGCTTCACCCACGACCACTCCGGCGCCGACTCCTGCAGCGCCAAAAGCAGCGCGGGCCAGACCACCGCGTGGAACCACAGAATGTCCTTCGCAAGGAAATGCACACGCGGCGGCCAGAACTTCCGGCGCTCGTCCGTGTCCACCACCGACAGGTAATTGAACAGCGCGTCGATCCACACATAGATCCGGTGCGCGTCGTCGCCCGGCACGCGGATGCCGAACTGCGTCGCGGGGTCGTCGGTCACCGGGCGCGAGATCGGCACGTCCTGCAGACCCTCGCGCAGCCGCCCGAGCACCTCGTTGCGCCGGGCCTCAGGGCGGATGAAGTGCGGGTGGTCGTCAAAGTGCTGCTTCAGCCGATCCTGATACGCGCTGAGCCTGAAGAAGTAGCAGGTCTCGCTTCGGCGGATGAGCGGCTGGCCGTTGACGGGCGAGAGATAGTTCGCGTCCTTCGCGGCGGTCTCGGTGAGATACTCCTCCTGGTTCGCGTCGTACCAGCCCTCGTAGGTGCCCTTGTAGATGCTGCCGGCCTTCATGAGCGCGGTGATGTACGCCGTCACGCGCGACGTGTGCCGGGGCTGCGTCGTGCGGATGAAGTCGTCGTACGCGAGGTTCATCGCCTTGAAGGCGCGTTCGAACTCCGCGGCGTTGCGGTCGGCCCACTGGATCGCGGTCATGCCGTGCGCCGCCGCGCTGGTCACGACCTTGTCCGCGTGCTCGTCCGTGCCCGTCAGCAGGAACGTCGCGCCGGGCGTGCCCGAGAGCAGCCGGTCGGCGCGCGCGGCGACGTCGGCCACGAGCGTCGTGTACACGTGCCCGATGTGCGGGCGGTCATTCACGTAGTAGATCGGCGTGGTGAGGTATGCCATCGTCCGATCGTAGGGACCAGTTTTCAAGGGACCGGCTTCGCAGGGACCGGCCTCAGGCCTTGGGCCCGGGCGAGTGGTCTTCCGCGGCCAGCGCCTCGCGGATCGTCAGCACCAGCTTCGCGCGCTCGGCCTCGCTGAGCGTGCCCCGGCGCAGGTCGGCGGGAAACTCCCACACCGCCTTGCTCGGGTCCGGGTCGCCCGCGACGCCGCGGGGGATCACGTGCCAGTGCGTGTGCGCGACCACGTTGCCCAGGCACGCGTAGTTGAGCCTCGCGGGCCCCAGCGCCCGGCGCAGCCTCACCGCGACGCGCATCAGCTCGCGCAGCATCCGCCGCGTGCGGAACGGGTCGATCAGGTCAAGCTGTTCAGAGTGCTGCTTGTGCACCAGCACGACCCAGCCCGGGCAGCACTGATCGGCGGAGAGATACACCGCCGTCTCATCGAGCGAGGCGATGAACCGGGGATGATCTGTACCGAGCTGGAGGTCCGCGCAGAGCGGGCATCCGTCCATAGCCGCGCAGCATACCAGAAATCGGGCGCGCCCGCCGCGGCACGGGACGGGCCCCCGGGGCTCAGAACGGCCGGCGCGCGGGGTTCAGCACCAGGTTGTCCCGACCGAGCACCATCACGTCTGCGATCTCCACCGCCTCGGCGAACGACTCCTGCGCGAGCTTCACGTCCGCGGCGCCGGGGAGTACTTTTCCCTGCTCAAGGTGCTCCTGCGTCGCCACCGCGTCGCCCGTGATCAGGATGGTCCGCCCGGGGTGTTCCACGAGCAGCCCGCACAGCCCAGGCGTCACGCCCGGCAGCGGGAACAGGTCCACGCCCGGGGCGATCGTGTCCTCCGCGGCCTTGCACTTGCGCAGGCGCGCGACGTCGGCCTCGAGCCGCTCCTTCAGCGTGCGGTCTTCCTCGGAATCAATGCCCGACTTGATGAGGTCGCGCAGGCGCGTCGCGAGGAACGCGCCCAGGCCCTCGCGCTCGGGGCCGTGGATCAGCCACTCGGCGTCCTCGAAGACATCCAGGCCGCGCGTCGTCTCGGGCGCGAAGCTCGTGAGGAACACGTGCGTGATCGACTCAGGCCCGCGCCCGGTGCGCTCGCGCAGGCGCGCCGCGATCGCCTGCTCGGGCAGGCCCGGATCGACGAGGATGCTCGCGCCGCCCGCGCGGATCAGCGTCGTCGTCGCGTGCCCGGTGCGAACGGCGCCGCGCTCATTCCAGAGCGGGTTGGAGGCCAGGGCCCCGATCGAGATCACGCGGACATCGGGCACGGAAGCGCGCTGCGTCATGGTCGATGCTATTGCGGCTCAGGAGGTCGGTACACTGCGCGGGGCTTTCTCGGGCCCGCTCGGAGGCTTTGCCATGCCCAACCTGCTCCGATCGATCGTTCCTGCGCTGTTGCTCGCCGCGAGCGCGCCCGTCGCCTTTGCGCAGCCCAAGCCCGCGCCCAAGCCGCCGGAGAAGACGACGCTTCCGCCCGGCGAACCCGCCGAGGGCCAGCCCGTGCCCGCGCAGCCGCCGAAGCCCACGCCCGAACCTGACAAGAAGCCCGAGGACGCCAAGCCCGTGAACCCCTTCGGCGACTTTCGGCCCGTGATCGTGCCCGCGCGTGGGCCCTTCCGCGCGCCCGACGGCAGCGCGGGCCCGCACGAGCGCGTCTCGCAGGATTCGCTGATGGCCTTCCTCGCGGCGCTGCCCACCAAGCGCGCCGCGTGGGGCTCGCCCGATCATCTCGAGGGCCTCAAGAAGACCGAGGATCTGCTGCTCGAGAAACTCCGCGCGATGGGCCACGAACCGCGGACGCAGAGCTTCAAGTGGGCGCGCGTGCAGGGCCGGCCCGACCCCTCGCGCGCCGCGGCGAAGGAAGGCGAGGCCGTCGACCCGCCCGTGGAATGGCGCAACATCATCGTCGAGCTGCCGGGCACCGACCTTCCCAACGAGGTGCTGCTCTACGGCGCGCACTTCGACGCCGTGCCCAACTCGCCCGGCGCCGACGACAACGGCACCGGCACCGCGGGACTCCTCGAACTCGCCCGCGTCCTTAAGGGCCTGCCTACGCGCCGGACCGTGCGCCTGGTCTTCTTCAATGTCGAAGAGCCCGGCATCATCGGCGCGACGTCGTACTACAACTCCATCCGCGCCAAAGTCCAGACCGAAACCCCCAGCGACCAGTTCCCCCTCGAGCCCGGCAAGGAACACCTCGTTGGCATGGTCAGCCTCGAAATGCTCGGCTATTACTCCGAACGCCCCGGCTCCCAGAAGTCGCCCATCCGCAACGTGCCCGGCGTCATCGAACAGCCCGACCGCGGCACGTTCATCGCCCTCACCACCACCCAGCG
>JANRKN010000136.1:0-5756 GCA_033763435.1 Planctomycetota bacterium
GGCGACAGCGCTGATCGCGGCCGGCGTTTCGGCGGTGATCGCGGACTCGGTGAACGCGACCTACCTCCGCAACGCGATCAACAACGGTCTGTTGTGTTTGGAATGTCCGGGCCTCGCGGCGGTGCTGAAGGGGAACGCCGATCGGCACCGCGACGGGGGGGAGGCGGTGCTCGATCTGTCTCGCGGGACGCTCGCGTGGGCCGGGCGGGCCTTCACGCTCACCAGACCGCCCAGGTTCTTAATGGAGCTGATCGAGGCGGGCGGGATCGAAGGCTGGGCGCGGCGGAAGCTTGGAAATGCGGAGGTGCTGCCATGCTGAGAACCAACACGCAGGAACCCCGTGCGACGCCCCGAGTTGCGGCGCTGGGGGGAGATGGCATCGGCCCCGAGGTGGTCGCGTCCGCGCGGCATGTTCTGGACAGGGCGGGGTTCGCGGCACAGTGGATTGAACTACCCATCGGCTGGGAGCTCTGGAAAGCCGAAGGAGACGCGTTGCCCGCGCGCACGCTCGAAGGTCTTCGTTCGTGCGATGCGGCGTTGCTGGGAGCGATCACGAGCAAGCCCGAGCGGGAGGCGGCGGCCGAGCTCGCGCCGGCGCTCCGTGATCGCGGGCTGGTGTATCGCTCCGCGGTGGTGCGGCTGCGCCAGGAGTTGGACTTGTACGCGTGCCTTCGGCCCGCACGGACGTGGCCGGGCCTCGGGGAACTTGGTTTGGGTGGTCGCGTGAACATTCTCACCGTGCGTGAGAACACAGAGGGGCTTTACATAGGTCTGGAGTTTGCCTCGCTCGCCGAGAGCCCGCTCTCCGCGTGGCACGCGGAGCGATATGGGCCGGACGACGGACGTGTCGCGGCGTCGGTGCGGGTCACGAGCGAGCGGGCTTCGCTTCGAATCGCGCGGCGAGCGTTCGACGCGGCCCGCGAGCGTGGGGCGCGGCGGGTGACGCTTCTGGAGAAGCCCAACATTTTGCGGCAGAGCGGCGGGGTGATGGTCGAGTGCGCCCGCCGCGTGGCCGCATCGTTCCCGGAGATAGAACTGGAAGTCGAGAACATCGATGCGGCATGCATGCACGCGGTGATGCACCCTTCTCGCTACGGCGTGGTGCTCGCGGAGAATCTGTTCGGGGACATCTTCAGCGATCTGGCCGCGGGTTTGACAGGCGGTCCTGGGCTCGCGGCTTCGGCGAATGTGGGCGATTTCTTCGGTGTGTTCGAACCCGTGCATGGCTCGGCGCCCGATCTGGCGGGCAGCGGGCGTGCGAACCCCATCGCGACGATTCTGGCCGGCGCGATGATGGCGCGTCATGTGGGACAGGGGCAGATCGCGGATCGCATTGAGAATGCGGTGGGAGCAGTACTCGCGACCGGCGGGGTCCGCACACCCGATCTCGGCGGCACGAACGGCACGGTTGAGATGACCGAGGCGATTGTGCATGCCCTTGAGAGTGACTCTGCGTACGTGAGCGGAGAACTGAAACCGCCGAAGCTGGAGGAAGCCATAGACGTTTAGGCCCACGCATTACACCGTCCGCGCTGCTTTGCACTTCTCCTTCCATTGTGATCGATCACGCCCCTTGTGCACCGCGTCGCACGTCCGAACGGGCACGCACGACTCTGAGATCAGCCATTACGGCGCACCGCGCCACGAGGAACCCATGACCGTCCGCTCACAACGCATCGATTCTCCCGCCGCGCACACGCCCTCGCGCGAAGACACCAGTCGGGAGGTCGCGCCCCGGGCCGCATCGATGGTGGAGGCTCGGCCCGCGGGGCCGCGAGGATTCAAGATCATCGAATCAACCCTGCGGGAGGGCGAGCAGTTCGCCAACGCCTTCTTCACCACGCAGCAGAAGATCCGCATCGCGACGATGCTCGATGCGTTCGGCGTGGAGTACCTTGAACTGACAAGCCCGGCCGCGTCACCCGCGAGTCGGGAGGATTGTGCAACGATCGCCTCGCTCGGGCTCAAGTCCAAGGTGCTGACGCACACCAGGTGTCACCCCGACGACGTGCGACTGGCGCTGGACACCGGCGTGGCGGGGGTGGACATCGTGATCGGAACGTCGTCGCAACTCCGCCGCTTTGGGCACGGCAAGTCCATCGATGAGATCATCGCGCTCGCCAAGGACGTGCTTCCCATGGCGCTCGAGGCCGGCGTCGAAGTGCGCTTCAGCACAGAGGACAGTTTCCGCAGCGAACTGCCAGACATTCTGCGTGTATACGAGGCGGTTGCGGGGCTCGGGGTGCACCGCGTGGGAATCGCGGACACGGTGGGCATCGCGACTCCCGCGCGGGTGGACGAGGTTGTTCGGGCGGTGCGAACGGCGGTCGGGCCCAAGCTCGACATCGAGTTCCACGGGCACAACGACACGGGGTGCGCGATCGCCAACGCGTGGACCGCCGTCCAGGCCGGAGTTACACACGTGGACACGACGGTGCTCGGCATCGGCGAGCGCAATGGCATTGCCTCTCTAGGCGGTTTCGTGGCGCGGATGTACTGCGATGATCCCGAGAGCGTCCGCCGCAAGTACAGGCTGCCGCTGCTGCACGATCTGGACCACGCGATCGCGCGGCTTGTCGGGATCGATGTGCCCTTCAACAACTACATCACGGGCTTCAGCGCCTTCACGCACAAGGCGGGGATCCACGCCAAAGCCGTGCTCAACGACCCCAGCGCGTACGAGGCGCTGAAGCCCGAGGACTTTGGCGTCTCTCGGTACATCCACGTCGCCCACAGACTGACGGGCTGGAACGCGCTGCGGCACCGGGCCGAGCAACTGGGGCTGACTTTCAGCGACGATCAGGCCAAGGACATCACGGCGCAGGTGAAGGCCGCGGCCGACAGCGGACACCTGACGCTGGACCATGTCGACGCGATTCTGCGGGCGCAAGTCTCGGATCAGCCCGATTCCGTCGCGATCGCGCAAGGTGTGGATAGCCCGGTCGAGCACACGGCCAACGCCGGCGCGGTGTCACGCTGACTCGAAAGTTCGGCTCGGTTCGAACCGGAGCAGCGGACGCGTTACACTCCGCTTCGCGAGAATATGCCGCGCCGCTGGGGCGGGGCAGGAACTATCCGCCCGACCCCGGGAGGGTGATCTCTCGCGGCTTCCTCGATCGACCGGAGCGCGATGCTGCTGCTTGCCGTCCTGCTAGGGTTCGTGATCGCACCTCTGTGCCCCGCGCTGTGCCGAGTGCTCGGCTCGCGGAGCGCATGGCTCGTCGCGCTCGCTCCGGCGGTTATCTTCGCTTGGCTGCTCTCGCGCACGGGAGCGGTGGTGTCGGGAGGTGAGGTTCGTTTCGGGATGGACTGGATGCCCACCCTGGGCGCGTCGCTCTCGTTGAGGCTCGACGCGCTCTCGCTGCTCTTTGCGCTACTCATCAGCGGCATCGGCACGCTCATCGTTGTCTACGCACGCGGGTACTTTCAAGATGATCTCAGGCTGGGGCGATTGCTGGGCTGCCTGATGTTCTTCATGGGCTCGATGCTGGGCGTCGTGCTCGCCGACAACGTTCTGGCGCTCTTCCTCTTCTGGGAACTGACGGGTGTCGCGTCGTATTTACTCATCGGGTTCCATCACGACGCACTCAAGGCCCGTAAGGCGGCTTTGCAAGCGCTCCTTGTGACGGGATTGGGCGGGCTCGCGCTGCTGATCGGGCTGGTGCTGCTGGGCAAGGCCGCGGGAACGTTCGAACTCAGCGCGATGGCCCGAAACCTGCCCGCGGGCGGCGCCCTGCTGCCCGCCGCCATCCCGTTGATCTTGATCGGCTGCTTCGCCAAGTCCGCGCAGTTCCCTTTGCATTTCTGGCTCCCCTCGGCCATGGAGGCGCCCACGCCCGTCAGCGCGTATCTGCATTCTTCCACCATGGTCAAGGCCGGCGTATATCTCCTCGCCCGGCTCGCTCCCACGCTCTCCAGCGATCCGACGTGGACTTGGGCTTTGCTCGTGTTCGGGGGGCTCACCGTGTTGGCGGGGACGTGCCTCACGTTGGCGCAGCGCGACTTCAAGAAACTGCTCGCCTACTCCACCGTGACCTCGCTGGGCACGATGGTCTTGCTCATCGGGCTCGGCACACCGCAGAGCGCCAAGGCGGCCCTCGCCCTGGTACTCGCGCACGGACTCTACAAGGGCGCGATGTTCATGGTCGCGGGAATCATCATTCACTCGACGCACCGCAAGAACGCCGATGAGATCCGCGGGCTGGGTTCGATCATGCGGGGCCTGTGGTTCATCGCGCTGCTCGCGGGCGCATCGATGATGGGACTGCCTCCACTCATGGGCTTCTTGTCGAAAGAGCTCTCGCTGGAAGCGGTGCTGTACGGAGCGCAAGGCTCACCGCACGCGCTCAAGAGCGTTCTGACGCTCGCGCTCGTCGCGGGCAGCGCGGCGGCGATGATTGTCGCCTGCCGCGTGGCGATCGAGCCGTTCGTGCGAGGATCGGGTGCTGCGATCGATGACGACGACCATCCGCCGCACTCACCCGGGTGGACCTTACTCGCCGGGCCCGCCGTGCTGGCGGTACTGGGCGTGATGATGGCGGTTTGGCCGGGATCGGGGAGCGGCCCGCTCATCGCCTCGGCCGCGAGCGTGCTCCACGGGTCGCCCGTCGATTCCAAGCTCGCGCTCTGGCACGGATTCACGCCGGCCTTGGGCCTGAGCGTGCTTGCGATCGCGGCCGGCGCAGTGTTGTTTGCGGCACGACGCCGCGTTGTCATCGCCAGCGAGCGCACGCTGACCTTCCTCGCCCCGATCGGGCCCGCCGCGTGGTACGACCGGTGCATGACAGCGCTGACCTTCGGCTCGGCCGCCCTCACGCGTTGGGTGCAGTCCGATCGCCTGCGCATCTACTCGGCCTGGACGATCGGCACCGCGATCGCCATTGTGTTCACCCTCGCGCTGCTCGGGAATGGTCCCGCGGGCGGTTCCGCGTGGCGCGCGCCTCTGGCCGCGAATCAAGACCGGGGTGCTCCGCTGCCGGAGTCCACGCTCGCGTTGCTCTCCATCGTCGGCGCGCTCCTGACAGTGCGCGCGGCGGGTCGGCTTCGCGCGGTGATCGGCCTTGGCATGGTCAGTCTGGGCATCACGGGCCTCTTCGCCGTGATGGGCGGTCCCGACCTGGCCATGACACAGATCGCGGTCGACGCCCTCACCATCGTGCTGCTGCTCGTCGCGTTCGCTTCAATCCCAGAGCTGCGTCGCATCTCCGGCGGGGCGACTCGTGCGCGGGACGGGGCGATCGCGCTCGCCGCGGGTCTCGCGATGGCGTGGCTGACGCTCGCCGCCTCGAACGTACAGCTTGCCGAACCTATTTCGGCCTATCACTCCGCGAGCGCGGTAGAGCAGGGCAAAGGCCGCAACGTGGTCAATGTCATCCTCGTCGACTTCCGCGCGCTCGATACGCTGGGCGAGATCAGCGTCGTCGCCACCGCGGCCATCGGTCTCTTCGTCCTGATCCGCCGCAAACGCCCGGGGGTGTCGACATGAACCCACGCTCCAACACCCCGCGGCAGACCCGGACCGGCGGCCCGCGCATGCCCGCGTCACCCCAGCACGCCGAGGTGTTTCCAGCCTCACCGATCCTCGCCTCTTCCACGCGTGCCATCGTGCCGGTGCTGAGCATCGCGTCGGTCGTCGTCCTGCTCCAAGGCCACAATCTGCCCGGGGGAGGCTTCATCGGCGGGTTGATGCTCACCGCAGTAGTGGCGCTGCGCGCGCTGACCTTCGGCGTGGCCTCGGCTCGGCGGCTGCTGCGTCT
>JANRKN010000137.1:0-4637 GCA_033763435.1 Planctomycetota bacterium
CGATCATGATGCTGCGCACCCCTCCGGCCCCGGTTTTCGGTCTTCTGTCCGCGTTTGCTCTGGCGGCGCTGTCGGGCTGTGCCGCGACGGAGGCCTCGGGCCCGGCGCTGATGTCGGCGGCGGGCGAGCGCCCCGCGCGCCTCACGCTGGTCGCCTCGTCGCGCGAGCATCAGTGGACGGGCCTGGCCGTGAGCGCGACGGGCCGGCTGTTTGTCAACTATCCGCGCTGGTCGGCGCCGCACGCGCTGAGCGTCGCCGAGCTGGTGCCGGGCGCGAACGCCGGGCTGCTCGAGCCGCGCGCGTTCCCGGATGAGTCGTGGAACCGTGCGGACTTCCGCGCGGACCCCGCGAACACGTTTGTCTGCGTGCAGTCGGTCGTGGCCGACGACCGCGGCAACCTGTGGATCCTCGACCCCGCCTCGCCCGGGTTCGCGGGCGTGGTGCCGGGCGGGGCCAAGCTGGTGCGCGTCGAGCTGTCGACGGGCCGGGTCGCGCGTGTGTACCGCTTCGACGCGCAGGCCGCGCCTGAGAAGAGCTATCTGAACGACGTGCGCGTCGAGCCCGATGGCCGCTTTGCGTACATCACCGACTCGGGCCTGGGCGCGCTGCTGGTGTTGAATCTTGAAACGGGTCAGGTCGAGCGGCTGCTCGAGGACCACGTCTCGACCAAGGCCGAGCCGATCGTCCTGACCATCGGCGGGCGCGAGCTGCGCCTGCCCGACGGTACGGCGCCGGCGATTCACTCCGACGGCCTCGCCCTCGACGCCGAGCGGGGCTGGCTCTACTACGCGCCCCTGACCGCGCGAACGCTCTACCGCATACCGACCGCGGCGCTGCGCGACCCCAGCGTGCGAGGCGACGCGCTCGCCTCGCGCGTCGAACGCCTCTGGCCCAGCGTCGCGACCGACGGCCTCGAAGTCGATGGCGCGGGCAACGTCTATCTCTCCGCCCTCGAAGAAGACGCGGTCTACATCCGCACGCCCGCGGGCGAACTCAAGCCGCTGGCCAAGGACCCGCGCATCGCCTGGCCCGACTCATTCGCCTTCCGCCCGGGCACGGGCCGGGGCACGCTCCACGCGCCGGGCGCGCGCGACGGCCGGGTGATCTGGTTCACCACCGCGCAGATCCACCGCACGCCCCCGTTCGCCCCCGCGATGCCCGCGGAACCCTTCGGCGTGTGGAGCATGCCGATCGGCGAGTGAGCGGGGCGGGCTAAGTCAGCGTCGTGCGGATTCCAAGCGCTTGGGCAGCGCTCGAGAGCGCGCGGTCGCGCGACCAGATCGCAACGCCCGACTTCAGCGCGCCGGCAAGGATCGAAACGTCACCCCAGCCGAGCCCGCGACCAAAGAGGGCTTGCTCTTCGATCAGCGCCAGCACCTCGGCATCGGGCTGTCCGTCAACGTGGGGCAAGGATCGAAGCAGGGCGAGAACTCTCGACCGCTGCGCGAGATTGCCACACGCGATCTCGCCGATCACGACCGGATGCACCGCGACCGAGTGCGCGACAAGAAGCTCCGACAGACGGGTATCGGCCTTTCGGAAGTGGTCGATCCAGATGGACGTGTCCGCGAGAATCACGCCCGGCGCTTCCGGCCGCGCGGCGTGGTCCGCCGGCGCCTTCCTGCGCGCGCGGACGGGTCGCTCCCACCGAGCGTCGCGAGTTCTTCGGACGCGAGGCGTGAGATCAACGACTGCAGGCCGGCGTTGACGACGTCAGCGCGGGTCCGCAGGCCGGAGAGCCTCAGAGCATCGCGGAGAAGCTGTTCGTCGATGGTGAGTGTCAGCCTCATGTTCCAAGTGTAACCGCGATCGGGCCGGGCGATCCCGCATCCCCGCCGTTCCGAGGCCAGCGTTCCTACCCTGTTTGCTCGGAGATTTCGGGCCGGCGGCGCGGTTGTGCCGCGGGCATTCGGTGGGCGTCAGGAGCTGCGCATGCGGGCGATCGTGACCGGACAGGTGGGGATGGACAAGAAGCACTACCTCGACGCGGTCGCGCGCTTTGCGGGCCAGCAGGGCGAGCCCCTCTCGGTCTATCACGTCGGCGACATGATGTACAACGAAGCGCCCGACGTGCGCCCGGGCAAGATCCTCGACCTGCCCATCTCGCGCCTGAACAGCCTCCGCCGCGCGGTGTTCAAGGACATCATCAATCAGTCGCGCGACGACAAGAACATGATCGTCAACACGCACGCGACGTTCCGCTGGCGCCACGGCCTGTTCGCCGCGTTCGACTACGACCAGATCGCGCTCCTCAAGCCCGACGTCTTCATCTGCCTCGTTGACAACATCGAGGTCGTCCACAATCGCCTCCACCGCGACCACGACGTCGATGCCACGCTCAAGGACTGCATGGTCTGGCGTGAAGAGGAAATCCTCGCGACCGAGCTGCTCGCCAAGAGCATCCCCGGCGCGAAGTTCTACATCATGGCCCGCGGGCGCCACGCGTTCACGACGCGCACCATGTTCCGCCTCGTCGCGCGCCCGAACCTCAAGAAGGTCTACCCCAGCTTCCCCATGTCGCACGTCGTCGACATGCCCGACGTGCTCGCCGAGATCGACCGCTTCCGCTCGGCGCTGGCCGACCACTTCGTGACCTTCGACCCGGGTGACGTGGACGAGAAGCTGCTGCTCGACCGCGCGATCCTCGCGGCGCGCGAGGGCAAGGATTGGCTCGACGTCACGCCCCACAGCTACGGCGGGTCCAAGTCGGCCGACGCGCCCCCGATCCGCGTGCGCGTCCGCGAGATCCTCGACATCGCCGGCGACGTCGACGGCCAGATCTACATGCGCGACTTCAAGCTCGTCGATCAGTCCGACATGATCGTCTCGCTGATCCCGGAGCTCCCGGGCGGCGTGCCGGGCCTGTCCAGCGGCGTCGAGCGAGAACTGCACCACGCCTTCGAGCACACCAAGGAGGTGTACGTGGTGTGGAAGCCCAAGAAGGCGCCGTCGCCGTTCATCACCGAAACCGCGACCAAGATCTTCTCGTCTGTCGACGAAGCGCTGAAGCACTTCGAACAGTCGGGCTACTTCGGCGAGCGCAATCTCTTCGGCACCTGACGCGCGGGACGCGACTCATCCCCTCCGCCGGCGCGAGGCGAGCAGCCCTAGCGCCGCGACGGGCACGAGCGCCCCAGGCGCGGGCACGGCCGCGATGCGCACGTTGTCCAATCCCCACGCCGCGTCCGTCGGCAGGTTGGCCGCGGCGAACGAGACACGGAAGATCGGCGACGCCGCAACGGTCGTGAAGCTGAATCGGTACACCGCGTCCGCGATCGACTGCGCGCCCGAGGCCGGGTCATAGCCCAGCGCGTTGGTCGCGTCGGCGAATGAGCCCGCCGCGTGCCCCGGGTCGCCCAGCCCGCCCGCGTACGACTGCTCGTGCCCCGTCGTGCTGAAGGTCGAGCGCACGAGCACGTCGCCCGCGATGACCTGCGCGCTGAAGACCGACACGCCCGCGGGGTCGTTGCCCTGCCAGGGCCCGAAGAGATAGAGATCAAAGTCGATCGTGACGAGCGCGCCGGCCCAGACGCTCACGCCCAGCACCGCGCTCTCGTTGCCGAACGCGCCCAGAAACATCTCGCCCGCGGGCGCGGTCTCGGTGCGCGCCACGCCCCACACCTCGGCATCGCGCGAGGCACCGGCGGTGAAGGGCGCGTGGTTGAAGTCCGACTGGTACACGATGCCCGCGTGACTGACGCCAGCACAGGCCAGAAGCAGCGCGACGGCACACGCCGGTCGCACGCTCCCGATGGATCGGGCAGGAGCGGAGGAACGCATCTTCGCTTGTCCTGCTGGGAAGGCCCAGCCTCGGCGAACACACCTGACCAGATGCACGTCGCCGACGCGCACCCGTCAACCGCCCGCGAGAGCCTCTCACAGCCTTTCGAGCCGAGCCCCGCGGCGGTTCCACCCCAAGTGGGCCACGCGGGCACTTCGCGTCCACCCGCCCACGCGCCACGCTCGGCAAACCCCCGTGGGCGATTCGCCCGTGCCGACTGAACCGTCGAATCGGGCCTGATAACTGGGGAAGACCGGGCGACGAGGGAGTCGCCAAGGCCCGTGGGGCTTCCCCCGACCGCCTTGCGGCTCCTCCGCATCGCGGGAGCTCCGCGTTCCTCCCGTCCGCCTCCGATCCGGTACGCTTCGGCCATGAAGCTCCGGTCCTCGGCTCTGCTCCTCTCCGTGTTCGCGGGCATCGCGTTCGCCCAGCCCATCCCTGAAACCTTTGCGCTGCGCGAGGCACTCGCGATTCAGGGCGTGAGCGCGGGCGCGCGCTCGCCGATCTTCGTGGATCACATCCTCGCGCGCTTTGCCGAGGGCTCGCTCGGTTCGCCACGCGCGGGCGACGTGCTCGAGCTTCCCGCGCGCGGCGCCGACCAGCAGCCCGTCAAGCGCGAGTGGCGCGCGATCTCCGCCGATGAGCAGGGCGCGCTCAGCCCCGAGGCCGCGCGAAATGCCGCGGGCGGCTGGGTGCTCTGGAAGTTCAATCACGACGGCGAAGAGAAGGTCATGCTGCTCGAGGCCGCGGGTCATGGCCTCGCGCTGGTCAACGGCGAGCCTCGCGCGGGCGACCCCTACTCCACCGGTCAGGTCGTACTCCCCGTGCGTATCCGCGCGGGTGAGAATCAGATCCT
>JANRKN010000138.1:0-20424 GCA_033763435.1 Planctomycetota bacterium
CCCGGCGGCGCTCAACCACTCGCTGGGCGAGCTCGAGCGCGCGCGCGAACAAACCACGCTCCTCGCGCCCGACCTCGCGAAGATCCGCTGCCCCGTGGTCATCATCCACGGCGATGTCGATGAGCTCGTGCCCTACGCGAACGTCGCGTACATGCAGCGCGAGATCACGGGCGCGGCATCGCTGCACGTGCGGACGCTGGAAAAGCAGGGCCATTTCGTGCCATGGGAGAGGCCCGACACGATCCGCGACGCCGTGCGCGAGCTGGCGAGGGAGTGAGTCAGACCGCGTGGACGCACAGGTCCAGCGCCGCCATGCGCACGAGCACGCCCGCCGCGACCTGCCTGAGCACGAGCGAGCGCGGCCCGTCGGCAACGTCGGCGTCGATCTCGAGGCCCCGGTTCATGGGCCCCGGGTGCATGACGAACGCGCCGGGCTTGAGCGAGGCGGCGCGCTCGCGCGTGAGCGCAAAGTCCTCGCGGTACTCGCGCACCGACGCGATGACGCCCGAAGGCTTGACAGCACCCGGCGCGGCGTGCGCGCTGCCGGCGTCGTGGCGTTCGAACTGCATCCGCAGCACCATCACCGCGTCGGCCTCGGGCAGGGCCTCGCGGATCGAGCGCGAGACCCGGCACGCGCCCTTGGGCGCAAGGGCGGTCATCGACTCGGGCGCGAGCGCGGGCGGGCCCACGAGGATCACGCGCCCGCCGAGCGCGGTGAACGCCGCGATGTTCGAGCGCGCGACGCGCGAGGAGACGCAGTCGCCCACGATCGCGAGCGTGAGGCCCGAAAGGTCGAACCCGGCCCGGCGCGCATCACCGGCCTCTTCGCGCGCGCGGCAGAGGGTGTAGATGTCCAGCAGGGCCTGCGTCGGGTGCTCGTGCTTGCCGTCGCCCGCGTTGAGGACCGAGCACCGCGGCGCGCCCGGCAGCTGCCGGTCTGCGTCGAGGGCCTCGGCGATCTGGTGCGGCGCGCCCGACTGGCGCGCGCGAACGACCATCGCGTCCACGCCCATCGCGCGGATGTTCAGCGCGGTGTCGACGAGCGTCTCGCCCTTGGTGACGCTCGACGCGGCGGTGTTGAGGTCGATGATCCGCGCCCCCAGCCGCTGCGCCGCGACGGTGAAGCTGGTGCGCGTGCGCGTCGAGTCCTCGAACAGCAGGTTCGCGACGACGCGCCCGGCGAGGAGCCTGGCCGCGTGATCGGCGGGCGTGGCCTCAAGCTCGCGGGTGCGGTCGAGGATCCGGCGCAGGTGCGAGGCGGGGACGTCCTGCACGCCCAGCAGGTGATGGGCCGGGAAGGGCAGCGGTGATTCGGTGCGACTGTTCCGCGGGGCTCGTCCGGTCGTGCGCGTCGCCATGCGGGCCAAGCGTAGGGCTTGTTTCCCGACGCGCGGGTCGGGGCACCCAGTCCCCGTTCCCCACTGGCGACTGGCTACTCCCTATTGGCCCTGTCTTTACCGCGTCATGCCCGGATCATCTTCGTCGGCGGGGGGCGTGGTGCCTTCGGCCTTGGGGGCGTTCTTGCTGGGCTGCCAAGGCGGGCCGACGCGCGGCACGGCGGTCTCACCCGGGAAGGTGTACCCGGGCACGTCGACGATCCCCGGTTCGCGCGTCTGCACCTGCGTCACCTTCCAGGGCGAGAGGTACGCGCGCATGTGCACCGTCACGCACTGGTAGACGAGGTTGCCGTCGGCGGTGGCGCCGAGCTCGGGCATCGGGCGCAGCACGTCGATCCGCGCGTCGCTGGAGCGCAGCCAGACGCGCGCGATGTGATAGACGGGCATCGTCGAGACGTTCTCGCGCGAGATGGGGTTGACGTTGGGTCCGACGGCCTTGGCGACCTGGTCGTAGGTGTCCTTGCGGGCGCCCGTGGGCAGGTTGATCGCGACCGGCCCGCCGTCGCTTCCGTCGGCCGTCACGACGCCGTAGCGGTCGAACACGTGCCGGAGCGCCGTGACGATCGCGTCGCGCGTGTCGCGGGTGTTGGGGTCAGTCGTGGCCATGACGTTGCCCTCGACGGGCGGGTAGTTGGCGTAGCAGCCCCCGAGCGTGGCCGCCGAGGCCGCGAGGAGTCCGAGGGTCAGGAACGTGGTCACCGAAGTCGTCCGGCGTCGCATGGGCAAGCTCCAAAGGTCCGCCCGTCCATCGGCTGAACGAGCTCCCACACTGTACGAACGCCAACCGCCCCCGGTCAGATCGCGCGGCCGGTCGGCATCCCCGGGCCCGCGGCGGGCGAAGGATCAGCCATGCCCCGACGGACCTCCAGCCCCAAGCGCGTTCCCTCACCCACCCTCCCGAACGCGCCCCGTCCGGGCCCGACCGCCCACACGCTCGCCAAGGCGTCCGTGAAGACCCCCCGGCGCGCGCGGTTCGTGATCGGCATCTCGGGTGCCTCGGGCGCGGCGTACGCGCTCCGGCTCATCGAGCAGCTCCTGCTCGCCGACGCCGACGTGCACCTGGTCGTCTCCGACTATGGCCGGCGGTTGCTGTTCGATGAGGCCGGCATCAAGGTGCTCGATTTTGCCTCCCTCGCGCCCACGCTCGCCGCGCGCGAGGCCGAACTCTCGCCCCGGCTCTTCATTCACCCCAACAAAGACGTCGGCGCGACGATCGCCTCGGGCAGCTTTCTGCACGACGGCATGGTGGTCATCCCCTGCTCGAGCGCCTCGCTGGGCGCGATCGCGACCGGCTCGGGGTCGAACCTGCTCACGCGTGCGGCGATGGTCACGCTCAAGGAGCGCCGCCCGCTGATCGTCTGCCATCGCGAGATGCCGCTGAGCCTGATCGACATCGAGAACTACCGCACGCTGGCCCTCGCGGGCGCGATCGTCTGTCCGACCAACCCGGGCTTTTATCTCGGGCCCAAGAGCGTCGCGGACATCGTCGACTTCATGGTCGGCAAGGTGCTCGACCTGCTGCGCGTCGAGCATGCGCTGAACACGCGCTGGGAAGAGCACAAATCCACGGAATGAAAACGCCCCCGCGTGGCGGGGCGCTGGGGACCGCGTCGGTCTTGGGGTCGGTGTTACTTGCCCTTGCCGCGCTTCTTGCTTTTCTCACCGGAGTTCTTCTTCTTCGCGGCTTTGTCGCCCTTCTGGCGGTCGATTTCACGGTTCTTGGTCACGGAGTTGCCGTCGCGGCTTCGTTGTTCCTTGATCGTCGCCGACCCGCCGTTGGGCCCGGTGCGTGTCGCCTCGCGCTGCACGCCTTGGTCGTTCTTGGTCACGCTGCCGGCGCTGGTGGCCTGCTTGCCGTTGGGGCCGGTGGTCGTCGCGCTGGTGTTCCAGGTGCCTCTGCTGACCTTGGTGGCGCTGGCCTGCGTGACGGCCTGCTTGCCGTCGGGCCCGATGCGCGTGACCTGGCGATTGATCTGCCCGTCGGACTTGGTGGTCGAGGCGTTGACGGTGCCCGACTTGCCGTTGGGGCCGGTGACGGTGCCTTCGCGGGTGACGGAGTTGCCGTCCTTGGTGATCGTGCCTTCGCGCGTCGAGACTTTGCCGTTGGGCCCGGTGACGCTGCCGGAGTATGTCGCGCCGTTCTCGGTCTTCGTCACGGTGGTCGAGGAGGTGGAGGTGTTCCCGTTCGGCCCCGTGACCTGCGTGGTCTTCACGGCGCCCGTTTCCGTCTTCTCGATCGTGGTGGTCGAGGTCGTCGTCTTTACGGACGATTCGGGCTGCGACGGGGCCTTGACCGGTGTTTCGTTCGCGGGCTCGGCCGCGAGGGTCAGGGGCGCCGCGCACGTGAGAAGCATCATCCCGGCGATCAGGCAGCGAACGTTCATCGGGGAACTCCCTTTCAGACGCGGATCGGTGCTGGTTTCCTCCACACTCACCGATCAGCGATCGCGGGGCTCAACGCGGCCCAGACCGGCCGATTGCCGGAGTCTCGAGGAGGCCGCGAGATCGCCGTCGGTCGGCCCGTTACAGGCCGAACCGGTTCTGAGACGTTCCGAGAATCCGCGACCGGACTTACCTTCTCCGCTTCGAGGCGAGAAGGCCCGCGCCCAGCAGCAGGCCCGCGCCCGCGGGGGATGGGATGGCGTTCACGACCGCGAGATACACCGCGCCGGCGTTGTAGTCGTACTGCAGCTCGAAGCTGACGTTGTTGATGATGGGGGCGACAAGGTCATTGAAGCCGGGCCCGCTGAGCGTGATCGCGCTGAGGAACAGGTATCGCTCGCCGATGCGTGAGGCATCGAGGAACGAGGCGTCGAGGACGCCGACGTCGACGCGCCCGCCGAGGATCGACGCGATGCCGATGACGTCGAGGCGATCGACGAGCGGCGAGCCGGGCTGGGAGAAGTCGAGTTCGACAAGCAGCGAGCCCTGCGCGTCGGCATCGCCCGCGAGGCCTTCGTTGATGAAGTCGCCCTCGATCTCGATCGCGCCGATGGAGTTGCCGATGTCGATCTTGCCCGAGAGTGCTTCGGGGCCGACGCGCCGGCCCTGGTTGGTGACGGTGCCGAAGACCTTGCCGTTGCCCTTGAGCAGGCCGGCGTTCTCGAAGAAGCCGGGGTCGATCGGGCCGTTGGGGGTCGTGCGGTCCTGGCGGAAGATGAGCGTGGCACCCTCGGTGCCCGCGCCGAGCAGGATCTTCCCGCCCTTGGCGTTGATGGTGGCGGTGTCCTTGCGAGCGCGGAAGCGCAGGTCGGCGCCCGCGCCGACGACGATGGTGCCCTTGTTCTGCGTGTTGCCGGTGATCAGGCTGTTGACGGGCGTGTCGCCGGGTTTGGTGACGGGCTTGAGGGCGTTGATCGTGCCCTCGTTCACGAGCGTCGCGACCGTGCCGTTGAGGATGAGCCATGCCGCGCGGGCGCTCTGACCGGCGGGGGCCCACCCGTCGAGGTTGATGGTGCCGGCGTTGACGAGGGTCTCGTTTGCGGAGGTCTCGGCGCCGAAGGTCAGCACGCCGCGGCTCGTGGTGTCGCCCCGGACGGTGAGGGTCTGGTTGGGCCCGATGCGCGTCGCCATCCCGAGCCGCAGGATGTTGCGGTCGCCCGTGAAGCGGACTTGGAGGGCCTTCTCGGTGTTGAGTTCGAGGATGGACTCATCTCCCGGGTTGGCGCCGCGCCCGTCGAGCTGGACGAGGCCGTCGATCGTGCCGTTGGAGTAGAAGAACCGAACGTTCTTCCCGAAGTAGCGCCCGCCGGTCTTGAAGGTGCCGGAGTCCTGCACGAACCTCCCGCCGGTCTGCTCGATGGTCGAGCCGTTGAGCACTTCGAGCGAGCCGTTGTTGATGATCTCGCGCCCGTCGAGCTTGAGCGTCGCGGCGGCGTTGCCCGCGTCCGTGTCAAGCCGCACGGTGGTGGCGTTGCCGATGTCGATCGCCGCGCCCGTGAACGTCGTGGTGCGCAGGAGCTTGGTCAGGCCCCCGTCGCCGCGCGTCACGAGCGAGACGTCGAGCGTGCAGTCGGTCAGCTCGACGGTGCCCTTGTTGTTTTCGAGCGCGGAGCCCGCGTCGATGCGGGTGATCTTCCGCTTGTTCGCGCGCAGCTCGGCCGAGTCACGCACGCGGATGAGCGCCATCTTCACGTCGATGTCGAGTTCGGCCTTGGCGCCCAGGCCCGAGATCAGCGCCGACTCGCGCGAGCCGCCCGCGCTGGTGCCGGGCGCGACGGCGTTGTCCCACTTGGTCGTGTCGCTCCAGTTGCCCGCGCCGCCCATCCACGTCGACGTCTGGCCGAACGCCGACATCGCGACTCCGCTCAATGCGCACACGACCCCCGCGGCCCGAGCCGCCCGAAGCTTTGCCTGTCCCATGATCTCTCTCCCGTGCCTGAGCCCGCCCCGCCAAGGCCGACACTATCGCAGAAACCGCGCGCAATTCCAAGCCCCTTCACCCAATCCTCGCGAATGCGCGGGCCCTGCCTACCCCGAGTTTCACACAGGTTCTGCCGTTCAGCCGACGCCCGCGCCTTCTTTCTTCTTCATCCAAGGCTTGTCGCGCTTTTCGAGCGTGTCGACCCAGACCCCGCCGTGGAGCTTGACCGAGCCGGGGCCCAGCGTCTGTTCGAGGCCCGTGACCAGCTCGGGCGTCAGAGGCGTGCGGATGAACTTGGGCGCTTCGAGCCGCGCATAACGCTCGCCCGCGAGCACGAAGAGGTCCAGCGGGAACAAGGGCGCCTCGGCGGGGGGCGCGATCATCGCATCGGCGAGCATCTGCGCGGCCTTGCGCGCCGCGGCGGGGCCTGAGCCGTTGAGACGAGCATCGTCAAAGAACACACGCAGCCGGCCGGGCTGCAAAGGCACGCCGTCGATCGGGACGAGGCGCTCGACGATGATCTGCGCGCCCCCGCGCTTGGTGTCGACGCGCCCGAGCACGAACAGCGGCTTGTCGGCCTCGAGCAGATGGCTGAAGCGCACGTACGCCTCGCTGAACAGCACGGCCTCGCAGACGCCCGTGAGGTCCTCCGCGGTCACGATCGCCATCTTCTGCCCCGCGCTCGCGCCGTTGCGCGTCACGATCGTGCGGACCGACTGCACCAGCGCTGCGACGATCACGCGGTCGTCGTGCTTCTTGTCGCGGATCATCGCGGCGTCGGCGGTCGCGAAGACGCCCGTCCATGCGCGCCAGGCGTCCAGCGGGTGCGACGAGACGTAGAGCCCCAGCGATTCCTTTTCCTTCGCGAGCGTCTCGGCCTCGGACCAGGGCGTCGCGCGCGCCAGCGGCGTCGCGGGCGCGGGGGCCTGCGTCGCGCCTCCTCCGCCGCCGCCACCGAAGAGAATGTTCTGCCCGGCGGCCTTGTCGACGGCGGCCTTCGCGGCGCCCTGCATCGCCTGTTCGACGGTCGCGAGCATCGCCGCGCGGTTGGCGCGCTCGTGCACCGAGTCGAACGCGCCGCACTTGATCAGCGCCTCGAGCGTGCCCTTGTTGAGCACCTGGCTCTGGCCCGACTGCGCGCCGAAGGCGAGGATGCGCTCGCAGAAATCGAAGATCGATGTGTACGGCCCGTTCTTGGGCCGCTCGGCGATCACGGCCGCGATCGTCTTCTCGCTCACGCCCTTGATCGCGTTGAGCCCGAAGCGGACATGGCCCTGATGCGCGCGGAGCGCTTCGGGGTTGTCGCTCGTGCCAAAGACGACGCTGAAGTCGGCCTGGGAGAGGTTCACGTCGGGCGGGCGCACCTCGACGCCGGTCTTGACGACCTTGGCCGAGGCGGGGTCGATGAAGCGGGTTTTCTTGCAGTCTTCGAGGTAGGGGACCCACTCCGCGACGGCCGAGGCCTGCGACTCGTAGGTGAGGAATGCGGCCATGTACTGATTGGGGAAGTAGGTCTTCAGGTAGGCGGTCTGATACGCGACGATCGCATAGCCGGTCGAGTGGCTCTTGTTGAAGCCGTAGCCCGCGAACTTGAGGATGAGCTCGAAGAGTTCTTCCGCGCCGGCCTTGGTGAGGCCCTGCTTCTGCGCGCCGTCGACGAACTTGGGGCGCTCTTTCTCGATCTTGTCGTGCTTCTTCTTGGAGATGTTCTTGATGAGGGTGTAGGCGTCGCGGAGCTTGATGCCGCCCAGGCCGTGCACGATCTGCATGACCTGTTCCTGATAGACCATGACGCCGTAGGTCTCGGCGGTGTAGCGGTCGACGATGTCGTGGACCTTGGGGACCTCGGCGGTGCCGTGCTTGCGCCGGTTGTAGTCGGGGATGAGGTCCATCGGGCCGGGGCGGAAGAGGGCGTTGGCGGCGATGAGGTCCTCGAGACGGTCGGGCTTCATGTCGGTGAGGAGCCGACGCATGCCGCCGGATTCAAACTGGAAGACGCCCGTGGTGTCGCCGCGCTGGAACATCGTGAACACCTTCGGGTCGTCGAAGGTGAGACGGTCGAGGTCGAGGGGGTGCGAGACCATCAGTGGCGCAGTGGCAGAGTGGCGCAGAGACGCAGTGCCCGCGCTCAATCCGCCGGCTTGCGGTGAGGTCTGCCCACCGCCGATCGCGTCGGCAGCTTGCGGATGAGTGCGCTGATCAGCCGATCCTGCTCGGCCATCAGGTCGTGGATTTCCGCCGAGGCTTTGATCATGCCCAGGCTCGTCGCCAGTTCGTACGCGGTCATGAGTTCCATCAGCGAGCCGGCCGCTGTCCTCAGCGCGTGGACGAACTCGGGGCGTGTGTAGCGCCCGAACCCCTCGGCGATGTTCAGCGGGATCGAGCACGCCGCTCGGCGCATCTGACCCGTCAGGCCGAACATCTCCGACTTGGGCATCCGATCCGTCTCGCGATAGATCTCGCGGGCTAGCTCCATGCCGCGCTGCCACACGACCAGATCCCGGAAGGTTCGGATCCTCACTGTGTCTCTCCGTCACTCTGGCACTGCGCCACTTCTCGAAATCGGCCTTTCGCCCGACGGCCTCCCAGATCTGCTCCTCGCTCATCGACTCGCGGATCAGCTTCTTCGCCCGTTCCACGACGCTCAGCGTGCGCAGGCCCAGGAAGTCCATCTTCAGCAGGCCCATCTTCTCGCACGTCGGTCCGTCCCACTGCGTCACTGTGTCGTCGGTCCCGCTCGGGCGATACAGCGGCACGATCTCGTGCAGCGGGCGCGTCGCGACGATCACGCCCGCGGCATGCACGCTCGCGTGCCGGGCCTGACCCTCCAGCGTCCGCGCCGTATCGATCAGACGCTTCACCAGCGGGTCCTGGTCGTAGCGCTTCTTGAGCTCGGGCTCCTGCTCCAGCGCCTCGTCGAGCGTGATGTTCAGCGTCTCGGGGATGAGCTTGGCGAGCTTGTCCGCATCGCCCAGCGGCATGTCGAGCACGCGCGCCACGTCGCGCACCGCGGCGCGGGCCTTCATCGTTCCGAACGTGATGATCTGCGCCACGTGCCCGTACTTCTTGCGCACGTAGTCGATGACCTCGCCTCGCCCGTCCTGGCAGAGGTCGATATCGATATCGGGGTACTCGCTGCGGTCGGGGTCGGTGAAGCGCTCGAACAGCAGCGAGTATCGCACCGGGCAGGCGTTGGAGAGGCCCAGCACATAGCCGACCATCGTGCCCACGCCCGAACCGCGCGCGTTGGCCGGGATGCCGCGCTGCCGGCCCCAGTTGACAAAGTCCCAGACGATCAGGAAGTACGCCGAGATGTTCTTGTCGGCGAGGATCTTCAGCTCGCGATTGAGCCGCGCCTGCCGCTCGGTGTGCTCCTTCTCGTCGGTCGCCGCGCCATAGCGCCAGATGTACCCGGCCTCGGCGAGCATGCGCAGCGCCGCGTCGCAGGCCTTTTTGCTGGCCTCAACGTCCGCGGCCGTCGGCGTGCCTTCGAAGGGCTTGAGCTCGAAGGCCGCGCAGTAGGCCTTGTACCACGCGGTCAGGTCGCCGCCGAACTTTTCGTCGTCGTGCCGGGGCAGATTCGCGGGCTCGGGCAGGTCGATGCGCACGGCGGGGGCGTGGTTGGCCCCGATCGCGAGCTGCGCGTTGCAGCTCTCGGCGATCTTCACCGTCGCTTCGAGCGCCACGCGCCCGACCTCGCCGTACTCGGCGAAGACCTCGCGCATCTCGGCGGGGCTCTTGACGTAGACCTCGAAGGGATAGTGCATCCGGTCGGGGTCGTTCTTGCTCTTGCCGGTGGAGATGCAGATGAGCGTGTCGTGCGCGTCGTGATCTTCCTTCTTCAGGAAGTGCGCGTCGTTGGTCGCGATGATCCCGACCTCGCCCTCGCCGAACTCGGCCTTCATCTGCTCCCACAGGCGGATCAGGTGCGGGTTGATGCGGTTCTGCTCGGCGATGTGGTGCTGCAGCTCGACATAGAACCGCGGCACGGGCGACGCGCCCCGCGCGAACGCCTTGCAGTGCCAGCGCGCGCTCTCGACCGCGCGGTCCCAGTGCGTCGTGTCGCCCGAGCGGACGAAGTTGTCCAGGTGCTCGCCGATCTCCGAGCCCAGGTGCCCGTTGATCGCGATCAGCCCCGCGCTGTGCGCGCCGAGGATCTCGCGGTCGATCCGCGGCTTGTAGTAAAAGCCCGTGAGGAAAGCCTCGGACGACAGGTACATCAGGTTGTTCCAGCCTTCGGTGGTCTGCGCGAGCAGCACGAGGTGGAACCCGCCCTCGCCGCCGCCGGTGTAGGTGCGGTCGGTGCGCGGCTTGTCGGGGGGCGTGACGTAGGCCTCGATGCCGAGGATGGGCTTGATGCCCTTGTCCTTGGCCGCCTGCGCAAAGGCGACGGCGCCGAAGAGGTTGCCGTGGTCGGTGATGCCGCAGGCCTTCATGCCGAGTTCGGCGACGCGATCGATCAGGCGCTCGATCTGGTTTCCGCCGTCGAGCAGGGAGTACTCGGTGTGCAGGTGGAGGTGGACGAACTCGCCCAGGCTCGGAACCTGGGTCGTGCCTGCGTCCGGCTTGCCTGCGTCCGGCTTGTTTGGATCCGGCTTGATTGCATCGGCCATGTGTGCACCCGGCTCCGCCTGAGGGCCCCCGTCGGACAGCTGCGCCGCGGGCCTGTCTGTGCGGGCCTTGCGGGCGTTGACGCCTCCGGCGTCGGTTCGATGGTACCGGCCTTGCCGCCCCCGCGGGCCTTGCCGACAGCTTGACCACGATCAGGCGTCCAAACGCCTGCCGAGGATGGGTTTGCGTTCGCGGTGTGGCATGGTTTATCCATCGGCCCGCCGCCGCGATCCACGGCACGCGGGCCCCGCCCGGCTCGGAGATCCACCGTCGCACGGGCAGCCTGTTCCTCCTGAAGAAAGGTGAGAGACCATGAAGACTTCGACCACCGTCGCCGCCGTTGCCGTCGTTGCCGCTGGCTTTGCCGCCTCGACCGCCAGCGCGGGCTTTGCCAATCTCCAGTACCTGGGCGTGGGCAAGGGCCGGAACGTTCAGTACGTGTGGAACGGCACCGAGACCAAGAACGTCTTCGCGGGCCAGCTTCGCCATCGCCTCGCGAACACCTCGGGCCCGCTCGTCGTGGTGAACGGTGATTACCTCACGTACTGCACCGACCTGTTCCAGACCGTGACGAGCACCGCCAAGAGCTATCAGCAGACCTCGATCGCGACGATCCCCTTCTCGCCGATCGCCGCGAGTATGGGCAACTCCAAGGCCGCGGGCCTCCGCAGCCTCTACGCCATGTCCGGCGCGGGCGGCATCGCCTCCAACGCCAGCGACGACCTCGCCGCGGCGTTCCAGCTCATGGTCTGGGAGATCGTCTACGACTTCGACGGCACGTCGGCCTCGCTCTCGACGACCGGCGGCAACCTCAAGTTCCGTCAGACCAACGGCAACGCGCTGACCACCGGCGTGCAGAACGCCTTCAACAACCTCCGCAACTCCGTGCTCGCCAACGCCGACACGCCCTGGCTCTTCGGCTTTGCCTCGGGCTCGAACCAGGACCAGCTCGTCTTCGTGCCTACGCCCGGGTCCCTGGCGCTGATGGGCGCGGCGGGCCTGCTGGCCGCGCGTCCCCGTCGGGCGCGCTGAGTCACTCGCCCACCACGGGCCGCCACCCGCCACAATTTCAAAGCAGCTCACACCTTTCGCTCCGGCGGGCCGTGGATCCGGCTCGCCGGAGTTTTTCGCGCACGGGCTTCAAGACTTCGCGCGGTTCACACCCGCGGCCCGCTGTCGTCGAGCTTCGCGAGCGCGTCCTTGTGTTTCTCGCGCAGCGGGTCGACCACCTCGCGCAGGAAGCATTCGGTCTGTTCCACGCTGCGCCCGACGTACTTCATGGGGTCGAGCAGGTTGTCCCAGTCGAGCTCGGCGCTGAGCGCCCCGCCGCGAGACTTCGCCCAGAAGCGCCGGTCGCTGCGCAGGCGCTCGAGCAGGTCGTTCTCGAGGCCCTCCTGCTTCACGCGCAGCCCCGCGGCCTGGGCGTGCACGCGGATCGCCTCGTGATATTCCTGCCGGTCCGCGCCCAGCGTCACGCACGCCATCAGCAGATTCTCCGTCGCCATGAACGGGAGCTCGGCCATCAGGTTCTTGCGGACCATCGCCGGATGGACGATGAGGCCCGAGGCGACGTTGTGCATGAGGTCCAGAGCGCCGTCGAGCGCGAGGAAGGCCTCGGGGAGGCTGAGGCGCCGGTTGCTGGAATCGTCGAGGGTGCGTTCGAGCCACTGCGTCGCGGCGGTGTCGTAGGCGTTGCCGACGAGGTTCATGACAAAGCGCGTGAGGCCGCAGACGCGCTCGCAGCGCATCGGATTGCGCTTGTAGGGCATCGCGCTGCTGCCGATCTGCTTGGACTCGAAGGGCTCATCGATCTCCTTGCGGTTGGAGAGCAGGCGGATGTCGGTCGCGACTTTGTGGAGGACGCTGGCGATGCCCGCGAGCGCGCTGAGCAGCGTGGCGTCGGTGACGCGCGGATACGTCTGGCCCGTGAGGCGGTGGGTCATGCCCGTGCAATCGCAGCCGTAGAGCTTGTGGAGCGCGAGGGCCTCGAAGCGGTCGACCGATTCATTTCGCCCCTGAAACAAGGCCAGGAATGAGGCCTGCGTGCCGGTCGCGCCCTTGAAGCCGCGGAAGGCCGAACGGTGCCACGCGTCAAAGAGCGCCTGGCCCGCGAGGTGGGTTTCGTACGCCCAGCCAGCGCATCGACGGCCCACGGTGACCGGCTGCGCGGGCTGATAGTGCGTGAAGCCCAGCGTCGGCAGCGCCTTGTGCGGCCCCGCCTGCTCGCTCAGTGAGATGACCAGGCGCGCGACCTTGGTGGAGATGAGGTCGATCGCGCCGTCGAGGATGATCGCGTCGGCGTTGCAGACCACGTCCTGGCTGGTCATGCCCAGGTGGATGATGCCGCGGGCCTTCGGGCA
The DNA here is from genome assembly GCA_033763435.1 of Planctomycetota bacterium. Lineage (GTDB taxonomy): Bacteria > Planctomycetota > Phycisphaerae > Phycisphaerales > UBA1924 > JANRKN01. The sequence goes on from JANRKN010000138.1 coordinate 12,732, forward strand.
GGCGTCGCCGAGGGCGTGCACGTGGGCCATGACATCGTGGCGGAGTTCGCGCTCGTACCTCTCGGCCAGGCGCATCTCATCGTCGGTGATCCCGCCGGGCTTGGTGACGACGGCGCGGAGCTCGGCGAGCTGCTCGGCGGTGACGGGCAGGCCCATCTCGTGCTGTGCCTCGGCGACCGCGAGCCAGATGCGACGCCACGTGTTGAACTTGTGGCGCGGCGACCAGAGCGCGAGCATCCGCGCCGAGGCATTGCGGCTGGCCAGCGGAGATTGATACGTGCCGTACGACGCTTCGCTCATGCGCCCGCGCTCCAAAGGCCCCTCAGCTCGCGCCTTCTGAGCCAACGGCTCCGGGCGCAGCGGGACCTCCCCATTCTTGCGGGCGTCGCCGTGGGAATCCGTCCACGCCCATCACTTCGTCCGGCAGTTGACAGGCTCGCGCGAGCCAAGGACGGATTCGTCGCTTGGTGTGCACTTCGGCGCCCAGGCGCTCAGACCCGCGTCCGGGCGGGAAGAACGCCATGAGTCGCTTGCTCGGGAAGAGCTGCCGGACGGCGATCACCGCCGGAACGAGATCGCCATCGGCAGAGACGATCGCCGCAGAGTCGAAGGCATTCTGGTGCGCGTCCTTGAGCAGTTCCACCGCGATGTTCACGTCGGTTTGCTTCTCGCTCGGCTCGACGGACGTGGCGCCGCAGGTCCGGCACGTTCTCGGGTTCGACTGGTAGTGGCCGAAGAACACCTCGATGCTCTCGTGCGCGATGAGGGCATCGAGATAGTCATTCTGTCGCCGGACTTTGTCGGGCGGGCCGCTGATCCGCGACGTGAAGTACTTCAAGCCCACCAGTTGTTCGTCGCGCTCCAGCAGGCGCCGAATCGCGCGTCCGAGATCGAGCCAGTAGGCACTTCGCAGACCCTGCGACCGGAGGCCGAAGTACAGGTTGAACCCGTCGACGTAGGCCACCACGCGCTGCATCTGTTGCCCTCGCTTGATTCTGACGATAAGATGGGTCAACAGCCCCGGAGATGGCATCTCCGGGATCCACGCCCCGCACGACGGGGCGTGTGACTTTTTGGGTCGAGGCCACCACTCGCCCTCAACGACCCATCGTTGCCCCCGGCCAGCCCGCATGCCGAATCCCGAACGCTCGGGCGCTCAAGTTCGCACAATGTTTGGTCTAAGGTTGGTTGATGTTCGTATTTCGCTCAAGTTCCCCACCGTCCGCGGTCGGGTGAGCTGACGGTACACTGATCTCGGCGCATCGCGACGGATCGCGGCCGCGCTGGAAGACCGGCCGACGGATGGGCCGGTGAAGGTGGGGATAGTGGGGAACGGGTGGGGACCCGATGTCCAGCAAACCTTTACGATCTCCCGGAGTGCTCGCGGCCGGTGCCTCGGCGTCTGCGCAGCGCACCGACTCCAAACCCGTGAAGCCGTCCAAACCGGCCAGCTCTGCACCTGCCCCCAGCTCCGGCCCCGGCCCCGGCGCCAGCCAGCCCGTCCCGGGCGTGCCCTCGCACCCCGTCGCGGAGCAGGACATCGACCTGGAGCTGATCGGGCGCATCCGCGCGGGCGATGCCGCGGCATGGTCGCGCCTGCTCGAGCGCTATCAGGACCGCATCTACACCCTCTGCCTGCGGACGGTGAGCAACCGCGACCTCGCGGCCGACCTCGCCCAGGACACGATGGTCAAGATCATCCAGGGCCTGGATTCCTACGACGGGCGGAGCAAACTTTCGACCTGGATTTTCCGGGTCACGATGAACGTCTGCCTCTCGAAGCTGCGGTCCGAGAAGGTCCGTCGGCACGCGAGCGTCGAGGCGCTGAGCGCCGGGCCCGAGGACGAGGGTTCGGGGCTGGAGTTCGAGCAGGAACGGGAACCGGACACGGCGCCGAACGTCCAAGAGCGTGAGGAACGCCGACGGTTCCTTGCCGCATTGGACCAGCTCGAGCCCGATCAGCGGGCGATCCTCATTCTGAGGGATTCCCGCGGGCTGGACTACGACGAGATCGCCGGGGTGCTGAACGTGGCGGTGGGGACGGTGAAAAGCGGCCTGTTCCGCGCCCGTCAGGCCCTGCGTGAGGCGGTCGAGCGCGGGAACGAGTGAGGGCCGGGTGGGGCCGGGTGGGGCCGGGCGGGGCGGTATCGGTTTGGGGTTTGGGAACGGGTCTTTGATCCTTTGAGTGAACGAGCGTGAGCAACGATCGTCGACACAACTCCGCATCGGTGCACGGGCCTTCGGGGCCCGACGAGGCGTTGAGCTGCGCGCTGGAGACGTACGTGAGCGCGGGGACGCTCTCGCCCGCCGAGTCGGCGCTGGTCGCGCAGGCGCTGGCGCGTGATGCCAAGCTCGCGTCGCGCGTCGAGGCCATGCGGCGCGATCGTGACACGCTCAAGCGCCATGCCGACGTCCGCGCGCCCGCCTGGCTGCTCGCCGAGGTCGAGAGCGTGCTCGAACGCGGCACGCTTCTGGACTCGGGATTGGATTCTGGCCCCGACGCGGGCGCCAACCTGCGTGAGCTTGCGGGCGCCGAGCGCGCGGTGGTGGGGCGCATCGCCGCCGACCGGTCCACGATCGTCACGACGTCGATCTTCTCCCGCCCCTGGTTCCGCGGCGCGGCACTGGCCGCGGGCCTCGCGCTGCTCGCGGGCGGCACGGGCCTGCTCGTCACCACGCTGCGCAACGCGTCGCCTCAGAACATCACGCCCGGCCCGCTCGCGCAGGGACCAACGCCTCCTGGCTCGGGCTCGATGGGCCAGCCCGGCGGCGCGATGATGGAGCGCGCGGAGACCGGTGGCACGACTGGCCCTTCGACTGGCACCACGATCGCCATGAACACCGCGCCCGAGCGCGGACCCGCGGGCGGCGAAGCGACTCAGAGTTTGACCGCTGGCACGGACAACGCCGCGATGAAGATCGCTGCGAGCGAGCCCGCGCCGACCGGCCAGTCCGACCCGACCTCGGCGGGCGCTGCGCCGACGATCGCGATGGGCGCGCCTGCGGAAGCTCCCGCAACTCCCGTCTCGGGCGGCATCGCGGCGCGCGCGGCGGGTGCGCCCGGGCCGATGGTCGCGACGCCCGCGCCTGCTTCAGTGCCGAGCGTTGACGCGATGGCGGCGAACGCGGCGGTCGCGCTGGACACCGTTCCGGACAGCTCGGCTTCGGACAACTCGCCTTCGGACAACTCGGCCGCGCCGCGGGAGACCGCGCGCGTGGAAGGTCTTTCGCCCGAGCGAGCGGCGGCGCTGGCGGCCGAGCAGCGGCTGGTGGTGCGCGTGCGCACGTCCGAGGAGCCCGCGCGCGTCGTCGAGCGGCTGTCGAACGATCCGAGCGTGGATCTGCTGCCCGAGTCGGCGGTCTCGCCCCCGATGCAGGCCTCGATCGCCCGCGCGACGCGCCCTGCCGAGGCCGACGAAGAGCTTGAACGCGTGATGCGCACGCTCGCGACCAAGGACGGCGCGGTGCGCGAATCGTCCGCACCGAATCAGACCGACCGCGAGAACGGCGCGGCGCACGCCGAGGCGATCCGCGATCGCGTCGCGCAGGCGGTCGCGTCGGCCAAGCAGGCCGAGTCGTTCGTGCCCAAGATCCCCCGCCCGGGCCGGCCTGTCGGTCCCGTCGGGCCGATGGACCCGCTGCTGGCCGGTGGTGGGGGTGGTGGTGGCGGCGGCGAGCGCTACGGCGCGCAGGCCGACCGCGCGGGCTCTGACCGGTCCTCGCGGCTGGGCGTCGCGAACGTCCCCGCGACCGCGCAGGGGCTCAAGCGTCTGGCGCGTGATCTCTCCGAGCGTACCGGCGGCGGCGTGCGCTTCGAAGCTTCGCGCGAGCCCGTGCCCAACGCCTTCGCCCCGGCGCCCACCTGGCCCGTGCCCAACTTCGACCCGCGCGTCACCGTGCCGGTCGTCATCGAACAGCGCCCGCGCTGAGTGACCGCGGTCAGCCTCCGCGCCCGGCGCGTCACACGACAAAGTTCACGAGCCGCGCGGGCACGACGATCGCCTTCTTGATCGCCTTGCCCTCGAGCAGCGCGATGACCGTCGCGTCGGCGCGGACGATTGCCTCGACCTGCTCCGCGCTTGCGCCCGCGGGGACCATCATGCGGTGCTTGACCTTGCCCAGCACCTGCACCGCGATCTCGATCTCGTCGTCGGCCGCGAGCGCCGGGTCAAACTCCGGGAACGGCTCGTACGCGATCGAGCCCGCGCGCGCGTCCATCGGGCCCTTGCCCAGGATCACGCGGTGCCAGAGCTCTTCGGCGATGTGCGGCGCCAGCGGCGCGAGCATCAGGATCAGCCCCCGCGCACACTCACGCGGGATCGGCGTCCCGGGCGTCGAGCCCGGCACCGGCTCCAGCGCGCTCAGCGCGTTGTTGAACTCGATCAGCTTGCTCACCGCCGTGTTGAACGCCAGGCGCTCCATGTCGCGCCGGACCTGCTTGATGGCTTTGTGCAGCGCCTTGCGCACCGCGGGCTCGCCCGTGAAGTTCGGGTCCGGGTGTACGCGCGAGGCCGAGGTGTCCTCGTCGATGAGCACGCGCCAGACGCGCTGCAGGAAGCGGTACGCGCCCGAGATGTCGCGCGTGTTCCAGGGCTTGCTCGCCTCGAGCGGGCCCATCGACATCTCGTAGACGCGCAGCGTGTCGGTGCCGAAGTCGCGCGCGATGTCGTCGGGCGTCACGGCGTTCTTCAGGCTCTTGCCCATCTTGCCGAACTCGCGCGTGACGGGCTGGCCCTGGTACGTGAACACGGGCTTGCCGCTCGCGTCCGTCGACTCGACCACCTGCGAGGCTTCGACGTACAGCCCGCGCGCATCCTTGAACGCCGCGGCCTGGATATAGCCCTGATTGAACAGCCGCTGGAACGGCTCGGGCGTCGAGACGTGCCCAAGGTCGAACAGCACCTTGTGCCAGAAGCGCGCGTAGAGCAAGTGCAGCACGGCATGCTCGACGCCGCCGACGTAGAGATCGACGCCGCCTTGGGTAGGTCGGCTCTCCGAGCCGACTTCTTGCGGCGTCTTCGGCTCGACCGAGAGGCATCGCGGGGCGACATACGTCCAGCGGTAGCCGGAGCGGTGCTGCACCAGTCCGGCCGCAACGGGGTTCTCCGCGATGTACTCCAGCGCCTCTCGGAAGTCGGCCGCATCGCGGACGATGTGATCGAAGGAGTCCGGCTGCCAGAGCGAGCCCTCATCGCCGGACTGCGAGTTGATCGCGCGCGCCGTGAACCGCTTCACGTCAGCGACGAGCGCGCGCAGCGACTCGCCCGGCATGGGCCTGACGAGCCAGTGAACGTGATCGGGCATGACGACGAGTGCGTACGTCGCGCAGCGGGCGCCGTCGTGATGGCGCAACGCCGAGGCCACCACGTCACGCGCTTGGTCGGAGAGGCTCGTGCCGGGGTTGGCACGCCACGACACGAAGTACGTCGCGTCGGGCATCTCGATGTGTGGCAGTCGGCGGTCCACGCGTCGCGCGCTCTCGGCCGCTCCGGCGGTCCCCGGCGGATATGGATCGCGCGGTTGGAAGTCCGAGGGAGCGACGAACTGCTCAGAGTCGGCTCGGAGAGCCGACCTACCCGAAGACGCGCCCTTCATCCAGTACTTCTCGACCGCGGGGTCGCAGAAGCGCGCCGCGTTCTCCGGGTCGAGATAGCGCAAGTAGTACCAGCACGAGCCGGCCCAGTTGGGCATCGTGTTCTGCTCGCGCGTGTACCGCTGCGGGCCCCGGCCCAGGTCCAGCTCCGCGTTCACCCATGCCGCGGCGCGCGACAGCGGCGTGCGCACCGGCGCCTCCGCGTCGTCGCTCGCCTCAGGCTGGAAGTTGTCCAGCTCGGGCAGCAGCACCGGAAGCATCTCCTCCGGCAGTGCGTGGTCAAAGCCCTGCTCGTCGAACACCACCGGGAACGGCTCGCCCCAGTACCGCTGACGGCTGAAGAGCCAGTCGCGCAGCTTGTACTGCACCGCGCCCTGACCCTTCTTCTCACGCTCCAGCTGCGCGATGATCGCGCGCTTGGCCTCGGACGTCGAGAGCCCATCGATCCCCGGCGAGTTCACCGCGACGCCCTCGCCCGCGAAGCAGCCCTCGGCCTTGGTGCCCGCAGGCGCGGACACGACCTCGACGATCTCGAGCCCGAACGCCTTCGCGAAGTCGTGGTCGCGCTCATCGTGCGCGGGCACGGCCATGATCGCGCCCGTGCCATAGCCCATCAGCACGTAGTCGGCGATGAACACCGGGATCCGCTTGCCGTTGACCGGGTTCACCGCGTACGCGCCCGTGAACACGCCCGTCTTGTCCTTGGCTTCCTGGCGCTGGCGGTCGGTCTTGCTCTTGACGAACGCGCGGTACGCGGCGACGTTCGCGCGCGGCGTGCTGCTCTCCACCGCGCCCGGGAAGATCGCCTGCCTGAACGCGGTCGGCTTCGCGGCATCGGTCGTCAGCGCGTCGACGAGCGGGTGCTCGGGGCTCAGGACCATGTACGTCGCGCCGTGGAGCGTGTCGGGCCGCGTGGTGTAGACGCGGATCGAGCCTTCGCCCGCGGCAAAGTCGACGTACGCGCCCTCGCTGCGCCCGATCCAGTTGCGCTGGAGCAGCTTGATGGGCTCGGGCCAGTCGAGGCCTTCGAGGTCCGCCGCGAGCCGGTCGGCGTAGGCGGTGATGCGCATCATCCACTGCTTCAGAGGCCGCTTATAGACCGGGAAGTTGCCGCGCTCGCTCTTGCCGTCGGCGGTGACTTCTTCGTTCGCCAGCACCGTGCCCAGCCGCGGGCACCAGTTCACGGGCACTTCCGCGAGGAACGCGAGCCTGCGCGCATCCAGCTCGGCTTTCTTCTGTGCGGCATCGCGCTTGGCCCACGCGGGGCCGGGCGTCTGACATCGCACGCTGCCTGACTCCAGCGCCGCGACGAGCTCGCTCAGCGGGCGCGCGGCGTTCACGCGCGGGTCGTACCAGCTGTTGTAGATCTGCAGGAAGATCCACTGCGTCCAGCGGTAGTACGCGGGGTCGGTTGTCGAGACGCTCCGCCGATCGTCGTGCCCCAGGCCCAGACGCCTGAGCTGCGAGCGCATCGTCGCGATGTTGCGCTCGGTCGTGACGCGCGGGTGGGTGTTGGTCTGCACGGCGTACTGCTCGGCGGGCAGGCCGAACGAGTCAAAGCCCATCGCGTGCAGCACGTTGTGCCCCGTCATGCGGAGGTATCGCGCGTAGATGTCGGTCGCGATATAGCCCAGCGGATGCCCCACGTGCAGCCCGACGCCCGAGGGATACGGGAACATGTCGAGGATGAACTTCTTGGGCCGGCGCGGGTCGAAGGCGGGCTCGCCCGGGTTGGGCGTGCGGAAGGTGCCCTGACGCGCCCAGGCGTCCTGCCAGGCGGATTCGATCTGGTTGGCGACCTGCGCGGTGTAGCGGTAGGGGTTCTCTTCCGCGGGGGCCGAGTGCTTGACGGGCTGCACGGGCGGGACAAAGTCCGCCGACGCGGGCCGACCCGCCGAGGAACCACCGGAAGGACCAGAGTTGGGCTGCTGCGACATAGGGAGGCAAGGGTACGCCGACCGGGGTTTGGGGAGGTCGGCTCGGGGTCGGTCGGCTCGGAGTAGGTCTGCTCTCCGAGCCAACAGAAAAGTGGTCGAGCGGTCGAGTCATCGCTCTCTTCCCCGGCCCCAACGGGGCCGAGGGCTGTAGCCACGGGTGAAG